>VBAK01000051.1 GCA_005882275.1 Candidatus Segetimicrobium genomatis
ACGGCCCACTGGTGATTGACGTCCTTGGAGCGCAGCAACATCTTGACCGGCTTGTTGATGGGCAAATGCAGCTCGGGGCCCGATATCAAGATGTCGTCTGCGCCCCTGGGATCGTTTGGATCGATGCCGAACGGGTTGTCAGGAGTGATGAGCCTGGCATCAGTGCTGCCCAATACCCCGTCACGCCCGGGAAAACGGTAACTCCATGTCCATTGCTGACCCACCACTTCTACCGCCGTGGCCCCTTTGGGTACGGTGACGAACTTGGCCCATACAAACAAACCCGGTGTCAACATCGCAGCGACGCCGATCGACGTCAGTATCGTGAGCCACCACTCGAGCTTTTTATTCTCGGGCGCGTACTCCGCCCGTCGTCCCTGGCGGTGACGGTACAGGAAGACCGCACAGGCCATGAACAGGTTGACGGCCACAAAGACGATCCCGGTGACCACGAAGGTGATGTTCACCGTGTCATCCATCATCTTCCAATTGGATGCGATTGGCGTGAACCACCACGGGCTCAGGAAGTGGAACAGGATCGTTCCAACGACCAGCAGGACCAATGCAACTGCCATCACCATCCGCTAAGCCCCCTGCAAGAGTCCACCTTGCGGAGGAGGACGTTCGGAGCTGCGCCTCACGGAAAAATCCTTGCCGCCCATGGCATGCAGATCATCCGAAATATGATGAGCGCTGTCTAACGTGGGAGCGATGCCGCGCTGCGCGGTCGAGGTGCGCGTCGGGTGACTGTCGAAGCATAGGTCGCGCTCTGGCTCGGTGATCGAGGCGGCTTCAGAAGGGCTTTGGCCTACCGGTTTCTTCCCAAAAACCAAGCCCAAATGCCAAAACAGAGCAGGGAAATGGCGACAACTGCGAATGGCAGCGGCGGCAGCCAGATTGGCACGCTGCGCATATCGAAGGGCCTGACGACTGCAGCTACCACTGCTGCGATTGCCACACCAAGAAAGATTCCGAAGGCCAGATTTGGCTGCCTGCGCCAGGCCACGCCCCATAGAACCAGGAACAGCAGCAGACCGGCTATTTGCAGCAATGTCGCCATGATTGGAAATATCTAAGCTGAGGGCCAAGGCATTGTCGTAAACGGACCGGCTGAGGCTCACGCTTGCCGCGCCACACTTTCGGTGATCCCCAGTGTAGGCCAAGCTGCGCACGCGGCCGCGACGCGCCGCTTAGTCGGTGGGCAGTCAGTGCGAGCTGCCCGGGAACAGACGGCAGTAGATACAGTCGGTCTCGGGCGAGCTCTCGAGCCAGACGTGCTGAACCCAATAGCCTTCATGCTTGGCAGCCGCGTGCTCCCATCCCTGGTTCGCGAGATCGTGCCCCACCACGTCTGCCGGATGAGCTTGCTGAAGAATCTCGGTCGCACGTGCCGTCTCGATCGCACCACGCGGAAGCACGGTAATAGTCGCTGCTCCGTTCGCGACACGTTGGGCGAGAATTTCGGCGTACTGCCGCTCGTCGTCGCCTTTTAGCAGTGTGCGGAAGTACTGGACGCATTTGCCGTGCAGCGAGTCGGCGGGTTCGCAGCTGGCCCGGCCCAAGTCACAAGAGGCGGTGAGTTCGACGCGATCCGTAGGGAACCCGTCTCGGACCAGCATCACGCGCACGCGCTCAGCGGTCTCGTAGTCGTTGAACACGGCGAGTAAAACAGCGCTCATGTCTCCCTCCTGACGGTTGGAGTACAGGCAGTGCCTCGTCTGACGAGAGAGATTCTACCCCTTGTAAGTGGAGGTAGGGGATCAGTAGGGGATCCCCTAACAAATCCCCGCAAATTCAGAGGCCGATCGCGATTCCGGCCGTGCATTCAAGGACTTGCTATCGCGGCTGCGGAGAGTCCGTTGTGACGGTGTCGGGGTTCACGATGGACCGCTGGCACGCTACGTTTCCCGGGCTGCGGCACCTGTGGTGGGATGCACAAACGACCGCGAGCACGGCCTAATTGTCGAACTGCACTCTCGCGAGCCGCAGAAGTCGGGTCGGCAGCAGGTCGCTTCTAAACCCGAAAGGATGCCCGCTGACAAAGTTAGTCTGAGGCGACTTGAATAAAGGCCGTTGCGCGTTACCATCGTGACGCCCGTGGACCGCGAACCACTGCGCATCGAGATCTGCCCGAACTGCTCGCTCAGCGTGCGCGGGGCGCAGGTGTTTTTTGCCGGCGCCTGCGTGCTCCCATGTGGGGTCGGCGCGTTCCTCGCCATGAAGGGCTTCTGGCCGGTCCTGCCCTTCGCCGGGCTCGAGATGGCGCTGCTCGGCTGGGCCCTCAAACTGTCCATGGAGCGCCGCTTCCACCGCCAGACCATTACCGTGACCGACGCCGACGTGAGCATCGAATCGCGGGTGCGCGAGCGCTGCTCACGGATCGTGTTCCCGCGGCATTGGGCGCAGGTTAAACTGCGCCGCTCCGCAGCTCAGCAGCACCCGAGCCGGCTCACCATCGAGTCGCACGGCCGCCAATGCGAGCTGGGCAGCTTTCTCACGGAAGAGGAGCGGCGTGGATTGGCGCTGCGGTTGCAGCGTCTCATCGGCCGCGTCAACGAGTCGCCCTCCTGGCCGTAGGCCCCAGGGCCTTCAGGCGGAGCTGGTCCGTTTTTTTTGAGATGCGCCGCCTGCAACGGTCGGGGTGCGCGCTGTAAGGCACGTAACGATGATTAGCGCAAAGCTCGCCCCGCTCGCCCTAGCTGCCGCTGCGGCGTCCGGCTTCCCCGCGGCCCAGGCTGACTCAGGCTGGAGCCAGCTCAACATGCCCCGGGGGGTCACCGAGATCAGCCGCAAGATCTACGACCTGCACATGGAGATCTTCTGGGTGTGCGTCGCCATCGCTGTGGTGGTGTTCGGCGCGATGGTCTGGTCCATCATCACCTACCGCAAGTCCAGGGGCGCGATCCCCGACGGTACCCTGGTCCACAACACCAAGGTCGAATGCATCTGGACCGTGGTGCCGGTGATCATCCTGATCGCCATGGCGGTGCCGGCGGCGCGGACGTTGGTGGAAATCGAGGACACGACCAAGACCGAGCTCACCATCAAGGTCACCGGCTTCCAGTGGGGTTGGCAATATGACTACCTCGACGACGGCGTGGCCTACTACTCGCGCCTCGACCGCAAGAGCGATGCGGCGCGCGAGCTGCTCTCCGGGATCGATCCCAACACCGTCGAGCACTACCTCCTCAACGTCGATCACCCACTGGTCGTGCCGGTCGGCACCAAGGTGCGCCTGCTGGTCACCGCGGCGGATGTCATCCATTCCTGGTGGGTGCCGAAGTTCGGCGTCAAGAAAGACGCGATCCCCGGCTTCGTGAACGAAGCCTGGTTCAGGGTGGACACGGATAAGCCGGGGCTGTACCGCGGCCAGTGCGCGGAGCTGTGCGGCCGCGATCACGCCTTCATGCCCATCGTGGTCGACGTGCGCTCCAAGGCGGACTTCGCCACCTGGCTCAAGGACAAGGCCGCCGAGCAGAAGCAGGCGGCCGCACCGCCCGCCGCGCCCGCGGTAACGCCCTCTGCCGCGCCCGCGGCGGCCACGACCGCATCTCCGGCGACCGCTTCCTGATCAGCCTCAAACGCTCTAAAGAGAAGCGCACATGGCCGAGCCGCTCGCACCCGCTGCCTCTCACGACCACGACCACAAGCCGCACGGCTGGCGGCGCTGGGTCTACGCGACCAACCACAAAGACATCGGCACGATGTACCTGATCTTCGCCGGCACGATGTTCTTCATCGGCGGCTTCATGGCGATGCTCATCCGGCTCGAGCTCTTCAAGCCCGGCCTGCAGTTCTTCGATCCGCAGTTCTTCAATTCCATGACCACCATGCACGCGCTGCTCATGATCTTCGGCGCGGTGATGCCGGCGTGGACGGGACTGGCAAACTGGATGATTCCGATGCAGATCGGGGCGCCGGACATGGCACTGCCGCGCCTCAACAACTTCAGTTTCTGGATCCTGCCGTTCGCGTTCACGCTGCTGCTGTCGTCACTGTTCGTGCCCGGTGGGGCGCCCGCGGGCGGCTGGACCATGTACCCGCCGCTGGTGCTGCAGACCGGGGCGTCCTTCCCGATGCTGATCTTCTCGATCCACTTGATGGGCGCCTCCTCGATTCTCGGCGCCATCAACGTCATAGTCACCATCGTAAACATGCGCGCGCCGGGCATGACGCTGCTGCGCATGCCGCTGTTCGTGTGGACCTGGCTGATCACCGCCTACCTGCTGATCGCGGTGATGCCGGTGCTCGCCGGCGCGGTGACCATGCTGCTCACCGATCACTTCTTCGGCACCACCTTCTTCACCGCCGCCGGCGGCGGTGACCCGGTGATGTTCCAGCACATCTTCTGGTTCTTCGGCCACCCGGAAGTCTACATCCTCATCCTGCCGGCGTTCGGCATCGTCTCGGAGGTCATTCCGACCTTCTCGAGGAAGCCCTTGTTCGGCTACGAGGCGATGGTGTACGCGGTCACCTCGATCGCCTTCCTGTCCTTCATCGTCTGGGCACATCACATGTTCACGGTCGGCATGCCGCTCGCGGCGCAGCTGTTCTTCATGCTGTCGACCATGCTGATCGCGGTGCCCACGGGCGTGAAGGTGTTCAACTGGACCGCGACCATGTGGAAGGGCTCGCTCACCTTCGAGCCACCGATGCTGTTCGCGCTGGCTTTCCTGTTCCTGTTCACCATCGGCGGCTTTTCCGGCCTGATGCTGGCGATCGTGCCGGCCGACTACCAGTACCAGGACACCTACTTCGTTGTGGCGCACTTTCACTACGTACTGGTGCCGGGGGCGGTCTTCGGCATCATGGCGGGGGTGTACTACTGGCTGCCGAAATGGACCGGCAGGATGTACGGCCTGAAGCTCGCGACCTGGCATTTCTGGCTGTCGGCGATCTTCGTGAACGTGCTGTTCTTCCCGCAGCACTTCCTGGGACTTGCGGGTATGCCGCGCCGCATTCCCGACTACGCGGTGCAGTTCACCGACTGGAACATGGTGTCCTCGATCGGCGCTTTCGGCTTCGGCCTGGCGCAACTGCTGTTCCCGTACATCATCTGGAAGTGCGTGCGCTCCGGCGAGCGCGTCGGCAAGAAGGCCTGGGAGGGCGCGCATGGACTGGAGTGGGAGCTGCCCTCACCGCCGCCGTATCACTCCTGGACCACGCCCCCCTCGGATGCGGTCATCGCACGCGGCGCGGAGCACTGATGCAGCCGCACACCAGCACCGCGCCTGCGGCGCCGACCGCTGAGGACCCGCGGCGCCGGCGCATACGGCGCAGCGCGCTGCTGCTCGCGCTGATCGCGGCGGCCTTCTACTTCGGCTTCATCGTCATGACGCTGGTGCGCGGCTGGCCATGAGCGACCCGCGGCGCGAAAACCGCCATCTACTGTGGCAGCTGCTGGCCATGGCGGCCGGCAGCTTCGGCTTCGGCTTCGCACTGGTGCCGCTGTACAACGTGCTGTGCTCAGTCACCGGCTACGGCGATCAGAGCAAGCTCCTCGAGCGCGCCGTGGGCGTCGAGCGCCCGGACGTGACGCGCACCGTGACGGTGGAATTCCTCGGCGACGTCGCGAGCTCCGGCACGTTCGAGTTCCGCCCCGTGGTACGCACCGTCGAAGTGCACCCCGGGCAGCTCTACACTGCGCAGTTCTACGCGCACAACCTCACTGGGCGTGACACCGTGGCGCAGGCGGTGCCCAACATCGCGCCCTCGGAGGTAGCCGCGTATTTCCACAAGACCGAATGCTTCTGCTTCTCGCCCCAGCACTTCCGGCTCAACGAGGGGCGCGACATGCCGGTGCGCTTCTTCATCGATCCGGCGCTGCCGCGCCACATCGATCTCATCACACTGGCGTACACGTTTTACGACGAATCCTCGCGCGTCAGCCGACGCTAGGCACACGCGAGGCGCAGCAGGAAAGTCCAACGACATGGCGAGAGCACACGCCCCCGACAGCAGTCACTACTTCATCCCTCCCGGCAGCCCCTGGCCGATCCGCGGCTCGATCGCGCTGTTCGCCATCATGCTGGGGGCGATCGGCTACCTGAATGACTGGACCGGCGCGTGGTCGCTCCTGCCCGGCGCGGTGCTGCTCGCCTACATGTTCTTCGGCTGGTTCTCAACCGTGATCGGCGAGAATCAGCACGGCGTCTACAACCTGCAGGTCGACCGCTCGTTCCGCATGGGGATGATGTGGTTCATCTTTTCGGAAGTGATGTTCTTCGCCGCGTTCTTCGGCGCACTGTTCTATGCGCGCGTGCTGGCGGTGCCGTGGCTCGGCGGCGAGGGTGTCAAGGTGTTCAGCAACTTCATCCTCTGGCCGCAGTTCGAGGCCGTCTGGCCGACCAACGGCCCGGGGCACGTCGGCGGCCGGGCCGACTCTACCTTCGGCGTCATTCCCGCGATCGGCGTACCCGCGCTGAACACCGCGATCCTGCTCACCAGCGGACTCACGGTCACCTTCGCCCACTTCGCGCTGCGCGCCGGCCGGCGCGGCCGGCTGGCGCTGTTCCTGGCGCTGACGTTCCTCCTCGGGTTCACGTTCGTCGGCCTCCAGGCCCGCGAGTACGGCGAGGCCTACCGGGAGCTGGGCCTCAGGCTCTCGACCGGCATCTACGGCTCGACGTTCTTCATGCTCACCGGCTTCCACGGCCTGCACGTAACACTGGGCGCGATCATGCTCACGGTCATCTGGCTGCGGGTGCTGCGCGGGCACTTCAGCGCCGACCGGCACTTCGCGTTCGAGGCGGTCGCATGGTACTGGCACTTCGTCGACTGGGTGTGGCTCGCCCTGTTCATCTTCGTCTACTGGCTGTAGATGAGCGCTCACCTCGCGGCAGGCAGCGGGAGGCGGACAGGACGCGCTTCCTAGGGATGGGGCGGCGCGCTGCCGGACCGCAGGGCGTGGGGCGAGATCAGCCCCAGGTACCAGGCCAGCATCAGCAGCGCGAACAGCATCAGCGACATGGTGATGCGAACGGTCAGGGCGCGCGCCATTTTGCGCGAATCGTCGGCACCGCCGCGCGACAGATGAAACAGCCCGAAGCCGAGGCTCGCGAGGATCGCCGCGAGAGTCGCGAAGATGAGCAGCGAGATGAGCGAGCGCATGGCGGGAGGCAGTGTAGCGCCGCCGCGCGGCGGCGTGTCCCTTAGGTCGCCGATGTCAGCGGAGCGAGCCCATGCCGGCCGAGCCCCGCGCCGCTGAGCGGCGCTTCGCCCCCTCTCCCGCCGCGACGATCGTCGCGCTCCTGCTCGCCGCACTCTGCGTGCGGCTCGGTTTCTGGCAATGGCATCGCGGAGCGGAGCGGCAGGAGGCATGGACGCGCTTCGCGCGGGGCGCCGAACGCCTTCTCGATCTCGATGCGCTCGATCCCGCCGGGGTAGCCCTCTTCCAGCGCGTCCGGGTCACAGGGCGCCTCGATGGCGCGCACCAGTTCCTGCTCGACAACCGCACTCACCGCGGACGCGCCGGATACGACGTAGTGACGCCCCTGCTGCGCGCCGGAGCGCCCGCGCTCCTCGTCGATCGCGGCTGGGTGCCGTTCACGGGCAGCCGCGCCCGACTGCCGGACGTCACCCTCGGCCCCAATGCCACCATCGAGCCAACCGCCCCCGTGACCCTCACCGGACGCATCGCCGACCTGCCGAGCCCGGGCCTCGCAAGCGGCCGCGCGGCGCCCGGGGCGAGCGCTACGTGGCCGAAGGTCACGAGCTATCCGACGTCCGCCGAGCTCGGGGCGGCGCTCGCCGAGCCGCTCGCGGCGTGCATTCTGCTGCTCGATCCCGGCGAATCCTACGGTTACGTGCGCGACTGGCAGCCGCCGGGGCTGCCGCCGCTGCGGCATTTCTCGTACGCCATCCAGTGGTGGATCTTCGCGGCGCTCGCCCTCGTGGGGTGGGCCGTGCTCAGCACGCGCGCGCGCCAAGCGGTGCGCCCGTGAGCCGCGCGGCCGGCGAGCTCCGCGCGCGGAACCTGCGCACGCTGGCGGCGCTCGCGGCGCTCTTCCTGCTGCCTCTCGCCGTCGCCTTCTTCACCTACTACGGCGCCGCCTGGCGCCCGGCGCACCTCGTGAACCACGGCGTGCTGATCCTGCCCCCACGGGCCCTGCCGCAGCTTGCGCTGCCGCGCGTGAGCCTCGTGCCCGATGCCGGCGCCGGCTCGCACGATGCGCAGCCCGACCCGCACGCTGCCGCGGCGGCCCCGGGCGCGCCGTTTCGCGACCGCTGGTCGCTCGTGTATGTCGGCAGCGGCGCCTGCGACGCCTCCTGCCGCCAGGCGCTCTACGTGATGCGCCAGACGCGTCTCGCGCTCAACAATGACATGACGCGGGTCGAGCGCGTATTCCTCGCCAGCGGCGACTGCTGCGCCCGCTCATTCCTCGCGAGCGAGCACCCCGGGCTCCTCGCTCTGGATGCGAGCGGCGAGGATGCGAGGCGGCTCCTCGAGGAGTTTCCCTCGCCCGCACGCGAGCACGTGTTGTTCGTGGTCGATCCGCTCGGCAACCTGATGATGAGCTACGATGCCCGCCGGGATCCGCACGGTCTGCTCGAGGACCTGAAGAAGCTCTTGAAGCTGTCGCACATCGGCTGACACACGCAGGGAGTCCACCTCACCCATGCCGGTTGCCCGCTGGATGCGCCGCCTGGCCGTTGCAGGCGTGCTGCTATGCTTCAGCGTAGTGGTGCTGGGCGCGTACGTTCGTCTGAGCGCCGCCGGGCTCGGCTGTCCCGACTGGCCCGGCTGCTACGGCCACCTGATACCGCCCGGCGCCGAGCGCAGCGCCGACACGCCGGCCGCCTGGGCCGGGCGGCCGCTGGCGCCCGCCAAGGCATGGCGCGAGATGACCCACCGCTATGCGGCGGGCGCGCTCGCTCTCGTCATCCTCGTGATCACCGCGCTCGCGATCAGCGCGCGGCGGGCGCGCGTCGCGAGCGTGCCGCTCGCGCTCGCGCTCTTCGCCACCGTGATCGTGCAGGCGATCCTCGGGATGCTCACCGTGACGTGGCGGCTGACGCCGCTCGTCGTGACGCTGCACCTGCTGTTCGGCCTGACGACACTCGGGCTCCTCTGGTGGCTCGTGCTCTCGCTCCCGAAAAGCTCCTGGGGCGCGACGGCGCTGCAGAGCGCTGGCCGCGCGATCCGCGGCGGCGGCGCCTCCCCGATCGTGAGCGGCCGGCAGCTCGCGGTCCTCGCCCTCGCGGCGCTCGCCCTTCAGCTCGCGCTCGGCGGCTGGACCAGCAGCAACTACGCGGCGATCGCGTGCCTCGATTTTCCCACCTGCCAGGGACAGTGGTGGCCGCACACCGATTACCGAAGCGCCTTTGCGCTCTCGCACCCGCTCAACACCAACTACGAGGGCGGCGTGCTCGACAACCCGGCGCGCACCGCCATCCACGTCACCCACCGCCTCGGGGCACTGATCGCGGCCGCGGCGCTCACCCTCGCCGCGCTGCACGTGTTGCGGCACCGCGGCGGGCTCGCGGGCGCGCGACTGCGGGCCTGGGCGGTGCTGGGTGCGCTCGGGCTGCAGCTCCTCATCGGCGTCGCCATGGTGCTCAAGGCGTTTCCGCTGTCGCTCGCCACGGCGCACACGGCGGGAGCCGCGCTGCTCCTGCTCGCAACCCTCGCGCTGCTGCGATCGCTCAGTACGCGCTGAGGCCGAACTCGAATCTGCTAGGCTGCGCATCCCTTGGCGACGACACCGAATTATGCACCGGCCGCGTCGGCGCTGTGGCGCCGCTACCTCGAGTTGACGAAGCCCAAGGTCGTGGCGCTCATCACGTTCACGGCCGTGGTGGGCACGCTCCTCGCGAGTCCCGGGCTCCCGCCCCTCGACGCTCTCGTGTGGGGCAACCTCGGCATTGCGCTCGCCGCCGCGTGCGCCGCCGCGATCAACCACGTGCTCGACCGGCGCATCGACGCGCAGATGGCCCGCACGCGCGCGCGGCCGCTGCCTAGCGGGGCACTCGGGGAGCGCCAGGCGCTCGCCTTCGCCGCGCTTCTCGGCGTCAGCTCCATGGGCGTTCTCGCCTTTCTCGTGAACCTCCTCACCGCCGCGCTCACCTTCCTGTCCCTCATCGGCTACGCGGTGGTCTACACGGTGTGGCTGAAGCGCGCGACCCCGCAGAACATCGTCATCGGCGGCGCGGCCGGAGCGGCGCCGCCGCTGCTCGGCTGGGCGGCGGTCAGCGACAGCATCGACCCGAACGCGCTGCTGCTCGCGCTCATCATCTTCGTGTGGACGCCGCCGCATTTCTGGGCGCTGGCGATCGCGCGCCGCGACGACTACGCGCGCGCCGGCATCCCGATGCTGCCGGTCACGCACGGCGTCGCCTACACGCGCCTGCAGGTGCTGCTCTACACCGTGCTGCTCGTGGTGGTGACGCTGATGCCGTACTTGACGCGCATGAGCGGCCTCGTCTACCTCGCCGCCGCGCTGCTCCTCAACGCCGGGTTCCTCTACTACGCGCTGGCGCTCAAGATGACCGCGCGCGAGGAGCTGCCGCTCAGGGTATTCCGATTCTCGGTGACCTATCTCATGTGGCTGTTCGCGGCGCTGCTGGTGGATCACTACGTGCCGGCGCTGCGCGCCGCAGGACCCTGACAGCCAGGACCGCGAGTCAGCGGAGGCAGCTTGCGTCGCACAGCCCACGTCTACGTTGGGTTGCTCTTGGTGGCCGGAGGAGGTCTCGCATACCACACGGCGGTGCGGGGCGGTGCGCCCGCCGACAAGGAGCACCTGACTCTGGTTGGACGAGTCTTTGTCGAGCCGGTCGACGCACGCAGAATTCTCGTAGCCGTGACCACGCGCACGGATGGGGGGTCGGAGCATCTCTTCCTCTACACGGCGAGCAGGCGTCTCACCGTGTCA
>VBAK01000144.1 GCA_005882275.1 Candidatus Segetimicrobium genomatis
GTTGTTCAGGATGTGGACATCGGTCCCGCCGGTAGCGGGGTCGAGGACCATGAATGTGGCATCAAGCGCGTAATTCCCCGTGCTGGGCGTCGTGAAGCGATAGATGCTGAATTGATCTTGTTGCCCCGGATGAAAGCCGGCGGTGTGCGCGGGATGAACATAGATTCCGCAGCCGATCGGGCTGCCGGTCGGATTGTCGAAAACCGCCGGCGCACCCGAGGATTGCACGACCGAACTATCCCAGAATGGGCGATTGCTGCCTCCACACGAGGTGGGACCGCTCTGGTCATAAAGGACCAACGCCGGCGGCACCCCAGGCGTGATGACGGGGGTGGGGGCGAACCCGTAGGACCAGACGCCGTTGGGGTTGGACGCGGCGGAAAAATCTGACGCGATGTCGTACGTGGCCGCCTGGGCCGCGGCCGCGGTGCCGGCAATCGCGGCGGCGAGCACCAGAGCAATGAGGATTTGCCTTCCCATGGGGCCCCCCTGGCAGGTCGCCTGATGGCGCGCTGGCACTCTCAAGATCATCGTAGGGCGGGACGCACATCGACGCTACGTTCCAAAGAAGGATCTTGGCACTATCTAAGAAGATCGCGCCCACGCGGCGCCGGCGGCGGATCCATGGGCCCATGCCGGAGTGATCGCGGCTTAGGTTTGGGGAGGGGCAAGGATCGAACGCGCGTAGGAGGAGAACGGGCGTTCGCGTCGAATTGCGCACGCCACCAAAAAGCCAGCGGTGGAAGCGGCACCTACAACATATTATTCCGCGGGTCTACCGAGGCGGTGAGGGGGAACAATGAGACGCCTTCTGGTTGCCCTGTCCTTGCTCACCATCACGTTCTGGGCCTTTCCCCGTTTCGCCTACGCGGACTGCACCCCGCAGTCCTGCGACCAGTACGGACGCAACCAGGACGCCCGCGGCGCGAACGCCCCGGCGGCGGGCGAACCCACCGGCACCGGGGGGTCCGGCGGCTCCTTCGGGGAAACGAACGGGGACCACGATGAGCATGACGGGGAAGACGGGCACGGCGGAGGACAGGACCACGACGGACACCACGGGCACGACGGAGACCACGACGAGGGGCACGAGCACCAAGGGGATCACGACCACGGGCACGGCGACGGCCACGACCATGACGGCGGCCACCCCGGGCACGACTGACGCCGTCACGCCAGGCCCGCCGGAGTAGAAACCGAGCGCGTTACCGATTCTGGGGCAAGAAGACCGTCTCGTTGAAGAACGACGCCGGGGATCGGCGCGTCGACGTTGGAGACTGCTCCTGGAGCGCGATCGCGACCGCCGTCGGGTGCGGGCTGTCCGCGGGCAGCAGGCTGATGGAGATGGCGGCCACGTGGGTCCCGATGACCGCATACGGCTCGAGCGCGGGCGGGGGCCACTTGGTGACCGGAAACGTCGTGCTCGGATCGCACCGCAGCCGGAGCTCATTCGCCTGGGTGTCCCGCCACAGGTACAGCGTCGCCTGCCAGTTCGGCGCGCCGTCGATCAGCTGAAACGTGCCCGTGCAGTTGGTGTCTCGGGCGGTGACGAAGGCGATACACCCCTCGAACGCGCCGGCGCACCCCGCGTCGGCCGGATAGACTCTCAACCGCCCATAGGCCGACGTCGTCTCGTGCAGAGCGCGGGCGACCCGATCGAGGGCGAGCCGGGTGTCCTGCTGAGCCGCCAGCCGGTCATTGATGGACTGGGACAGCGCAAACGTCGGTCCGTACAGATGGTAGATCGCCAGGAGGACAAACGCGAACAGGGCCAGGCCGACGATGACGTCCACCAGGAGATAGCCCGCCGCGCCCGACACCCGCTTCATGCCTGCACGTTCGATCATTGCGGCGTCAACTCCTGGCGGCCGGAGCGCGGGTGGCCGTCGCGATCCCGGCCACGATGAGCGCGGTGCCGACGACCAGCCGTGCGGTGAGCGGTTCGCGAAGGACCGCGACCCCCAAGAGCAGGCCGATGACCGGGAACGCGTACGTCACGATGGTGGCGCGCGTGGCGCCCCACGCGTTGATCAGATAGTAGTAGAGCAGGTACGCGACGCAGGAGCCGAGCAGCCCCAACCACCCGAGAGCGAGCCATGTGCCGGGCAGGTGCGGAAGGCGCGGCGGCCACTCCGCGACCGGCACGGCGAGCCAGAGCACGGCATCGGCCATGAACACCGAGGCCGTGGCCTGGAGCACCGGCGGCTGGCCGCGCAGGGACGCCCGGGCGAACGTCGCCGCCACCGCGTAACTGCAGGAGGCCGCCAGCACGGCCGCCTGCCCCCACGCGCTCCCCAGGCCCGCCGGCGATCCCAGATCGCGGCTCATCAGAGCGACCACGCCCACAAACCCCAGGGCCAGGCCCGCCGCGCGGCGCGGGGTGATCTTCTCGTCGCGCAGCCAGAAATGGGCGATGACCAGCGTGAACAGCGGCGTCGACCCGTTGAGGATGGCGGCCAGGCCGGAGGCGATCCGGGTCTCGCCCCACGAAATCAACGCGAAGGGCAGCGCCGTGTTGAGCACGCCGAGCGCCAGGAAGCGGATCAGGAGACCGCGGTCGCGGGGGATCGCCTGCCCCCGCATCCACGCGAGAGGGAGCAGGCCGGCGAGGCCAAAGAGGAGCCGCAAGGCCGCGAGCGTGACGGGGCCGATCTCCGCGACGGCGATCTTGATCCACAGAAAGGACGATCCCCAGATCGCCCCCAGCAGCCAGAATGCGCCCCACTCCCTGAGTCTCATGCGGCTCACGTTCCCCCCGCGGCCCCCGCCGCGGCCATGATGCTTGGAGGCTAGCGCACCCCCGGGGGAACGTCTATCCGGTCCGGTCTATCAAACTCGCGTCATCCCCGTCTCCCGGGAGCCCCGGGATCTCGCGCCTCGCGCCGCCGGCGCGGCGCTTTGCCGGCCTAACGCGCGCCGTGAGAGGGTGATTCCGCCGCGCGTGAAGGAACTCTCTTCGCGGCCCAAAAGATACGTCGGGTCAGATGGCGAGGACGCGAGCAGGCATCCGCGCACCGTGAACGCCGTGCTGGAGGGCGTGTGGCGGCGCGTCCCCAAGCCTGATCGGACCAACGCCGGGATGTGGGCGATCGGCGCGGGCCATGCGATGACGCATGCCTACTCCGCGGCGTTCTACGTGCTGCTGCCGTTCGCGGCCCGGGACCTGGGCCTGACCTACAGCCAGGTCGGCCTGATCATCTCGGTCCGCCAGTTCATGAGCACGCTGGTGAACCTGCCGGCCGGCGTGATCGTGGACACCCTGGGCAGGCGCAGCCTGTTCATGAGCCTGGCCCTGGCCTGGGCCGCCGTCCCCTACCTCCTCATCGCCGCCACCTCGAGCTATCCGCTCATCCTCGTCTGCGTCGGGCTGGTGGGCATCGGCAACTTCCTCTGGCATCCGGCGGCCATCACCGCGATCTCCGCGATGTACCCCGCCCGGCGCGGCTACGGCCTGGCGCTGCACGAGTTGGGCGCGAACCTCGGGGACACCCTGACGCCGCTGGCGGCCGGGCTGCTGCTGGCCGCGCTCACCTGGCGCAGCGTCCTCGTGGTCACCGTCGCCGCGGGCCTGCTCCTGACGCTGGGGATCATGCGGATGATGGACCGTGTCCAGCGGCAGCGCAGCGCGCCGCCCCCGCGGGCCCTCGCCGCGCCCGACTACCTGCGGGGCCTGCGGGTGCTCGTGAGGAACGGCCGCCTGCTCGTCCTGGCGATGGTCTCGGGGATCCGCGCGATGACGCAGCTCGGTCTGAGCACGTTTCTGCCGCTGTACCTGTCGAACGAGCTCCACGTGCCGCCGGCGCTGCTGGGCCTCTACCTGGCGATCGTCCAGGCGTCCGGGATGATCGCCACCCCCATCGCCGGCGCCCTCTCGGACCGCCTGGGACCAAAGCGGGTCGCCACCACGGGAATGTTCACGACGAGCGTGGTCGTCCTGGGGTTTGCGGCGCTCAACCTGGGGACGGCGTTCGTCGCGGCGCTCGCCCTCCTGGGCTTCTTTGTGTACTCGATGCGCCCGGCGATCTTCCGCTGGGCGATCGGCGTCGTGCCGCGCGAATACGAGGGAGCGGCCGTGGGCATCCTGTTCACCACCCAGGGCCTGCTGCCCACCGCGATGCCGCTCGTCGGGGGATACCTCGGCGACCGCTACGGGCTCCTCTCGATCTTCTACGTGATCGCGGGGACCGTGCTGGTCGCGAACCTGGTCCTGCTGTTCGTGCCGGACGTCCGGCGGCCCGCGGCCGCAGCGCCGGGCATGACGGCGTCGTGACCCCGGCGGCCACCCGCGGACGGGTGAGGCAGGGCCGCGCCGTCAGCGAAGGACGATCTCCAGCCGGCGGTTGGCCTTCCCCTTGTTTTCGGTCTTGGTGATCGCCAGCCCGCCGATCTCGGCGGTCCGGGCGACGTGCGTACCGCCGTCGGCCTGCGCGTCGAAGCCCTCGATCTCGATGACGCGCACCTCGTGGATCTCGGGTGCAAGCCGGACGTTCGCCAGCCGCGTCAGGTCGGACCGCTCGAACTCTTCGCGGGACACGAACCGCACCCGGATCGGCCGATCCTCCGAGATGACCCGGTTGGACTCCGCCTCGATCGCCGCGACGCGCTCCTTGCTCAGGTCCTCCAGCGCAAAATCCATCCGCGCCCGATCCGGATAGATCGCCCCGCCGGTCACCAGCGCGCCGAACAACCGGTAGACCGCGCCGACCAGGACGTGCAGGCCGGAGTGGTGGCGCATGATGGCGTAGCGGCGATCCCAATCGATCCGGCCGCGCACCGTCTCACCGGCCGCCGGCACCGGTCCCTCCAGCACGTGCCAGACCGCGTCCCCCTCCCGGCGCAGCTCGGTCACGCGCGACCGCTCCCCGCGCCATTCCAGCACGCCCGTGTCCGCCGGCTGCCCGCCTCCGCCCGGGTAGCACGCGGTGCGGTCCAGCGACACGTCCCGGCCATCGCTCGCGGTGACGGCCGCGTCAAACTCCCGGAGGTAGCCGTCGCGCAGGTACAGCAGCTCGGTCACGCCACGCGCTCCCGGCCGGCGCCGCCGCGATGCGCGCCCGGCGCGACGTGCGGCGGGCCCCCCGGCATTCCCCCGTTCGCCTCCCGCGCCCGGCTCCCGCCGGGGGCCGGCGGCACCCTACTGCTGCGCAGTCCGTCTGTCCCGCGCCGGCTGCGCGGACGCGGCCCCGGCGGCGAGGTCCGCGGCGGCCTTCCAGCCTCCCACGACGGTGAGAAACGCATCGACCACCCGGGGATCGAACTGAGACCCGGAGCACCGGGTGACCTCCCCGACGGCCTCCTCCGGGCTCCGCGCGGAGCGATAGGGCCGGTCGGACACCAGGGCCTCATACGTATCCGCCACCGCAATGATCCGGGCGGCCACCGGGATGGCGTCTCCCGCCAGCCCATCGGGGTATCCTTTGCCGTCCCACCGTTCATGATGATGCCGCACCGCCAGCTTGATGGTTTCCCTGATCGGCACCGGCTGCAGGATCTCATACCCCACCACCGGGTGCCGCTGCATCCTCCGGCGTTCCTTCTCCGTCAGCGGACCGGGCTTCGCCAGGATGTCGTCCCCGAGGCCGATCTTTCCCAGATCGTGGAGGAAGGCCGCGACCCAGATGTCGACGACCTGCCTGCTGCCGAGCCCCAGCGTCCTCCCGATCTCCACGGCGTGCGCCGCGACGCGATCGGAGTGGTCGGCCGTGGCCACGTCCCGCGCGTCCACCGCTTTGACGAGGGACCTGACGGTTCCTACGAATGCCTTCCGCAATTCGGCCTCTTGATCCACGAGGTCCTTGGACGCGGTCCGCACGATGGCGAAGAGCAGGAGGTAGAGCCCGCCGATCCCGACCACCATGGCGGACCACACCGACAGCTTGAGACGGGCCAGCGCCGGCTCGAGGTCGGCCAAATCGGCGACGATGTCGTACACGCCCACCACCGGGCGCTCGGCCCCGGGGACCCGCACCGGCACAAAGACTTCAATCTGACGGCCCTCCGCCGGCCGGGGGGACGCCGCGGCCTCTGCGGAGGATGCCTCGGGGGACGTCACGGTCTGAGAGGACGCCGCGGCGTCCGAGGGGGGTTCGGAGACTTTGCGCTTCACATGGACGATCACGGACCTCACTTGTCCCAAAAGCGCGGCGCGCAGCGGCGCGGAGGGGGGAAACGCGATCCCGACCAGTTTGCGGTCGTCGCTGTACAACACCCTCCCGACCGAGCTCCACACCGTCACTCGAAGGATTTGGGCCTTCCCGACGACGCCCCGCAACGCAAACTCATACTGAACCCGCTTGGCCGAGGGATCTCCGTAAAAATCCTTCGGGGTCAAGCGGCGCGCGAGGAACTCGGAGACATACAGCGCCGTGGTAAACGCCTGCCGTTCCAGCGCGTAGCCTTCCACCAGCCGCACGGCGATGCCCCCGAAGATCAGCCCGAAGATGACGGTGCCGGCAAGGCTGACCAGGGTAAACCGGTGGACCAAAGTGATTCCCGAGGACTTGGCCGCCCACCCCAAATCCTCGAGACTGATGCGGAAACGCCGGTCTTCCGCCCTGATATCGCACCTCGCCCGAACAGGGGATGCGCTTCAAGGGAATACATGCCTCAATTGGCCTCGGACAAGACCCGGAACCGCCCCCGAGGGGAGCCTGACGCGGCTGTTAACGCGCGGGTAGGGCCCAGATCACCACGAGGTACAGACCCAGGCCAATCGCCCCCACGGGCGAGATAAAGATCGCGACGAAGTCCCCCAGAACATGCAGCGGGGAGAACGCCTCCACCGGAGCCGTGGCCGGGTCGATCGACGCTTCGATGCCCGCGCCGGCTTCCAGAGTATTGACGACCACCCCCACGCGGGCTGTGCTATTCTTCGTCAAGGGCGACAACTCCCCAAAGCACGCCAGCACCAGTGCCACGAACACGAGGCAGAGGAGATACCCGATCACGTGTCTCATGGTCCCGCTCACCTCTCAGTTGCCGGCCTAACTCTGTGCCGTTACTACTGTATAAACCTGCAGTATTTAGCCTGATGACTATGCCATATACCGCCACATTTCCTGAAGGTGTTTCTCCGCTATACCTAAGGGGTTATGCCCAGCAGCGGCCTTTTGCAGACCACCACCCGAAAGTCTGTGGGAAGTCTAGGGGAGCCTTCTGAGAACTTCGGCGATGCGATCGTACCACACCACATCGTCATCGGGCCGGAAATGGGCGTTGAAGGGATACGGGCGGGGTGGACGCGAGCGGGCGCCCGGGCGGGGCACGGGCCTCAGGCGGTGAGCTGCACCTGCTCCTGCCAGAGCCGGTACAGCAGGCTCGACGTGTCGAGCGTCACGTCCTCGAGCCGGACCAGCCCGTCTTCCGGGATCGGCCGCGCAACCCTCGCGCCGCGGCTGAGCCCCATCGGCAGGAACCGCTCGCGGCGCGCGGCCGCGGCCTCGTCGATGACCCCGTAGACCGTATACCCGCCTTCTCCGTCGAGGATCTCGCCTGCCGCGAGGGGGCGTTTCGCCGCACAGGCGACCGCCGCCACGGGCGTGGGCCGCGGCGTTCCGGTGGGCCGCCGGTCGAGGACCGCCCGCGCGATGCTGACGGGGAGCTCCATCCCGACAAGATGAAACGGCCGGTACATCGCCGCGAACGTCCCCGTCCGATCCACCGGCATCCCGTATTCGGCGAAGCAGCGCCGGATGAATGGGCGGGACGACGTGATCACCACGTAGACGCCCCATCGCAGATCGTGTGGAACCGGACGCCCATCGCGGTCCAGCGAACTGACGACCTCGACGACGCCCGACCGGCTGAGGATCCCGCCGTGCTCGGCCGGCTTCAAGACCTCCGGCAGCTGCTCGATCCCGGCCGGCGGGAAGTGCATGCCGCGCACGTCCGGGCGGAGGCCCGTCATATTGGCGACCGCCGCCATCTCGATCGCCGACTTCGTCCCGTCCGTGAAGGAATTGTACATCCGGGGATTCAAGCCCGCCCGGTGTTCGGGGTCCACCCCGTACCGGTCCCAGATGTCGTCCGGCGTTCCCTTGCGGAACGCGGGCAGATATTTCGTCCCCTTGCCGGCGGCCACGACCTCGAACCCGAGCCCGCAGGCCCACTCCACGAGCTCGTCGATGAGCGCCGGCTGGTCGCCGTACGCCGCGGAATAGACCAGCCCGGCGCGGTCGGCCGCCCGCCGCAGCACCGATCCGACGAGCACGTCGGCTTCGACATTCACCATCACGACGTGCTTCCCGTTGCGGAGCCCGTCCAGGGCGGAGGCCGCCCCCGCTTCGGGGACGCCGGTGGCTTCCACCACGACGTCGACGTCGCTGCGGAGCAAGACCTGGGGGTCTTCGGTGAAGACGGGCAGGCCGCGCGCGATGGCCTGGTTCACCTGCTCGATCGAATCCGTGCGCACCACCGCCGCCGGGGCATACCCCGCGTGCGCAAGCGCCCGCAGTCCCTGCTCCCCGCTGATGTCCGAGACGACGGCGGGCCGCATGCCGCGGATGCCGGCGAGCTGGCAGATCACCATCGTCCCGAAGCGCCCGGCGCCGATGATCCCGACGCGCACGGGTCCGGCGGCGGCCTCGCGGGCTTCCAGTCGCCGGTTCACCCCGAGACCGTCGGACACACCCCGGTCAGTGACCGCAGGAGCACGATCCGCCGCAGCCGCAGCCTCCCGCGGCGCCGCCGCTCGCCTCTCCCTTGGTGCCCGCCCCGGTCATGACGAGGATGGGGGTGTAGACCCGGCGGGCCTCCTCCCGGCCGCACCGCGGACACGCCGGGACCTTCCGGGATTCATACTCGGCGACCGTGGCGGTCATCTCGAACTCGTGGCTGCAGGACCGGCACCGGAACACGTACGTCATCGCATCCTCCTCCGATCATCCTTCCCGGATCTCCCAGGCGTGGCTGATGGCGACGCACCCCTTCAGGGTCTGCGCGACCGGACAGCCGCGTTCGAACACGGCGAGGGCCCGCTCGGCCTCTTCGCGCTTGCCCGGCGGGATCGTCAGGTGATACGTGACGTGGATGGCCGTGACCCGCATCACCCGATCGGGCGCCTCGACCGTTCCTTCGGCTTCAGTCCAGAGCTTCTCCGGATAGCTCGGAATCCCGCGCGCCTCCAGCGCGCCGGCCAGGGTGCCCGTGAGTCAGCCGGCGGCGGCGGCGACCAGGTGGTCGAGTGTGCTGGGAAGCTCTTCTTCGGGCTCCAGCTTGTAGAAGGCTTTGACCCCGGTGTTGACACCGTACCGGATGGGCTCGGGAAAATCTCCGAGAAAGGCCCTGCGGTTGGGGCGCTTCTCCTGATAGACGCGCACCCGGGCGATATGAACCGGCTCCACCGCGCACCTCCGCGCTGTCTGGCAAGGATCGCTACGAGTATAGCACGACGCCAGGCCATCGCCGGGCGCCCTCGCCCAACGCGGCGGCAGCCGTACGCGGCATCGGAGGCTGTGGGTGGGTGAAGCGTTCAGGGCGCCGGCGTGGATCCGGCGCCGGTGAGGCCGCGCCGGTGGTCAGGCCGGCGTCTCACCATCATAGAAGCGTTCTTTCATTGAGTAGAGGCGGTGGTCGGCGACCTGCAGGAGCCGCTCCGGATCGTCCCCGTCGACGGGGAAGACCGCGACCCCCCAACTGAAGCTGAGATCGGCCACCACACCCCGCGGATCCGGGACCGGAACCCGGAGGTGGTGAAGCCGGTTCAAGACCGTGGCGGCCTGCTCCTTCGTCGTCTCCGGGAGCATGAGGATGAATTCGTCCCCCCCGAAGCGGGCCGCCAGATCGTAGGAGCGGATGGCTTTGGTGATGGCCTCGCCCACCCAGATCAAGACCTCGTCGCCCTTGGCGTGGCCGTGGGCGTCGTTGACCGCCTTGAACCCGTTCAGGTCCAGCAGGACGACCGTGACGGGGCGGTCTTTCCGCCGGCTGCGGGCGATCTCGACGGTGAACCGCTCGAAGAAGCACCGGCGGTTGGCCAGACCGGTGAGCGAGTCCGTGGCCGCCAGATCCTTGAGCTGGTCGTGGAGGCGGGCGACTTCGACGGCCCCGGTGAGATACCGGCCCACCACCGTCAGCACGTCGAGATCGGCCCTGGCAAACGCCCCGGCGCGCTCCCGATGCGCGCTCAGCACACCGATCTGACGGCGCCGCACGCTCAGCGGGACGTAGATCCCCGACCGGATGCGGTTGTCCCGCCGGTACACCCGGGGGTCGGCCTGCATGTCCGGGATGAACAGAGGCTCCCCCGTCCGCATCACGACCCCGTGCAGTCCCTGGTCTTTCGGGACGGCCAGGCCCCGGAAACCCTCCCGGAGGCCGGAGGCCGCTTTGATGATGAGCACCTCCGGGCTGCGCTCGTCGATCAGCGCGAGCGTGCAGGAATCGAACCCCGTCTCCTCGCGCAGCACCCGCATGATGTGCTCGAGCAGGTCGGGCAGGCTGAGCACCGCCGTGAATTCGGTCGCGAGCCGGGACAGGAACGCCAGCGATTTGTCGGTCGGCACGGCGCCCCCGCCGCCCACGACGACATTGGGGCCCGCGGGCGCCGCCGGCGCCCCGCCCGACCTTGCCCTTCTAGTTTTCGGGTGCTTCTGCATCGGGGCACGACACCGCGTGGTGACATCCGACCATCAGGGCGGTCCGTGGAACGCGATCACGCAGACTGCCGATTCGACCACAGGCCGATTAACCACAGATTGAGTACCCAATTGTGCGGAACCGCAGTCCTACCGTCGTTGCCGCGCCGTTCCGGCCTGCGCGATCAGGGGCGACCGCAAGGCCAATCGAAGCGAAGAGTGGAGCAAAGGTAAGGCGCGCTCCACGACCTCGTCACTTTCCGGTCGCGTCGTGCCCCCCGGCATGCTCCATCAGGGGCGACCGCAAGGCCAATCGAAGCGAAGAGTGGGGCAAAGGTAAGGCACGCCCCACGACCTCGTCACTTTCCGGTCCACCGGGGCGGGCGCTTATCGAGGAACGCGGCCACCCCCTCCTGGAAGTCGCTGCTGTTGTAGCACAGGGCGATCAGGTCATGCCCGGGATTTTCCGGCAGCAGACGGTGGACGACCCGGCGCACGGCCTCCTTGCTGGCCCGCAGCGTGATGGGGGGCGCCTGCGCGATCGCTTCCGCGAGCGCCTGGGTCCTGGCGCTCAAGTCCGCGGCGGCCACGACCTCGTTGACGAGTCCCCAGGCCAGGGCCTCCGCCGCGCCCACGTGGCGGGCGGTGTAGATCATCTCTTTCGCGCGCGCGGGGCCGATCAGCGCCACCAGCCGGGCATAGGTGTGCATCGACAGGCAGTTTCCCAGGCGGATGACGGGAACGGCGAACCGCGCGTCGTCCGACGCCACCCGAAGGTCGCAGGCCATGGCGATCCCGAGGCCGCCCCCGACGCAATACCCGTGGATCGACGCCAGCGCCGGCTTGCCGACGGCTTCCAGCCGGCCGACGACGCGGTCGATGCGCTCTTCGTAGTCGATGCCGGCCTGCGCATGGCCTCGAAACGCCGGGAACTGGCTGATGTCGGTTCCCGAGATAAATGCCCGCTCACCGCTCCCCCGCACCACCAGGACCTTGATCCGGTCGTCGCGATCCACCTCCTCGCACAGCTCGACGAGACGCTCGTACATCGCCCAGGTCATCGCATTCCGCTGGTCCGGCCGGTTGACGGTCAGATAGGCGACCCCCCGCTCGACTTCAAAGAGCATCCCGGTTGATTCCATCTGGGCCACCTCCACGATTGACGGCGCAGGGACGTCCTGGCGCACCGCCCCAGGCACGTCCTGGCTCACGCCGTAGGCACGTCCTGGCTCACGCCGTAGGCATAAGACGACCGCAGCGCTTCCGGAACTACGGAGGGAAACGAACCGGGCTCAGTCCGAAGGGCCACCCGCGCTCGGCCCGTCGGCGGGAACGGGGCGGGGTGGGGCGGCGTCCGGAGACGGCGCGGATTCCTGCGTTCGCTCGGACGCGCCGGCCGCCGGGGCCGTCACGACCTGCCGCAGGAGCTCTCCGGCGATATCGCCGATCGTCACGCGGCGCTCGTCGCTCTGGGCGCCGATGTAGTCTTTCACCCGCGCGCGCTCACGCTCCCGGGCCAGCCGCCGGAGGCTGAGGATCATGCGACGCTCGTCGGGGCGGATCTCGGTCACCAGGGCTTCGACCGTCTGGCCCACCTCGAGGACGTCTTGAACCTTCTGGACCCGCTTTTCCGCGAGTTCGGAGATGGGGATGAAGGCGTCGACTTCCGTGAGGCGGACGAACGCGCCGGAGGCGACGGTCCGGACGACCTTGCCGCTGACGGTCTGTCCGGGACGGTACGTTTCCCCCAGGTGCTGCCACGGATCGGGAAGGATATGCTTGAGGCCGAGCGAGATCCTGCCGGCCGCGCGGTCGATCTTGAGGACCGCAACGTTGATGTGCTGTCCCCGCCGCACGACCTCGGAGGGGTGCTTGATATAGGTCCACGACATCTCGCTGATCGGCAGCAGCCCGTCGATGCCGCCCAGGTCCACGAAGGCGCCGAAGTCCGCGAGCCGCCGGACGACGCCCTCGCGCACCTGGCCCTCCTCCAGGGAGGTCAGGACGGACTCCCGGGCCTTGGCGCGCTCCACGGCCACGGCGTTCTTGTGCGAGAGGATCACCCGGCCCTTGGGGCGATCCACCTCGATGACCTTGAGCGGGAGGCTCTGACCGACGAGGGTGTCGAACTGACGCCCCTTGGCCTGCGAGAGGTCCACGTGGCTCCCCGGGACGAAGCCCCGCATCCCCAGATCCACCACCAGCCCGCCCTTGACCTTGTCCACCACCATGGCGTGCAGGACGGTTCCCGTCTCGAACGCGCGTTGAATGCGGTCCCAGGCCAGGGCGAGGTCGGCGCGCTTCTTGCTGAGGAGAATGTTCCCCTCGTCCCCTTCGACCTTCAGCACGTAGACATCGATCCGATCGCCGACGGCGATCCCCTCGACCACGTCGCCTCGCGCAGACAGCTCCTTGGGGGAGATGAATCCCTCCGACTTGGCGCCGACATCGACCAGGACGCCGTCGCTGTCGACCCGCACGACGATCCCCTGCACGATCTGCCGCTCCGCGAGCGCCGGCATCCGAGAGATGTCCATGTCTTCCACCTGCGGCGCTGCGGTCTTTTCCTCAGGCATAGCTCAGCCACCCTTCCCCTATGGCGCGCCCCGTCCACCCCCCCGGGC
Source organism: Candidatus Segetimicrobium genomatis (assembly GCA_005882275.1). GTDB lineage: Bacteria > Sysuimicrobiota > Sysuimicrobiia > Sysuimicrobiales > Segetimicrobiaceae > Segetimicrobium > Segetimicrobium genomatis. The sequence continues at coordinate 13,199 of VBAK01000144.1, forward strand.
CGCGGGACTCTTTGGTTCGCCAGTTGACATGACTCTCCTGCCCTCAAACGGATGAACCCCGGGCCGGACGGCCGGCGGCGCCCCGGCCGGACCTGCGCCGCCCAGCCACCGGCGGATCTCCTGAGGGATCCGCCGGGGCCGCCCCATCCGGTCAACGGCCGCGTGCACCGTCGCCCCTTCCGCCAGGAGGGCGCCGTCCTCTTTCCGGACCGCCTGGTAGCCAAACTCGAGCGTCGCCCCGCCGAGGGCCGCCAGGCGCGTCCGGATCGTCAGCACGTCGTCGTACCGGGCCGGGCGCAGGTACCGGCAGCGGGCTTCCACCACCACGAGCCACCAGCCGTCCTTCTCGATCTGCGCATACGAGTGGCCGGACGCCCTGATGAGCTCGGTCCGTCCGGCTTCGAACCAGACGAGGTAGCTCGCGTGATGGGCCACCCCCATCTGATCGGTCTCCGCATACCGGACCCGGACCTCGATGGCCCCTGCCGCCATTCCTCGCTTCGACGAGACGCTCACACGAACGACGTTCGACGCACCGGACGGCCCGATCCTTCCCCGGGGAGGAGTGGGAACGCCCTAATGGCGACCGCGCAGCCGCGGATCGAGGAGATCGCGAAGGCCGTCCCCGACGAGGTTGAACCCCACCACCGTGATGAGGATGGCGAGGCCCGGAAAGGTCGCGATCCACGGCGCCGTCAGCATGAAGGACCGCCCGGTCGCCAGCATCGAGCCCCACTCCGGCGTGGGCGGGCTCGCCCCCAGGCCCAGGAAGGACAGCCCCGCGGTCTCGACGATCGTGAACCCAACGGTCAGCGTCGCCATCACGATGATCGGCGAGAGGATGTTGGGGAGGATGTGGCGGGCGAGGATCCGCGGCGCGCCGGCGCCCACCGCCCCCGCCGCTTCCACGAACTCCTGCTCCCGGATCGCGAGCACGGCCCCCCGCACCAGACGGGCGAACTGAGGTGTATAGACGATCCCGATCGCGATCATCGCATTGACCAGGCTGGGCCCCAGGATCGCCACCACGATCATGGCGAGGAGCAGATACGGAAAGGCCAGCAAGACGTCTACGGACCGCATGATCGCGGCGTCGACCCGCCGCCCGAAGTAGCCGGAGGTGATCCCCAGCAGGATGCCGAGGCCCGCGGCAATCCCGTCGGCCAGCACGCCGGCGACCAGGGCGATCCGCGCTCCGTACACCACGCGGGAGAAGATATCGCGGCCAAACTCATCGGTGCCGAACAGGTGGACCGGGGACGGCGCCCGGAGCTGGTCGGGAAACGCCTGGTCGATCGGGTTGTGGGGCGCGATCTGCGGCGCGAAGACCGCCGACCCGATGACGATGCCCAGGATCCCCGCGCCCACCATGAGGTTTGTGCTCCGGCGCATCCGGCGCCAGGAGAGCGCCGCGGCGCGGCGTGGAACAGGGGACGCCGGCAGCGCGGCCACCTAGTCGTACCGAATGCGCGGATCGAGGTAGGCGTAGAGCACGTCGACGAGCAGATTGGCCGCCACGAAGATGACCGCGGCGATGATGACGACCCCCTGGACCACCGGGTAGTCCCGCGCCAGGACGCTGGTGATCGCCAGGCGCCCCAGCCCCGGGAGCGAGAAGATCGTCTCGGTCAGGACGGCGCCGCTCAGCAGCAGGCCCAGCTGCAGCCCGATGAGGGTCACGATCGGCAGGAGGGCGTTGCGCAGGGCGTGGCGCCTCACCACCCGGCGTTCTCCGACGCCCTTGGCCCGCGCCGTCCGGACGTAGTCGAGGTGGAGCACTTCCAGCATCGTCGAGCGCGCCATGCGGGCGATGGTGGCCATCGACGTCGCCCCGAGCGCGATCGCCGGGAGGATGAGATGGCGGATGCTGCTCAGGACGGCCGGAGCGTTCCCGCTGAGCAGGCCGTCGACGAGGGGCATCCCGGTGATGCGCCGGAGGGTCATCCCCTCCGACAGGATCCCCCCCAGCGGCAGCCAGCCGAATATCCCGCCGAACACCAGCAGCAGCAGGATCCCCGTCCAGAACACCGGCATCGCCACACCGATCAACACCCCCAGCATCGCGCCCGTATCCAGGGCCGAGTGCGGCCGGCGGGCCGCCGCGACGCCGATGGCGAGCCCGAGGACCACCGCGAGCAGCAGGGCGGCAATACTGAGTTGGATCGTCACCGGCAGGGCCTGGCCGATCTCCCAGATCGCCGGCTGGCGGGTGCGGAGCGACACCCCGAAGTCGCCGCGCACCGCCCCCAGCAGGAACCGGAGATACTGCACGTACACCGGCTGGTCCAGGCCGAGTTGGTGGCGGAGGCGCTGGAGGTCGGCTTCGGTGCCCTTGTCGCCCAGCAGGAGCTGCGCGACGTCTCCCGGGACCAGGTGCATCCCGAAAAACACCAGGACGCTCACCCCGAGGAGCGTGGGAATGAGCTGTCCCAGTCGCCGGCCGATGTACTTGAGCATCAGCGGGAGCCATCAGGGGGCAACCGCTGCGTGCTGTGTGCCCAGCGCTACTGGAGCGACACCTGCTCCATGTTGAAGAACATCTGCAGCGGGTTGAGCTGAAAACCCTTGACGGTCGTGCGCGCCGCGCGCACCTGATTCGTGTGGTTGATGAAGATCCACGGCGCGTCATCGTGGAGGATCTTGTTGGCCTGCTCGTAGATCTGCCCCCGCCGGCCCTGATCGCTGACCTGTCGCCCCTGGACGATCAGCCGGTCGAACTCGGGGTTGTGGTGGCGGGCCCGGTTGTTCGTCCGGGGCCGCCCGGCGGCCGTGTCCCACTCGAACAGGTCGCCGAGGAAGTTGTCCGGGTCGCCGTTGTCCCCCGACCACCCGATGATCGCGAAGCCCTCCCACGGCGTATGGCGGAGCTTGTCGAGATATGCGCCCCATTCGTACTGGCTGATCTTGATGTTCACGCCCGCCTTCGCCAGATACCCCTGCACCGCCTCGCCGAGCTTCGCCCCGCCGATGGGGTTGTACCCCCGGGGGTTGGCGTACACCATCATCTCCGTCGAGAACCCGTTGGGGAACCCGGCCTCCGCGAGCAGCGCCTTGGCCTTGGCGGCGTCGTAGGGATAGGGAGCCACGGACGTGTTGTACCCCCAGAGCACCGGGGGCATCCCCTGGCTCGCGGTCGTGGCGCCGCCGTAGAGCCCTTTGTTGATCGCGTCCTTGTCGACGGCGTAGTTCATCGCCTGCCTGACCCGCCGGTCCTTGAACGGGCCCAGGTCGTTGGACATCGCGACCCCGAGGATGGTGAGCCCGGGCTGCTTGTACAGCCTGAGCGCCGCGTTCCCGGTGACCCGCGCGTAGTCGGACGGCGGGACATCCGCCAGGATCTGCACCTCGTTCCGCTCGAGTTTGAGCATCCGGGTGGCGCTCTCGGGCACGATCTGGAAGACGATCCGGTCGACTTTGGGCCGGCCGCCCCAGTATGCCGTGTTCGCGTCGACGGTGATGTGATCGTTGCGCACGGCCTCGACAAACTTGAACGGCCCGGTGCCCACGGGGTGCTGACCCGCATCGCAGTTGTACTGCTTGGTGGCCGCCGGGCTGACGATGCCCTGCCAGACCATCGCCACGCTGCTCAGGAACGGCGCGTTCGGCTTCGGCAGGGTGAACCGCAGCGTGTCGTTGCTGACGACATCCATCTTCACCACGCTCCCGTCCTTGACGGAGCCGTAGGTAAAGTCGTCGTAGGTGTCGACGCCCTTCCGGCCGAGCACGTAGCAGGGGTTCTGCGGGTTGATCGCCCGATCGACGTCCTCGGCGACGGTCCGGGCGTTCATGGGGGTGCCGTCGTGAAAACTCACGCCGTGCCGGAGGTGGAAGGTGTAGACTCTGCCGTCCGGCGAGATCTCCCACTTCTCCGCCAGCCCCGGGCCCACCAGGCTCGTGCCCGGCTTGTAGTTGACGATCGAATCGTAGATCGTGGCCATCACGAACCCGGACTCGTTGTTCTCCACGGTCTGGGGGTCCAGGCCGGTTTGGTCCGCGCCGATCGCGATGACCAGGGTCTTGGGCGCCTGGGCCAGGGCCACGCCCCCCAGCCCGGCCGGCGCCATGGCCAGCACCAGCAACGCCGGCAGGGACCGACGCAATCCAGCACGCAGCATGCCCTTCCTCCTCTCGACGTACCGCGGACGGTGGTGCGGAAATCCCGGGGTGCGAAGACGTTCCTTAACATACGCCCCCGGGCGAGGGAAGCCCTGCCCGCGGGATGCGGCGGGAGTTCCCGGACGCGCGGCTAGCTGGCGGGGGTGCGGGCCGGGGCCGAGCGGAGCTCCCGGGCGCGGCGGGCGGCTCGGGTCACGGCGGCGCGCACCGCCGCACGCAGGCCCCCCTGCTCCAGCGCCTCGAGCCCGGCCATGGTCGTCCCTCCCGGGGACGTCACCCGTTCCCGGAGCCGTTCGGGGGCCTCGCCGGTCTCGGTGAGCATCTTTCCGGCGCCGAGGATGGTCTGGGCGACCAGGGCGCGCGCCAGGTCGCGGGGCAGACCCGCCTGCTCGCCGCTGTCCACGAGCGCCTCGGCCAGCACATAGATGTAGGCGGGGCCGCTCCCCGACACCGCGGTGACGACATCGAGCATCGACTCCGGGACCACCCCCACCCACCCGACCGCCTCGAAGAGGGTGCGGACGATGGCCAGGTGGTCGGGGCCGGCCAGCCGCCCCGAGGCGATGGCGGTCGCCGACGCGCGGACGGCCGTCGATGTGTTGGGCATCGCCCGAACGACCGGGGCGGCGCCGAGGCAGCCCTCGATGGCCTCGCACGGCACCCCGGCGGCAACGGAGACGATGAGATGGCGCGCGGTGGTGTAGGGGGCGATTTCGCTCAGGACGGCCGGCATGTCGTGCGGCTTCACGGCCAGGATGACGACCTCGCTCTCCGCCATAAGCAGCGCCTTGTCACGGGTGGTCCGCACCGCCCATGCGCGGGCGAGCCGCGCCAGGCGTTCGTCATTGTTCTTGTTGGTGACCGTGCACTGCGCGGGCCGCAGGACGCCCGCGGCAAAGACGCCGCGCAGGAGCGCCTCGGCCATGTTCCCGGCCCCGATGAAGCCGATCGTCCGGTCCACCTGCATGACAGTTCCCCCCACAAATGACGACGCCCCTTCCACCAAAGGGCGAAAGGGGCGCTTCCGCGGTACCACCTTTGTTCCCCAGCCGGAACGGCTGGAGCACTCACGCTGTCTCGGGCGACCCGGCCCCCGTTCCGCGGCGCGCGCGCCGCTCGGGGGCGGCTCAGAGGATGGGTTCAGGCGGTCCTGCGGCGGTCCTCGCAGCCTTTGGGACCGCTCTCTTGGCGCAGGGTGTCGTCCTACGCTCCCCGTCGAAGCCTTTGTGCCGCTTACTATAACACTGCCTGCGCGGATCCGTCAATGATCGCCGGCCCAGCACGCCCGGCGGAGGCGGCGCGGACCGGAGACAGGCCTGGCCGCGGGCGCCGGGGGCGCCCGTGAGCCCGAACGCGCCCTCAGGCGTTCAACTCCTTGAGGGTGCCGGTGATCATGTAGATGACGCGCTCGGCGAGGTTCGTAGCGTGGTCCGCCGCCCGCTCGAGCGCCTGAGCCACCATCAGGAGGAGGATCGCCCGCTGGATGTTCTTGGGGTCGTCGATCATGTACGCCAGCAGTTCCATGAACACCTGGGCATAGAGGTGGTCGACCTTGTCGTCGTCTCGGGCCATCCGCTCGGCCTGCGCCGCGTCCCCGCGGACAAACGCGTCGAGGCCGTCGCGGAGCATCCCCCGCGCCAATTCCGCCATCTCGGGAATGTCGACGAGGGGTGTGAGCGGAGGCTCTCCCGCCATTCGCCGGGTGACCTTGGCGATGTCCTCGGCGTGGTCCCCCATCCGTTCGAGGTCGATCGTCATCGCCCAGACCGCGGCAATCATGCGCAGATCCTTCGCCATCGGCTGCTGGGTCGCGAACAGCCGCAGGCAGCGGTCCTCGAGCTGGAGGTGCAGGGCGTCGATGACGTTGTCGGAGGCGATCACCGCCTCGGCCCCCTCGACGCTGCGCGCCTGGAGCGCCTCGATGGCGCGCTGCACCGCCGCATCGACGAGCCGCCCCATCCGGAGGAAATCGTCCTGCAGCTGCCGCAGATCGCGATCGAAGGCATCGCGGGTGCTGACCCTATCGCTCGGCGGGTGGATCATCCAAACCGGCCGGTGATGTAATCTTCCGTCCGCGGATCCCGCGGCCGCGTGAACAGGTCGGCCGTGGGCCCGAACTCCACCAGTTCGCCGCTGAGCATGAACGCCGTGTAGTCGGACGCGCGGGCGGCCTGCTGCATGTTGTGGGTCACGAGCACGATCGTGAGATGATCGCGCAGGGCCCTGGCCAGATCCTCAATCTTCAGCGTGGACGCCGGATCGAGCGCGGAGGCCGGCTCATCCATCAGCAGCACTTCCGGCTGCACGGCCAGCGCCCGGGCGATGCACAGCCGCTGCTGCTGCCCGCCGGAGAGGCTGGTCCCCGACCGCCCGAGCACGTCCTTCACCTCGTCCCACAGCGCCGCCTGGCGCAGGCTGTGTTCCACCACCCCGTCGAGGGTCCGCCGGTCTCGGACGCCGTTGAAGCGCAGTCCGACGGCGACGTTGTCGTAGATCGACATCGTCGGAAACGGCGTCGGCCGCTGGAAGACCATCCCCACGCGCCGGCGGATCATGACCGGATCCACCTCCGTCGCGTAGATATCTTCGTTGTCCAGCAGCACCCGGCCTTCCATGCGGGCGCCCGGCACCAGTTCGTGCATGCGGTTGAGACAGCGGAGGAGGGTCGACTTCCCGCACCCCGACGGGCCGATGATCGCCGTGATGCGGTTCGTCTGGACACGGAGCGACACGCCGCGGACCGCGGGCGTGCGGCCGAACCAGGCGTGCAGCCCCACCACCCGGATCCGCTCGGGGGTGACCTCCCCGGCCGGCCCGCTCCGCTCCAGCGCGCCGACGAACGCGCGACTCCGCGCCGTGCCGGTAACGTCCACCATTCGTCTCCCCCCCGCCTACGCCCCCGGCCGGCGCCCGCCGACGAGCCGAGCCGCAATGTTCAGCGTCAGCGTGATCGACATCAGCACGAGGGCGGCCGCCCACGCCTGACGGTGCCAGTCGTCGTACGGGGCGATCGCGTAGTTGAAGAGCTGCACGGTCAGCGACGCGATCGGCTGATCGAGCCCCGTCTGCCAGTACTGGTTGTTGAAGGCGGTGAACAGCAGCGGCGCGGTCTCCCCGCCGATGCGGGCGACCGACAGCATCACACCCGTCAGGATGCCGACGGCGGCGGTCCGCAGCACCACGCGCACCGCCGTGATCCACCACGGGATGCCCAGGGCGAGCGACGCCTCCCGGAGCGACGCCGGCACCAGCCGCACGAGCTCCTCGGTGGCGCGCATGACCAGCGGGATCATGATGATCCCCAGGGCGACGCCCCCGGCCAGCGCGGAGAACCGCTTCATCGGAACGACCAGGAGCGCATAGACGAAGACGCCGATGACGATGCTGGGGACGCCGTTGAGCACGTCGGTCGTAAAGCGGATCCACCACCCCAGCGGCCCGCCGCCGAGCTCAGCCAGATAGAGCCCGCCGAGGACGCCGATGGGGACGCCGACGCACGACGCCAGCGCGATCAGCGTGAGGCTCCCGGCGATCGCGTTCGCCATTCCCCCGCCGCCCTCGCCCACCGGCCTGGGCAGCCGGGTGAAGAACTCCCAGTTCACCGCCCCGGCGCCCTGCACGACGACGTAGATGAGCACGCTGGCCAGCGGCACGAGCGCCATCAGGGTCGACGCCGCGGTGACCCCGGTCATCACCCGATCCGCCGTCCGGCGGCGCGCCGCGTTGTGGGGGGCCGCCGCAACGCTCACAGGGTCCCCCTGGGCGCCGCCCCAACCCGCCAGACCAGCCACCGCGCCGCCGCGTTCACCAGCAGCGAGATGACGAAGAGGACGGCCGCCAGTTCGATGAGGGCGGAGATGTAGATGCCGGTCGCGGCCTCGGAGAACTCGTTGGCCAGGGCGGCGGCGATCGTGTAGGCGGGCTGGAACAGCGACGCGGACACCTGAGGCCGGTTGCCGATCACCATGGTCACCGCCATCGTCTCGCCCAGCGCCCGGCCCAGGCCAAGGATGACGGCGCCGACGAGGCCGGTCCGCCCGTACGGGAGCACCGCCCGGCGGATCATCTCCCAGCGGGTGGCCCCGAGCGCGTACGCCGCCTCGCGCTGGCTCTGCGGGACCGCCCTGATCACCTCCCGCGATACCGACGAGATGATCGGCAGCAGCATGATCGCCAGGATCACCCCGCCGGCCAGCAGCCCGATCCCATACGCCGGGCCGCTGAACAGCGGCAGCCGGCCGAACGCGCCCGCAAGCGCCGGCTCCACGACCCGGCGAAGCCAGGGCGCCATCACAAAGACGCCCCACAGGCCGAGGATGACGCTGGGGATGGACGCCAGGAGCTCGATGACGAACGAGAGGGTGGTGAACACCGCCCGGGGCGCGATCTCCGCGAGGTAGACGGCCGCGCCGAGGCTCACGGGGACGGCGAGCAGCAGCGCCAGCAGGGATGACGCCGCCGTCCCGTAGGCGAACGTCACCGCGCCGAAGATCTCGTGCACCGGGTCCCAGCGTCCGGTCCACAGGAACGCCGCGCCGAAGCGCCTGATCGACGGCAGCGCCGCGACGACCAGCTGGACCAGCATCCAGGCCACCAGGACGACGACCAGGAGCGCCGCCGCGGTCAGCGCGGCGCGAAACGCCGCGTCGGTCCACGCTCGGCGGCCCCGGACGAGCGCGGTGGAGGGAATGACGGCTCCCCTCCCCCCGGCCTTCAGTGAGCGAAGCATCATCAAGGGAATCAGGCCGGCGTGAGGGCGCTACCTTTCGGCCAGCAGCGCGCCGCCCTGGTAGGTGATCGTCTTGAGGATGCGCTCGTCAAGGGCGACGACCGGCCCCGGGATCGGCGCATAGAGGAGCGGCGGCGCGTCTTTCTCCCCGTCGTGGACGGCCCACCACAGGAACTCGGCGAGCGCTCTCCCCTTGGCCTCGTCGGTCTGGTTCTGGGGCACGAGCAGGTAGGTGAAGCCTGCGATCGGATAGACGTTCGGCCCGGGCGCGTTGGCGATCGACACCCGGACGTCGCTGGTCTGACCCATCTTCTGCGCTCCGCCGGCCGCCGCCGCGGTCGTCGACGACAGCGAGGGGGCGACCCACTGACCGGCCCGGTTCCTGACCACGGCGTAGGCGAGCCGGTTCTGCGCGACGTAGGCCAACTCGACGTACCCGATGGCGCCGGGGGTCTCCTTCACGGCCCCCGCGACGCCCTCGTTCCCTTTGCCGCCGATCCCGGCCGGCCACTCCACGGCGGTGCCGCGCCCGACCTTGTCGGACCATGCCCGGCTGACCTCCGAGAGGAACGAGGTGAAGTGGAACGTGGTCCCGCTCCCGTCCGAGCGGTGGACGGCGGTGACCGGCATGTCGGGCAGCGGCGTCCCGGCATTGTTGGCGATGATCGCGGCGTCGTTCCACCTGGTGATCCGGCCCATATAGATCTCGACGATGTTCTCAGGGGTCAGCCGGACGCCGGTCTTGACCCCCGGGAGGTTGTAGGTCAGCGCGATTGATCCGGCGACCGTCGGGATCAACACGACCGGCCGTCCCATCGCCCGAAGTTGGTCGTCGGACAGCGGCGCATCGGACGCCCCAAAGTCCACGGTTCCCCGCTGCACCTGGGCGATGCCGCCGCCGCTGCCGATCGACTGGTAATTGATGCGGACGTCGGGATGAAGGCGGTTATACTCGGCGAACCACCTCGAGTAGAGCGGATACGGGAAGGTGGCGCCCGCGCCGTTGAGGGTGATCAGGCCCCCGGCGCGGGCGGGGATCCCCGCCCACGGCCCGGTGAGCCCGCATACGAGCGCGGCCACCGCCAGACCCGCCAGCCGCCGCCGCAGTGCGATCTTCATGCACGCCCTCCTCCAGAGGTCCCACCGGCCATGGACGCCTCTGTTGATGTGACCTCAGCTACAATGACAGCGTACACCACGGGGGAATTTCAATGCGATGGAACGGTCAAGCAGGCGTTAAGAGCGTGTTAAGCAGGCGTTCCAGGTCGCGCGAATGCGTGAAGCGCCGGGCTCAGGCCCGCGGATCCAGGCGGTAGCCGACCCCGCGCACGGCGGTGATCCGCACCCCGCCCCTGGCCTCGACCTTCTTTCGCAGCCACGCGATGTGGGTGTCGAGCGTGCGGGTGTCCCCGAAGTAGTCCTCTCCCCACACGTCCTGCAGGAGCCGCTCCCGCCGGACGACCTTGCCCAGATGGCGGAGCAGCAGGTGGAGGAGATCGAATTCCTTGGAGGACAAGGGGATCTCGACCCCGGCCGCGGTGACCTTGTGCTCCTCGATGTCCATCACCACGTCGTGGGCGACGAGTTTGTCTTCCGCGCCCGCCCGGACCACGATGGTCTCCAGGATATTGGCGATGTCCTCGCAGCGGTCGGTGCTGGCCTCGAGGGTCTCGCAGATATCCTTCCACTTGAGGATCTCTTTGGCGCCGGCCCGGCCGGAGAACAGTTGCTGGATCGCATCGCGCAGCACGTCATCGCCCCGGTTCTCCAGGAGGTGCAGCGCCCGCGTATGGGGGAAGACATCGTGCATCCCCCGCAGCTTGCCGATGGCTTCGCCCAGTTCCCGCGCGGACTCGAGCACGACCTGACCCATCGCCCGCGCGGCCGGATGCACGCGCCTGACCCGGTGGAGCGCGAGACGCGCCGCCGCCGCCTCGATGGCGTCGAGCACGTCATCGAGATATCCGGTCAATTCCTGCACCGACTCCGCGCTGGCGGGGCCGACCCGGCCGGGCGCCGGCGCCTCGAAGAGATCGCGGGCAATCGCGTCGCCCTTGTGCTCCAGGTCGCGGATGACCTGCCACGCCTCCGACGTCGTGACCCGGCCGTCGAGCGCCGCAGCCAGCGTCTTGGCGGCGTCCTGGATCGTCCCGGCCATCTCCTCGAGCAGCTCGGGCTTTTGATCGGAGTCGACGGCGGTGGGGGGACCTGCGATCGTCCGGTACGTTCCTCTATCGTTTGTCACAGGTCAACCTGTCTGCTTGGCGCCGGCCTTCGGACAACGAGGGCGCCCGGGGGAAGGACGAAGGGCAACATGATCACCAATTTTGTACGACCCCGGCAGGGACTCCTCCTCTGCGCCTCCCCCGGCGGAGGAAACACCGGGCACCGCGGCGCATTCCCGGGGTGACTCCGAAGGGGACCCGCGGGCGTTCGAGACCGGATTCCAAGCGAGGTGATCGGCGGGTGGGCGAGCGCATCGGCTTTATCGGCCTGGGGATCATGGGACGTCCCATGGCCGGGCACGTGCTGGATGCCGGGTTTACGGTTACGGTCTGGAACCGCACCCGGAGCAAGACGACCCCGCTCGTAGAGCGTGGGGCGGCCGCCGCCGCCTCACCGCGGGAGGTGGCCGCCGCCAGTGATATCACGATCACCATGGTCGCCGATACCCCGGACGTCCTCGACGTGATCCTCGGGCCCCAGGGCGTCGCGCACGGCGTCCGGCCCGGCAGCGTCGTCGTGGACATGAGCACGATCTCCCCGGCGGCGACCCGCGAGGTCGCCCGCAGGCTCGCCGAACGCGGCGCGGAGATGCTCGATGCGCCCGTGTCCGGGGGAGAGAAAGGCGCGATCGACGGCACCCTCTCCATCATGGTGGGAGGCAAGCCGGAGGTGTTCGAGCGTGTCCTCCCGGTGTTCCAGAAGATGGGCCGTCAGATCGTGCACCTGGGCGAGTCGGGCGCCGGGCAGGTCACGAAGGCCTGCAATCAGCTCGTGCTCTCGCTGACGCTGCTCGGCGTCGCGGAGGCGCTCACGCTCGCGCGCAAGGCCGGGGTCGACCCGGCCAAAGTCCGGGCCGCGCTGCTCGGAGGGTTCGCGCAGAGCCGGGTGCTGGAGCTCCACGGGCAGCGGATGCTCGATCGGAACTTCGCCCCGGGCTTCCGCACGCGGCTCTATCACAAGGACATGGGGATCGTCACCGAAACCGGTCGATCGGTCGGGATGCCGCTCCTCGGCGGCAGCCTCGCCGCGCAGCTCTATCAGGTCGCCATGAATCAGGGCCTCGGAGAGATGGACTATTCCGTGCTGGCGCGGGTGGTGGCCGGGCTCGGCGGAACCGAATCGTAAGTGCGCGCCTCAGGAGTCGAAGAGGCGCCGGGCGTTCGCGCCGGGGGACCCAGGATTTCGACTGACACGGCGAATTCCCGGGGCGGGACTACTGCGATCCGTGCCCGTGCGTGTCGTGCCCGTGCGTATCGTGCCCGTGCGTGTCGTGCCCGTGCGTGTCGTGTCCGTGCATGTCGTGCCCGTGGGCGCCGTGCCCGTGGTCGTGCTCCTCGTGCGCGGGCATGGGGTGCTCCATCATCTTGAGCATCTCCGGACCGCCCGTGCGAAGGAAGCGCCACACCAGCACCGCGGCGAGCGCGAGGAAGAGGATGTTGAGGACGGACGTGTAGTTTAGCACGATATGGGCTTCGGCCACGGTGGCATGGCGTGCCGCCGGCACGAGGCCCGCGGCCAGGAAGAGCAGGTTCACGACGAATCCCGCCGCCGCCATGGCGATGTACGACGTGATGAGCAGGTAGACGGCCATCCGCCGCCCGTAGTATTTCCGGTAGATGTCGAGGATCGGCAGGATGATCAGATCGGCAAAGACGAAGGAGATCGCGCCGCCAAAACTGATCCCCCCGTTCCAGAGCACGGCGGCGAGCGGCACATTCCCCACCGAGCAGACAAACGAGAGCATGGACACGATCGGGCCGATCGCGGGCCCCCAGATCAGGCTCAGCAGCGGATGATTCACCAGGAAGAAGCCCTGCCAGAACGCCGCGGGCACCCAGGCCGCGATCGCCCCGGCGATCAGGAGGCCCACGGCGATGTCCAGCCAGACGGCCGCCCAATCCATGACGAAGTAGTGGCTCACGGCGGTGAACCCCTCCGGAGAGGTCAGGCGCGTCCAGAAGGCGCGGGTGTCCGCGACCGACATGTCCATCTCCGCGTGGCCTTCCATCCGGCCCACGACGCCGGCGCCGGCCTGGCGCCGCGCCTCTTCGATCAAGGGGCGGCGCAGCGTGGCCCGAAACACGAGCCAGAGGAGCGCGATCATGATCGGGCCCCCGATGAACTCCGCCACGGTGAACTGCCACCCCAACAGGACGGCCATGATGATGCCGAGCTCGATCACGAGGTTCGTGGACGCGAACTGGAACACGATGGCGGCGGTGAAGTCGGCCCCTTTCCGGAAGAGCGACCGCGCGAGGGCCACGGCCGCGTACGAGCACGATGACGAGGCCGCGCCGAAAAGGCTCGCCAGGGTGATGCAGCGCGGCGAATCGTCGCCGAGCAGCCGGACCATCTGCCGCTTGGACACGAACGCCTGCACCACCGCCGAGAGGGCGAAGCCCAGGATCAGGGGCCAGAGGATCTCCCAGAACATCGCGAACGCCAGGGTGAGCGCCTGGACCGCGGCCGTGAGCATAGACGATTTAGACCTCCCAGTACTCGCCGATGACGCGCCGCACCGCGCGCGCCCGCGCGGCGGCGACCGCGAACGGTGCTTCCTGGACGTCCCGTTTCGGTTCGGCGATGCGGGGATCGATCCCGGTCAGACCCTCGAGCGTGGCGGCCACCGAAAACGACAGGCCGTCGAGATCGTATCCGCCTTCCAGCAGGGCCGCGATCGGCGTCGACCCCGCCGCCTCGCGCACGAGCCGGGCCAGGTCCCCAAACCCCGCGGCGGTCATCAGCATCCCGCCGAGCGGATCGGCGTGGTGGGCGTCGTATCCGGCGGAGATCAGGACGAGCGGCGGAGCCACGGCCCTCAGCAGCGGCACAACGACCTCCTCGAACAGATGCCGGTAGCCGCCGTCCCCCACCCCCGCCGGGAGCGGGATATTGATCTTGGTCCCCTCGGCCGGCCCCTCACCCGTCTCGTCGATCGCTCCCGTGCCGGGATACCACGCCTCCTGATGGAGGGAGCAGAAGACCACGGCCGGGTCCCGCACGAAGATCTCCTGCGTCCCGTTCCCGTGGTGGACGTCCCAGTCCAGAATGAACACCCGGGCCAGGCCGTGGGTCTCGAGCGCGTGACGGGCGGCCAGCGCGGCGTTGTTGAAGACGCAGAACCCTCGCCCCAGGCTTTCCCCCGCGTGGTGGCCCGGAGGACGGACGAGGGCGACGGCCACACCGCCCGGCCGGCCGGCCACGGCGTCCACCGCGAGGAGCGCCGCGCCGGCGGCGCGACGGGCGGCGGCGTACGAGACCGGCCCCACCGGCGTGTCGTGATCCAGGTCCCCTCCCCCGGCGGCGCTGAGTCCCCGGACCTGCGCGACATACGCGCGGGTGTGCACGCGCGCCAGCGCGTCCTCGCCGGCGCGCTCGGGCGAGGGGTGCTCGCAGGCTTCCCACAGCGGTGTGCGCCGGAGCAGCGCCTCGATGGCATCCAGCCGCCCCGGGCGCTCCGGATGGCCGGACGGGGGGACGTGTTGGCGGCACTCGGGATGCATGATCAGGGCAGGACGATGCGCGGGCGCGTCGTCACCCCCTCCGTGATCGTCCGGCGGCGTCCGCGAGGCCCGCCGATCCGACTCGGCACAATCGGGCGCGGCGGCGGCGGTCACGACGGCCGCCGGACCGGCCGGACCGCCGCGCGCAGCCGGGCCATCGCGGCGTCGACACCGTCGGGCGCGCCGAACACCGCCGTCCCGGCAACCAGCACCGAGGCGCCGGCCTGGACCACCGAGGACGCGGTGTCGGGCCCGAGCCCGCCGTCCACCGCGATCTCGAACCCGAGCCCGCGCGAGCGCCGCAGGTCGGCGAGCCCGCGGATCTTGGCGAGCATCTCGGGAATGAACGGCTGCCCGCCGCTCCCCGGCTCCACCGTCATCACCAGGACGGCGGTGACGACCGGCAGGACCCACTCGATCTCCTCCAGGGGGGTCGCGGGATTGAGGGCCACCGCCGGCTCGACGCCGAGCGCCCGGATCTGCTGGATCGTCTGGTAGAGGTGCGGGGACGCTTCGACGTGCGCGGCGAGGCGCGCCGCTCCCGCCTCGGCGAAGGCGCGCACCTGGCGCTCGGGCTCGACGACCATCAGGTGCACGTCGAGCGGCAGAGCCGTCGCCCGCCGGACGGCGCGGACCACGACCGGGCCCATGGTGATCTCCGGCACGAACCGGCCGTCCATGACATCGATGTGGATCATCGCCGCCCCGGCGCGCTCGGCGGCGCGCACCTCTTCGGTCAGCCGGCCGAAGTCGGCGGCCAGGATCGAGGGAGCGATCCTGACCTCCCCGGCAGGGTCCGGGGTCAGGGCCGCATCTCCTGGATCAGCCGGTTGTCGATATAGATCTGCACAATCGTGTAGCCCGATCCGCTCACCGTGGTCAGGATGGTATCCCCCGGAGCGTGCGTCTTCTGGTAGGCGGTGCGGGCTCCCTGCCCATCGATTACCACGATCTTGACGTTCTGCTGCCGGGGCCCCTCAGGGACGATCACGGTGATCCGGGTCTGCTTCCGGGTCGGGTTGCCCGGCGTGATCGGCGCGATCGGCGTGCCGGTCACGATGGGCTGCGGCGGAGGGCTGCCCCCGGGGCCCTGGGCCGCGGCCACCGTCACCGCGACCGCGTCCCCGTGGCGGATCAGGACCCCGGCGGGCGGCGTCATCGTCACCACCTGCCCGGGCGGGACGTCGGGACGCGGGACCTGGGTCACCTGCCTCAGCGTCACGCCGAGTTCGGCGAGGAGCCGCCGGGCGTCGTCCAGAGACCGGCCGACGAGATCGGGCAGCACCAGGGTTTCCGGACCCCTGTTGACCCGCAGGTAGACGGACGTGCCGCGCTCCAGCGAGGCCCCCGGGGCCGGATCCTGATCGATGATCACGCCGGGCGGCAGGCTGCCGTCGTAGGCCTCCCGCACCTCTCCCACCGCGAGACGCGCCTGCTCGATGGTGAATCGCGCATCAGCGAGCGACCGGCGGCGCACATCGGGAACGGTGACCAGCTCCGGGCCCAGGCTGGTGGTCACGCCGATCACGCGGTCCACCTTGACCATCTTGCCGGGCGCCTGATCCTGCTCGAGGACGAACCCGGCGGGCACGGTCCGGCTGTAACTCTGCTGGACCACCTGGATGGTCAGATGCTCCTTCCGGGCCAGGCTCTGGGCGTCGGCGAGGCTTCTGCCGGTCAGGAGCGGCACGGTCACCTCCGGGACGTTGAGGTAGGCCTTGAACGCCTGCCAGCTCGAGGAGACGCCGATGAAGAGGGTGAGGAGCGCGACCGTGAGGGCGACGGCGGGGACCAGCCTGCGCGCGATCTCCGGCCGGCGGTCTTCGCCGGTCTGCCCGGCGCCGGCAGCGACGATCGTGTCTTCTTTGTCCGGCGCAGGCGCCTCCCGCCAGCGGGCGGCCCGGCCGAGCAGATCCTCCCGCATCTCTTCGGCCGTCCGGTACCGATCCCGCGGGTCTTTGGCCAGGGCCTTCAGGATGATCTGCGCCGTGTCGCGGCCGACCGGCTCGCCGTCGCGCCGCAGGGGCGGCGGCACCTCGTGGACGTGCTTGAGCGCGATCGTGATCGGGGTGTCCCCGTCGAAGGGCAGGCCCCCGGTGACGGCCTCGAAGAGCACCACGCCGAGCGAGTACAGGTCGGCGCTGGGGCCCACGCCGTGGCCGCGGGCCTGCTCCGGAGACAGGTACTGCACCGACCCCAACACCGTCCCGGTCTCCGTGATCGCCGACGACGCGAGGGCGCGGGCGATGCCGAAGTCGGTGACCTTCACCTGGCCGTCCCGGGTGAGGAGGATGTTCTGGGGTTTGATGTCCCGGTGCACGATCTCGCGGTCGT
>VBAK01000052.1 GCA_005882275.1 Candidatus Segetimicrobium genomatis
CGGGGGGACCGCGATGCTCCTGGCCGCCGCGGAGGCCGCGGCGCGCACGGCGGAGCTCATCGGCCGGCGTCCCCCGACGGTCCTGGGGATCACGCTGCTCACGAGCGGGGACGCGGCGGTGATGAAGGAGGCGGGGATCGCGGGAACGCCGGCCGAGGCCGCGGTGCGGCTGGCGCGGCTGGCGCTCGCCGCGGGGCTCGGCGGCGTCGTCGCCTCCCCGGCCGACGCCGCCGCCATCAGGACCGCGTGCGGTCCGGACCTGCTGATCGTCTGCCCCGGCATCCGCCCCGCCGGAGCCGCCGCGGACGATCAGCGCCGCGTTGCGACCCCGCGCGCCGCGATCGACGCCGGCGCCGACGTGCTGGTGGTTGGCCGCCCCATCACCCGCGCTTCCGATCCGCGCGGCGCCGCGCAGGAACTGGCGCGAGAGATCGCGCTGCTTGCCCCGTTTGACACCCCCCGAAGGTCCGTTCTATAATACCTCAATACCTTCATCGACCCGGGGCCGGGGCAGGCCCGGGCACACCCGGAGGGCCCACAGCGAGTGGGGCTGCTGGACGACGTCGCCGAAGTGTTGATCCGCGAGGACGAGCTTCGGGCTCGCGTCGCGGATCTCGGCAGACAGATCAGCAGGGACTACGACAGCAAGACTCCGCTGCTCGTCGGCATTCTGAAAGGCGCCGCGGTCTTCCTCTCCGATCTGATCCGTCAGATCACGATCCCGTGCCTCATGGATTTCATGGCCACCTCGTCCTATGAGGGGGGCACCGAGAGTTCGGGCATCGTCCGGATCTTGAAGGATCTGGACCAGACCATCGAAGGCCGGCACGTCCTCATCGTCGACGACGTCATCGATACCGGGTACACGATGGATTACCTGCTGGAGACGCTCAAGGCCCGGTACCCCGCCAGCCTGCGCGTCTGCGCCCTGCTCGACAAGATCAGCCGGCGGCGCCGCCACGTCCCCATCGATTACCGCGGGTTCGAGATCCCGGATAAATTCGTCGTGGGGTACGGGCTGGACTACGGGGGGATCTACCGGAATCTTCCGTTCATCTGCGTGTTGAAGCCCGAGGTGTACGCGTGAGCGCGCCTGTTGCGCGAGATGCCCCGTTGAGCGCCGCACGTCGGAGGAGGTGAGCCATGGAGTTCATCGGCAAGGGCCGGGCGGCCCGTCGCACCTACGGGTTTGACGAGATTGCGCTGGTCCCGGCGTCCGCCACGGTCGACCCGAGCGACGTCGACCTGTCCTGGCGGGTGGCGGAGCGGACCTTCGCGCTCCCGATCGTCGCCTCCGCGATGGACAGCGTGGTGGATGTGCCGTTCGCCATCGCCCTCTCGCGCCTGGGCGGCATGGCCGTCCTGAACCTGGAGGGCATCCAGACCCGGTACGCGGAGCCCGGGGACGCGCTCGACCGGCTGGCCGCGGCGTCCCCCGAGCGCGTCGTCGGCCTGATGCAGGAAGTGTACCGCGAGCCCATCAAGGACGACCTGGTCGCCCGCCGGATCGAGGAGATCCAGAGAGGCGGAGGCGTGGCCGTCGTCTCCACCACCCCCGCCCAGGCCGGCCGCCTCGGGCCGCTCGCGGCGGAGGCGGGGGCGGCGGTGCTGCTGGTCCAGTCCACCGTGATCACCGAGCAGCACCGCAGCGACCGCGGCCAGGCGCTGTCGCTCCGCGAGCTCACCGCGCAGACCGAGATGCCCGTGATGGCCGGAAACTGCGTGTCCTACGAGGCGGCGCTCCAGCTGCTCGAGGCGGGCGTCGCCGCGCTGTTTGTGGGGGTGGGGCCCGGCGCGGCGTGCACCAGCCGCAAGGTCCTCGGCGTCGGCGTCCCGCAGGCCACCGCGATCGTGGACGTCGCCGCCGCGCGCGCGGAGTTCGAGCGGCGCACGGGCCGGCACGTGCCGCTCGTCGCCGACGGCGGGATCGCCGTCGGGGGGGACGTGGCGAAGGCGGTGGCGTGCGGCGCGGACGCGGTGATGCTCGGCAGCCTGCTGGCCCGCGCCGAGGAGGCGCCGGGGCGGGGATCTCACTGGGGGATGGCCACGCCTCACGCCGCGCTGCCGCGCGGGACCCGCATTCAGGTCGGCACCACCGGTACCCTCCGCGATATCCTGCTCGGTCCGGCGCGGGTCGACGACGGCTCCCAGAATCTCGTCGAGGCGCTCCGCACGGCCATGGGGATGTGCGGCGCCAGGACGCTGCGCCAGATGCAGCAGGCGGAGATCATCATCGCGCCGTCGGTCTCGACGGAGGGCAAGACCTTCCAGATCGCGCAGCGCGTGGGGCAGGGGCGATGAGCCGGATCCTGGAGGGCGCTGGGCCGACGGCGCGGGCCGGTACTGTCCGGGCGCCGGCGGCCACCGAGGGGACGGCGATCGAGATCCCCCGCTCGGTGGAAGACCTCGTCGTCGTCCTCGACTTCGGGGCGCAGTACAGCCAGCTGATCGCGCGGCGGGTGAGGGAACTGCGCGTCTACAGCCTCATCCTGCCGTTTGACACCCCGCTGGCCGATCTCCTGGCGCTCCGCCCGAAGGGAATCATCCTCTCGGGAGGCCCCGCCAGCGTCTACGACCCGGGCGCGCCCCGGTGCGATCCCGGGCTGTTCACCGCCGGGGTGCCGACGCTCGGGATCTGCTATGGGATGCAGTTGATGGCGCACGATCTCGGGGGCCTGACGGGGCCCGCCGCCCGGAGGGAGTACGGACGCACCCGCCTGTTCGTGGACGAGCCCGAAGGGCCGCAGCCTCTCTTCGGCGGGCTGGAGCGGCGCCTGATCTGCTGGATGAGCCACGGGGACACGGTTCACAGGCTCCCCGCGGGGTTCGCCACCCTGGCCCACTCGGACCACAGCCCCCACGCCGCGATCGCGGATCGCGCGCGGCGGCTCTACGGCCTGCAGTTCCATCCGGAAGTCTCCCACACCCCCTGGGGCAGCGACGTCCTCCGCAACTTCCTCTACCAGGTCTGCGGGTGCTCGGCGTCGTGGTCCATGGAGTCGTTCGTCGAGCGCGCCGTGGACGAGATCCGCGCCCGGATCGCCGCCGGCCGGGCGATCTGCGCGCTCTCCGGCGGGGTGGATTCCGCCGCGGCGGCGGGGCTGGCGTTCCGCGCCATCGGGGACCGGCTGACGTGCGTGTTCGTCGACCACGGCCTGCTGCGCCGGGGAGAGGCGGACCAGGTCGTCGAGGTGTTCCGCGACCATTTCGGGGTGTCGCTGGTCCACGTCGATGCCGGCCGGCGGTTCCTCGATCGCCTGCGCGGCGTCGTCGACCCGGAGCGAAAGCGCACCCTCATCGGCAACGAGTTCATCACCGTCTTTGCCGACGAGGCCGCCCGGCTCGGCCGGCCCGAATTCCTCGTCCAGGGCACCCTCTACCCCGATGTCATCGAGAGCGGCACGCGCACGGCCGCCAGGATCAAGACCCACCACAACGTCGGCGGGCTGCCGCAGGTGGTGCCGTTCCGCCTGGTGGAGCCGCTGCGCACGCTGTTCAAGGATGAGGTGCGCCTGGTGGCCCGGACGCTGGGGCTGCCCGAAGAGATGGTGTGGCGCCACCCGTTCCCGGGGCCCGGGCTGGCGATCCGGGTGCTCGGGGAGGTGACCGAAGACCGGCTGGCCATTCTGCGGGAGGCGGACGCGATCGTGACCGAGGAGATCCGCCGCAGCGGATTGGGCCGGGACCTCTGGCAGGCCTTCGCGGTCCTCCTGCCGGTCCATTCGGTCGGGGTCGCCGGGGACGCCCGGACCTACGGGCACGTCGTGGCGGTCCGGGCCGTGACCAGCCAGGACGGCATGACGGCCGATTGGGCGCGGCTGCCCATGGAACTGCTGGAGACGATCAGCAGCCGCATCACCGGAGAGGTCCAGGGCTGCAGCCGGGTCGTCTACGATATCAGCAGCAAGCCGCCTGCTACAATAGAATGGGAATGACTGCGAGAGGAGGCGCCGTGGATTCCGTCACGGGGCCCGCTTCCGAGATCGACGCGCTGCTCAACCCGTCCCAGCGGGAGGCGGTCCACCACGGCGACGGGCCGCTCCTGATCCTCGCCGGCGCCGGCTCCGGCAAGACGCGGGTGCTGACGTTTCGCATCGCGGCGCTGATTCGCGACCGGGGCGTGCCCCCGCAGCGGATCCTGGCCGTCACCTTCACGAACAAGGCCGCCGGCGAGATGCGCGGACGCGTGGAGCGGCTGGTCGGCGCGCCCATCGCCCGCGCCGTGTGGATGGGGACGTTCCACGCGGTCGCGAGCCGGGTGCTCCGCCGGTCCGGCGCGCCCATCGGCGTCGACCCCCGGTTCCTGATCTACGACACGGACGACCAGCGGGCGGTGATGCGCGAGGTGATCCGCGCGCTGGACGTGGACGAGCGGCAGTTCCCGCCCGCCGGAGTGCTCGCGGAGATCAGCCGCGCCAAGAACGAGCTCGTGGATCCCCCTGCCATGGCCGCGCGCGCGGAGACCGTCCGCGACGAAGTGCTCGCCCGGCTGTACCTCGCCTACCAGCGCCGGCTCGACGAGTGCAGCGCCCTGGACTTCGACGATCTGCTCGTGCGCACGGTCGTGCTCTTCCGCGACCATCCGCCCGTGCTCGCCGAGTATCAGGATCGCTTCCGGCACATCCTCGTCGACGAGTACCAGGACACCAATCGCGTCCAGTACCGGCTGCTGAGCCTACTGGCGCAGCGCCACCGGAACCTCTGCGTGGTCGGCGACGACGACCAGGCCATCTACCGGTGGCGGGGCGCCGACGTCCGCAACATCCTCGAGTTCGAGCAGGACTACCCGGACGCCCGCGTCGTCAAGCTGGAGCAGAACTACCGGTCCACCCCCCAGATCCTCGATGCCGCCGCGGCGGTCATCCGCCACAACCCGCACCGGCACACCAAGGCGCTGTGGACGGACAACGGGGCGGGGGACCCGGTCACCCTGTTCGAGGCGTTCGACGGCTACGATGAGGCCCGGTACGCCGGCGACCTCGTCCGCGCCCACCGGACGGCCGGCGGCCAGCCCGGCGAGATCGCCATCCTCTACCGCACGAACGCCCAGTCCCGACAGTTCGAGGAGATGTTCCTGCGGCTCGGGGTCGCCTACCAGATCGTCGGCGGCCTCAGGTTCTACGAGCGGGCGGAGATCAAGGATCTCCTCGCGTACCTGCGGATCGCCTACAATCCCGCGGATCGGGCCAGCCTGCGGCGGGTGATCAACGTCCCGCGGCGCGGCATCGGCGATGGGACCCTGCGCCGGCTCGAGGCGTGGGCGGAGGCCGAGGGGGGCTCGCTGTGGGACGCCCTGCGTGCCCACGGCGGGAGCCAGAACGTCCGCGCCGGCGACGCCGGGCTCGGGCCGCAGCTCCGCCGCGCCGCCGCCGAGTTCGTCGGGCTGGTCGAGGCGCTGACCCGGTTCGCCGCGGATCACCCGGCCCGCGAGGTCGTCGGGCACGCGATCGAGGTGACCGGCTACCGGCGGATGCTCGAAGCCGAGGGGACCGACGAAGCCTACGCGCGGATCGAGAACCTCGATGAACTGGTCGCGGTCGCCGGCGAGATCGAGGTCACCACCGGCGAGGCGACGTTGGAAGCGTTCCTCCAGCACCTCGCCCTGATCACCGACGTCGATACGCTGCAGGACCGGACCGACCGCGTGACGCTGATGACGCTCCACAGCGCCAAGGGCCTGGAGTTTCCGATCGTCGTCCTGGCCGGCATGGAGGAGGGGCTGTTCCCCCACGTCCGGTCGATCGAGGAGGAGGCCGGCGTGGAGGAGGAGCGGCGGCTCTGCTACGTCGGCATGACGCGGGCGCAGCGCCGCCTGATCCTCACGTATGCGCGGCAGCGGGCGGCGTTCGGCACGGCCAGTCCCAGCCTGCCGTCGCGGTTCCTGGCGGAGATCCCCGACAACCTGCTCGTCCGGACGACCACCCCGCGCACGCCCACCGGCGATTGGCCGGACCAGGACCGGCCCGTGCCGGCGGTCGCCGTCGGCGATCACGTCCGGCACAAGACCTTTGGGATGGGCCGGGTGCTGGAGGTCGACGGCGAGGGGCCCCGCGCGATCGTGACCGTCCGGTTCGACGGCGCCGGCACCAAACGGCTGGCGCTGGGATACGCGCCGCTGACCGTGGTGCAGGGCGCCTCGGAGGAACGGACCGAGTGAAGGGTCTCGCGGTCATCGCGATCGCCGCCGCTCTGCTCCTCCCCCCGGACGTCCTGGCTCACGCCGTAGGCGCGGCCGGCGCGGCGCCACCGAAAGCGAGCCCGACGAGGCCGAGCCTTCCAGGGCTGCCGCATCCCAAGGTGATGCTCGGCGAGCCGGGACGCTTCGGGGGCACGTTTCTCGATGCCCAGGTCGCCGATCCGCGCACCTTCAATCCGATTCTGGCGCAGGAGACATCGTCGACCGGGGCGATCGGCGGGCTGTTCGACGGCCTGGTCGAGGACAACGGGGAGACGACGGAGACCGAACCCGCCCTCGCCGAGTCCTGGCGGACGAGCCCGGACGGGCGGACCTGGACGTTCAAACTGCGTCAGGGGCTCCAGTGGAGCGACGGCGCCCCGGTGACGGCGGACGATGTCGCGTTCACGTTTCAGGTGATCTACGACGGCAAGATCCCCAACAGCCTCCAGGACGTCCTCACCGTGGCCGGCAAGCCCATCGAGGTCACCAAGGTCGACGGCCTGACGATTCGCTTCCGGACCGCGGAGCCGTTTGGGCCGTTTCTGCGGTCGATCGGGGTGGGGATCCTCCCCAGGCACAAGCTCGATGCGTCGTACCAGGCGGGGAAGTTCAACCAGACCTGGGGGGTGAACACGCCCCCACGCGAGCTCGTTGGGACCGGTGCCTACGTCATGACCGAGTACAAGCCCGCGCAGCGCATCACCTTCGCCCGCAACCCCCATTACTGGAGGGTCGACCTTCAGGGGCGGCGGCTCCCCTACATCGAGCGCCTCGTGCTGACGATCGTGCCCAGCCAGGAGGCCCACAAGCTGCTGTTCCTCCAGGGGCAGACCGACAGTTACGGGGTCCGGCCGAGGGAATACGCGGCGTTCAAACGCGGGGAGAAGGCGGGGCGCTACACCGTCTACGACGGCGGCCCATCGTTCGGCTCCGAATTCCTCTCCTTCAACCAGAATCGGCGCGGCGGCCTCGCGGAGTACAAACTGAAGTGGTTCCAGAACCAGAAGTTCCGCCAAGGCGTGGCCTATGCGATTGACCGGCAGGCGATCATCGACCAGGTGTACGCGGGGCAGGCGATCGCGGAGTACGGGCCGGAGAGCCCGGCGGACAAATTCTTCTTCGATCCGCGCGTCATGCAGTACCCGTACGACCTCGACAAGGCGGCCGCCACCCTGGCCGAGGCCGGCTTCAAGAAGGGCGCCGACGGTCTGCTCCGGGATGCCGACGGACATCCGGTGGAGTTCATCATCAGCACCAACGCCGACAACCAGGACCGGGTGGCCATCGGCAACATCATCCGGCAGGACCTGGAGAAACTCGGCATGCATGTGACGCTCGCGCCGGAGGCCTTCAATACGCTGGTGAACAAGCTCGTGGAATCGTACAAGTGGGAAGCGATGGTGATGGGGCTCACCGGCGGGATCGAGCCGCACAACGGCCAGAATGTCTGGAAATCCTCCGGCAGCCTGCACATGTGGAACCCGAAGGAGGCGGCCCCGGCGACTCCGTGGGAGGCCGAGGTGGACCGGTATTTCAACCTGGCGGCCACGACGGTGGACCAGACCCGGCGAAAAGCGTATTACGACAAGTACCAGGAGATCATCGCCGAGCAGGTGCCGGTGGTCTACACCGCGATCCCGAACGCCTACGTGGCCGTCCGCAACAAGTTTGGGAACATCAAGTACACGGCGTTCGGCGGGCCCTTCTGGAACTTCCCCGTGGTCTATATCAAACCCTGACGCGCGGTCGGGGCCCGCTCCATGTTCCGCTATATCCTCCGCCGGTTGATCCTGCTCGGCCCCCTGCTCGTGGGGATCACCTTCGTCAGCTGGGCCGCGATCCAGCTCGCCAGGGGCTCGGGCGACTACTTCCAGGCCCTGGTCCTGCAGTACCCGCAGATCAGCCCGGCGACGATCGAGGGACTGCGCGCCCGGTTCGGCATGGACCAGCCCCCGTGGATCCAGTACCTCCGCTGGCTGTGGCGGATTGTGCACCTGGACTTCGGTCTGTCCTTTTCCTATCAGGTCCCGGTCACCTGGCTCATCGGCAGCCGGGCGCTCAATACGCTGCTGCTCTCCATCTCCTCGCTCGTGGTGGCGTGGGCGATCGCCATCCCCCTCGGCATCTACTCGGCCGTGCACCAGTACTCGGTGACGGACGGGCTGCTCAGCGCCGGCGCCTTCATGGCCATCTCGATCCCGTCGTTCTTCAGCGCGCTGCTGCTGCTGTACGCGGCGTTCTGGACCCATCTGTTGCCGCTGCAGGGGCTCACCAGCGTGAACTACGACCTGCTCTCGCCGCTGGGCAAACTGCTCGACGTGGGCTGGCATCTCGTCCTGCCGACGATCGCGCTCGGCGTCTTCTCGGTCGGGGGGCTGATGCGGTACATGCGCACCAATCTCCTCGACGTCCTCCGGGCGGACTACGTGAAGACCGCGCGGGCCAAGGGGGTCCCCGAGCGCCGCGTGATCCTGCGCCATGCCGTCAGGAACGCCATCAATCCCCTCGTGACCCTCTTCGGGTTTGAGTTGGGCGGCCTTCTCAGCGGCGCCGCCTTCGTGGAGAACATCCTCGGGTACCCGGGGCTCGGCCGGTTGATCCTGGAGGCCCTGCTGCGAAAGGACATCTTTGTCGTCATGGGGAGCCTCCTGCTCGGCAGCGTCCTGCTGATCCTCGGCAACCTGATCGCCGACATCCTGCTTGCCTATGTGGATCCCAGGATCCGGTACGAATAGGGCGCGCGGCCACTGATGGTCCACGATCTCGTCGCGGCGCGGGCGGCCGAGCTGCGGCAGCTGGAAGCGGCGCGGGCCCGGACGCCGCTTCAGCTGGCATGGCGGCAGCTCCGGCGGTACAAGCTGGCCCTGATCAGTGGCGTCGCCCTGGCGGTCATCTACGTGATCATGCTGTTTGCGGAGTTTGTGGCCCCGTACGGCCTGGACTTCACCGATCGGCGCCTGTTCTACGCGCCGCCGGCCGGCGTGCACCTGATCGACGCCCAGGGTCGGTGGCACGCGCGCCCGTTTGTGTACGCCTACCGGCTGGTCGATCCCGGCCTGCGGCTCTACGGGCCGGATACCTCGAGGACGTACGACCTCCACTTCTTCGCCCGCGGCTCGCGGTACCGTCTCCTCGGGTTTGTGCCGGCCGACGTCCACCTGATGGAGGTCGATGCCCCGGCGCGGCTGTTTGTGTTCGGCAGCGATCAGTTCGGCCGAGACCTGCTCTCGCGGATGCTCTACGGGAGCCGGGTGTCGCTGTTGATCGGCATCATCGTCGTCCTGATCACCTTCCCGATCGGCCTCGTCTTGGGCGGGATCGCCGGTTTCTACGGGGGGATCATCGACAACGTCATCATGCGCTCCGTCGAGGTGCTGGCGGCGTTTCCGACCTTCTACCTCCTGCTCACCCTGGCCACGGTCCTGCCGGCGACCCTCAGCAGCGCGGCCCGGCTCTTCATGATCGCCGCGGTGTTCAGCCTGGTCGGATGGGGAGGGCTGGCGCGCATCATCCGGGGGTTGGTCCTCAGCATCCGCGAGCTGGAGTTCGTCCTGGCCGCGCGCGCGTCGGGATTGAGCGACCTGCGCGTGATCATCCGGCACATCCTGCCCAGCACCACGTCGTACGTGATCGTCGCCGCGACGCTGACGATCCCCGGGGTGATCTTGGGCGAGAGCGGGCTGTCCTATCTCGGGATCGGGGTCCAGGAGCCCAGCACGAGCTGGGGACTGCTGCTGGCGCAGGCCCAGAGCGTCGAGGTGTTTACGCAGTTCCCGTGGCTGCTGCTCCCGGGGCTCGCCATCGTGCTGGTGATCCTCTTCTACAATTTCCTCGGCGACGGCGTCCGCGACGCCCTCGACCCCCGGCAGCGGTCCACGTGAGGCTCCCCGCCCGCCCCCGGCCACGGCGTCCATCCTGGCTCGTCCCGCTTGCCGCCGTCCTGGGGCTCGCGGTCGGCGGGGGCTGGCTGCTCTGGAACCGGATCGCCCAGGTCCAGGAGGGCGCGGTTTCGCCCGCGGTCCCTCCGGGCGTCACCCGGGATCCGGCCACCCGCGCCAGGGGGGCCGTGGTCAGCCTCTCCGGGCAGGAGAGCCATCCCCGGGTGACGTACGACCCGCCGTCGGGGACCGTCACGGCGCAGTTCCAGTCGAAGTACTACGATCCCGCCCACGATGCCAAGTACAACAGGCAGTACCTGGCGACCGAAGGCCGGCTCGTGGTTCAGCTGGTGCTCTACAACGTCCCCGAGATCAGCCGCGCGGTCGCGGAACTGTACAGAGGAAACCGATTGCTCGTCACCGTGAGCGGCGGGCAGGGGGACGCGTACAACGACTACACGGTCGAGTACGCCCGAGGCCTCCCGTAGCGTCGATGCGGTTTACCCGCGGCCCTGCGAGCAGGACCATGTGCCCCGAGTGACCAAGAATGATACGATAGGGGTTGCAGATGAATAGCGAAGTGATTTTCGTCGTTCAGGAATCTCCAGAGGGCGGGTATGAGGCACGTGCCCTTGGGCACTCTATCTTCACGCAGGCGGAGAGCATTGAGGCGCTCCGGGATGCTGTGAGGGACGCCGTCGTGTGTCACTTTGAGGAAGCAGACCGACCTCGCATGATCCGCCTCCATCTTGTAAAGGACGAACTCATCGCAGTATGAAGCTCCCCCGCGATCTGAGCGGGGACGAGCTCGCACGGGCGCTCCAACGGCACGGGTATCACGTCACCCGGCAGACGGGGAGCCACCTTCGTTTGACCTCGGAGGTCAGGGGACGGATTCATCACATCTCCATCCCACGTCATGACACCCTCAAGGTAGGCACCTTGCGCGGAATCCTCGGGGATGTCGCAGCATATCTGGAGGTGGATCTGGCGACGCTTAGGGCCGGCCTCTTCAAAGCTTAAATTTAGATGCAGGGAGGACTCCGGGCGCCGAGAACCAGGAGAGGCACGCATACGACGCCGTTGTCATGGGGGGATGGTTTGTGGACAGGCTCGGGCGGGCGGTGATGGCGGTTCTCGCGGCGGGGGGACTCCTTGGGATCGGCTGGGCGGCGGCCCCGGGCCAGGCGGCGGGCCCGAAGGACGAAGTCGTGATCGGCATCTCGCAGGAGCCGGACATCCTGGTGCCGGGATTGGGCGGCAACCTCGCCGTGAGCACCGAGGTCATCATGGCGCTGTTTGTCGGTGGCGCCTTCTGGAGCGATGAATTGAAGCTCGCCCCGGTGGCGGCGAAGGAGATCCCGACGCCGGACAACGGTCTGTGGAAGCTCCTCCCGGGCGGAAAGATGCAGGTCACCTGGCACCTCAAGCCCTCGAAGTGGTCGGACGGGGTCCCGGTGGACGCGGAGGATTACGTCTTCACCCACCGGGCGGTCATGAACGACAAGGTGCCGGTGATCGACCGCGTGCACGAGAAGCACATCGAGAACATCTATGCCCCGGCCCCCGACACGATCGTCGTCACGTACAAGGACCACTTTGCGTACGCCAACACCGACGTCATCGAGTGGGGGCCCTGGCCCAGGCACGTGCTGGAGAAGGCGTATCACGACAACCCGGGCGGCCTGGATAAGCTGCCGTTCGGCAGCGACCCCCAGGCCACGATCGGCAACGGGCCGTACCGGCTCGTCTCCTGGCAGAAGGGGTCCTCCATCGTCGCCGAGGCCAATCCGAACTACACGCTGGACACGCCCCGGGTGAAGCGGATCGTCTGGCGCGTGGTGACGGACACGAACACCCTCGGCGCCAACATGCTCTCCAGCGCGATCGATGCGATCAGCCCGATCGG
>VBAK01000053.1 GCA_005882275.1 Candidatus Segetimicrobium genomatis
CACCCCCGGGATGGTCTGGGAGCACATCGATCTGAACCTGAACAATCCGAAGTTCAAGGACAAGCGGGTCCGTCAGGCGCTCCTGTATGCGCTCGACCGGCAGGCGCTGGTGGATGCCCTCTTCGGGGGAAAGCAGGCCGTGGCCAACAGCTACCTGCCGCCCAAGCACTACGCCTACGATGCGTCCATGCCAAAGTACACGCACAATCCGGAACGGGCGAAGCAATTATTTGCGGAGGCGGGGTGGACCCCCGGGCCGGACGGGATTCTGCGCAACGCCCAGGGCGAGCGCTACACGGTGTCGCTCGGCACCACCGCCGGCAACCGCGTCCGCGAGGACGTGGAACAGATTCTCCAGAACCAGTGGCGGCAGGTCGGCGTCGACCTCAAGATCAGCAACCAGCCGGCGCGCGTCTTCTTCGGCGAGACGACCCGGCACCGCGACTTCGACATGGCGATGTACGCCTGGGTGCAGAAACCGACCGAGGACGGCGAGACCCTGTTCACGACGGACAACATCCCGTCCGCCCAAAACGCGTACAACGGCCAGAACTTCCCGGGATACTCCAACCCGGAGATGGACAGGCTGCTGCACGCCGTTCCCACCGAGCTCGATCAGGCCAAAAGGGCGGCGATGCTCAAGCGGACGCAGGCGATCCTCGCCGATGATCTCCCCGTCCTCCCCCTGTACTTCCGGGCGGACGTCACGGTGATCAAGAACGGGTTCCAGAACTGGAAGCCGACCGGCGTCGGCCACAACGGCCAGGTCACCTGGAACGCCAGCCGGTGGGCGTGGGGCGCGCAGTAGGGAGACGATTGCCGGCCCCCCGGCGCCGGGGATGAGATGCAGCGGTATGTGATCCGCCGGCTCGCGCAGATGGTCCCGATCCTCCTCGGGATCTCGATCGTGGTGTTCGCGCTGCTGGCGGCGGCGCCCGGCGACCAGGTGGACCTGCTGATCTCAGGCGTCCCGGGGATCACGCCGGCCGACGTCATCCGGCTCAAGCACGTCTACGGGCTGGACGAGCCCCCGCACGTCAGATACGTGAAGTGGCTGGAGCGGGCGGCGCACGGCGACTTCGGCTGGTCCCGGACGTACCGGGAGCCGGTGGCCACCCTGATCCTGGACCGGCTGGGCAACACCGTCTCGCTCGCCGGCGCGGCGCTCGCCCTCGCCCTGGCCGTGGCGGTCCCCGTCGGGATCTACTCCGCCCTCCACCAGTACTCGGCCCTGGACTACGCCGCGACGCTCTTCACCTTCTTCGGCGTCAGCGTCCCGGTGTTCTGGTTCGGGATCATGCTCATCTACCTGTTCGGGGTCAACTGGCATCTCTTGCCGCCGGGCGGGATCAACAGCCCGGGGGTGGCGCCGGGGCTGCCGCTGGTGGTCGACCGCCTCAAGTACCTGCCCCTGCCCACGCTGGCGCTGGCGCTGGTCTTCATGGCGAGCTTCACCCGGTACACGCGCAGCAGCATGCTGGAGGTCGTGCGGCAGGAT
>VBAK01000145.1 GCA_005882275.1 Candidatus Segetimicrobium genomatis
CCGGATGCGGAAGCCGGCGAGCATCGCCGCGACGTCGCGCGGACGGTAGGTGTAGGTGACGGGACATCCGGTCTCCGCCTCGGAATGCCGCGCGACGAGTTCGTCCAGCCGCCAGAATCGTCCCCGGCCCCGGCCGAGCAGGATGCCGAGGACCTTCCATGACCGCCGGTGGTAGACCATGAGTTTGACCGTGGTGCCGGGACGGACGTAGCGGCGAATCTGGTCGATAACGCGCGGCGGATGGGGAGTGTGATGGATCACTCCCCAGGAGAAGATGAGGTCGTACGGCTCGACCGGCACGACCGCGTCCAGTTCCTCGGCGTTTCCGGCGTAGAACGTGACCCGGCCGTCCAGGCCGTAGACCGCCGCGCGCTGCCGGGCGATCTCCAGGGATCGCTCGGAGAGATCCATCGCGGTGACGATCGCGCCGCCCTGGGCGAAACTGATCGTGTGCGTCCCGATGCCGCAGCCGATCTCGAGCACCCGTTTCCCCGCCCATCTGGGGAACTCCGCGAACCGAAGCACGTGCGGCTCGACGAAATACTTGCGCGCCTCGACCTCGTCGAAATAGGCGCGGGTGCCGATGTCCTTGGGGGAGTGCCGGATATTGCACGGACGCCGATCCCAGTACTCGGCGACTTTCGCCAGGGGGACGCCCGCGAACATCTCCCCCCCGTCGTTCACCTCCAGCGCTCCGGCCCGGCGCCGCCCCGGGGTCTCGGTCCCGCCCGGCGGCACGCTATCTGAGCACCTCTTCCGGGACCCTCCCCGCCTTGACGAGCTGCTCCCGGATCCACCGGTAGGTCCTGGCCAGACCCTCTTCCAGGGGGATCTGGGGTTCCCACCCCAGCACCCGCCGGAGCCTGGTGTTGTCGCTGTTTCGCCCGCGGACGCCCTGGGGCTTCGCCGGGTCATACCGCTTCACCACCCGCTTCCCCGCGATCCCGGCGATGATATCCACCAGCTCGTTGATCGACACCATCCGGTCCGATCCCAGGTTGATCGGCTCGTGCTCCTCGGTCCGCATCAACCGGCTGATCCCCTCGACGCAGTCGTCGACGTAGCAGTACGAGCGGGTTTGCCTGCCGTCCCCCCAGACCTCGATCTCGCCGCCGTCCCGGGCGAGCGCGATCTTCCGGCAGATCGCCGCGGGAGATTTCTCCCGGCCGCCGTCGTAGGTGCCGAACGGCCCGTAGACATTGTGCAGGCGGGCGACGTAGGTTCTGAGGCCGTAGTCCTCGTAGAAGTGCCTGCACATCCGCTCCGAAAAGAGCTTCTCCCAACCGTACCCGTCCTCGGCATCGGCGGGGTAGGCGTCTTCTTCCTTGAGCGGGGTCAGATCGGTAACATTCTGGCGGTATCCCGGGTACACACACGCGGAAGACATGAACAGAAACCTCTGGATGCCATTCGTCCTCGCCGCCTCCAGCATGTGGGTGTTGATCAGGACGCTGTCCCGCATGATTTCCGCCTTGTACGCGGTGATGAACCCAATCCCGCCCATGTTGGCGGCAAAGTTGTAGCACTCGTCGACGGCCCGAGTGGCCTGGAGACAGTCCGCCCACCGGCGCAGGTCGAGGATCTCGAACTCGTCGGCGGCCGTGGGCTCGTACGCGGGAGGCTTGACATCCACCCCGCGCACCCAGTACCCGCGCTTCTTCAAGGACTTCACCATGTGATGCCCAATGAACCCCCCCGCCCCCGCGACCAAGGCCCTCGTCTTCACCAGGATCCCTCCTTCGCCCTCGCTCCCGCCGCCACGACTTCTTCCAACTGCGCCGCTGGGGCACCATGGCCATCAATCGGCAGGCCCTCCCCGGATCCGCGCGGATGAATGAGGCTGGGAAGCGGCACCGCCAGGAACGCGAGCAGCAGCCAGAACCCCGAGACGGTCGACACCGAGAGCAGCGTATTGTCCCCGCACTGATCCACCAGCACCCCGATCACCACCGCGGTGATGGCCGGCCAGAACGGATCCCCGCCGGGCGAGCCGATCGCGCGCGCGGCCCGGCGCCCGGAGCGCACCCATTCACGACCGGCGACCGCGAGCACCCAGAGGATGCTCAGAAGACCAAGGAGGCCGGTCTCCACCGTATAGTTGAGCCAGAGGTTGTGCGCGGACCACTTGCGTTCCCCGCTCGCAAGCTTCTGCTCGGGAAACACGGTCTCGAACGTCCCGGGTCCGGTCCCAAGGAGCGGATGCGCCCCGACCATCCCGGCTGAGATTTCCCAAATCTGCAGGCGGTCCTGCATAAAGTGTGCCGGCGCCTGCCGGATGCGGCCTGCTTCGTGTGGGATGATGACGGCCGCGAGCGCGAGGAACGCCAGCCCCGACGCCAGCGTGACGGCCAGCCGCCGGGGATGAGGGCGGAGCTCTCGCCACGTCAGATAGCCGGCGCCCACCAGCCATCCGGCCAGGGGGGAGCGGGAGATCGTGTCGAGGAGCGCGACCAGGGTCACCACCGCGCACCCGAACCAGAAGAGGCGCGCCCGCCCCTGCGCGCGATACGCCAGGCCGAGCGCGATCAGGCTGCCGATGAGCAGCGTCGTCCCAAACGCGCTCGAGCCCATCGGCATGTTCGGAAAGTGGGCCCGGTAGGGGGCCCACCGGCCGGCGATCATCCCGATTACGGCGGCGGGCGGGCCGCCCAGGGCCCAGACACGGAGCAGCGTCCCCCGGACTGCGGGGTCGCGGTGCACGAGCCAGGCGAACGATCCAAAGAACACGATGCCGGACGCGAGCGTGATGGCCGTGGCCGTCACGGCGATCGGCCGGTACGGAGAGACGGCGGTAGAGAGCGCGAGGACCACGCCGAACGCCGCGAGAGGAAGATCGAGCGGAGTCCTCTGCCAGAGCGGCGGACGGAGGGTCGCCAGGCGCCAGACGGCTCCCCCCAGCAGCAGCGGAAACCCGATGGCGGCATGCCCGGCCGTGTACAAGGCGACCGTGACCATCGCCGCGAACCGCGTGTAGGCCAGGAACCAGTCTCGGCGCCTCACGCCCGGGTCCTCACGGCGCCCGCCCCGATGCGCGCTTTCAGTTCCCCGACCAGGGTGGCCACGAGCTCGTACCGGCCAAACGACGGCATGAAGTAGGCGCCGTCGATGCGGCCGAGCAGCGCCTCCAGCAGCTCGCGGGCCAGCCGCAGTCCTTCCTCCCGCCCGGCGTTGCCGGCGGCCTGCATGCGGTCGCGCACCCACTGGGGGATCGAGATGCCCGGCACCTCGTTGTGCAGGAACTCCGCGTGGCGGAAACTCTGCAGCGGCAGAATCCCCAGCAGCACGGGGACGGGGAGCCGGCCGACCCGGCGCTCGAACCCGTCGAGGGTCTCCGGTTCGTAGATCGGCTGGGTCATGAAAAAGTTGGCGCCCGCCTCCAGCTTGCGCTCGAGCTTTGGCAGTTCCCGATCCAGCGTCTCGGGGTTCATGTCCAGCGCGCAGCCGATCAGAAACTGCGCGGGCCGGCCGATCGATTTGCCCGACAGGTCGAGGCCTCCGTTGAACTGTTTGATGATCCGCACCAGCCCCGCGCTGTCCACGTCGAAGACGGCCGTGACGTTCGGGTAGTCGCCCCTCGGCGGCTCGCCGGTCAGCGCCAGGATATTGCGCACCCCCAACGCGTGGGCCCCGATCAGGTCGGCCTGAACGCCCATGAGATTGCGGTCGCGCGTGGTGAAGTGGATAATCGTTTCTATGCCCACCTCTTGCTGGATCAGGACGCACATCGCCAACGCGCCCATCCGCACCCGGCCGATCGGGCTGTCGCCGACGTCGATGACGTCCGCCCCGGCCTCCCGGAGCAGGCGGGCCCCCTCGAGGTCCTTGGTCGCGTCCAGGCCTTTCGGCGGATCCACCTCCACGCTGATGACAAACCGCCGGCCGAGCTTCTGGGCCAGCTGGGTGGGCTGATCGACGGGGGGCGCGACCGGCTCCCCGCGGCCCTCCGGGACCGCGGCGGGCGTCCGGACCGCCGCCGGGCGGAGCGCCTGGATGGCCCGCCCGATCGCCGCGATGTGGACGGGGGTGGTGCCACAGCATCCCCCGATGATGACCGCTCCCGCTTCCACCATCTTGCGGGCGTAGATGGCCATGTGCTCGGGGGAGGACATGTACAGGTACCGCCCCTCCAGCAGGGTCGGGAACCCCGCGTTGGGCTGGGCGGAAAGGGGCGTGCGGGTGTGCGCGGCCATCTGCTGGATGACGTCGAGCATCGGGACCGGGCCGACGCTGCAATTGGCCCCGATGACGTCCACCCCGGCCGCTTCGAGGGCGGAGGCGACCTCGGCCGGCCCGTGACCGTACCGGGTCCGGCCGTCCTCCGTGAAGCTCATTTGCGCGATGACCGGGAGATCGCACGCCGCCCGCGCCGCGCGGACGGCCTCCAGCAATTCCTCCAGATCGGTGAAGGTCTCGAGGATGAGAACATCGGCGCCGCCTTCGACCAGGCCGTCGATCTGGGCGCGGAACGCGCCGCCGGCTTCCTCCCGCGTGACCCGCCCGTACGGCACGAGCGGTTTGCCGAGGGGGCCGATCGACCCCGCGATCCACACCGCCCTGCCGATGATGTCCCGGGCCTCCTTGGCGATCTTCGCGCCGTGCCAGTTGATGTCGCGCACGCGATCGGCGAGGCCGTGGGCCTCGAGCTTCATCGCGTTGGCGCCGAAGGTGTTGGTTTCGATCATCTCCGCACCCGCGCGCAGGTAGTCCAGGTGCACGTTGAGCACCCGCTCGCGGTCGGTCAGATTGAGCGCATCGAAGCACCGGTCGTACGGCACGCCGCGCTCGTACAGGAAGGTCCCCATCGCCCCGTCGCAAAGGAGGGGGCCGCGCGCGAGGCGCGCGCGAAACGGATGCTGCGGGGACGTCATCGGGTCAGCCGAAGCTCCGGGCCGCCGCACGTCGTGCACGGCTGCGAGAAATCGCGCTGGCTGCTCAGGACGAACCCCTCGGGGGTGGCGCGGAACGACCGGATCTTGAACGGCACCGGCCAGGAGCGAAAATCGACGACCGGGTTCATCGACCGCTCCAGGCGATCCACGACGACGTAGGGAACCGGCAGCGAGTTGACAAACAGCGCCTCGATGTGGAAGTAGATCTCAGGCTCTCCGTAGACCTGAAAGACCCCACGGATCCTCGCGTGGGTCGGGACGCCGTTGTACAGGACGGTCCCGGAAGCGATGACCGAGTCCCCGTCCCGGGTCAGCCGCACGTCCTGGATCGTCCCCTGGCGCGCCAGGAACGCCTCGACGTTCTGCAGATTGAGCCTGCCGTACACTCCGCTGTCCCGCACGCCGAGGACCCTGAGGACGCCCCGGGTCAGCTCGGCGGGATCGAAGCTCACCCCGACCAGCCGGATCCACATCTCGTCGACGCGCATCCCCCCGACGGCCGCCTGCTGGGCGTAGACGCTGACGCGGGCGTACCCGCCTTCGTAGATGTCCGGGACCACGTCCATCCGCATCAGCGGGGGAGTGCCCAGCATCTGGCTGAGAATCGGCCGAAGGATCTCCACGGACGCGAACGTCAACGCCGAAGACGCCGGCCGAGCGACCGCCAGCACCGCGCCGATCACGAGGATGGCCGCCCACCGCCGGTGCATACCCGGACTATGTTCGGGGATGGGCAATGAAGTCCTTTCCTTGCTAAAACGTCACGTTGCTGCCCAACGAGTTCAACTGGACCGTCAACATCAGGTTGTTGGCCGAAGGACTCTGGGGGAAGGTCCGGTAGACAAACCCGACGGTCACGCAGTCGCACCGGACGTTCACCGCGTAATCCACTTCGGTCAGCTGCCGGGTCGTCACGTTGTACTCGCTGGACACGCTCAACGCGGTGGTCGGGGTGATCGTCATGCCCACGTTCAGGCCCAGCGTCGTCTGCTGCGCGAGGAAGTCATACGAGAGGTTCGCGCCGGCGCTCTGCACGAAGCCCCCGAAGATGTAGGTATAGCTGAGCGACGCCACGCTGCTCGGGTTGATCAGGTCGAACAGGAAGGGCGTGGCGCCGCTGACCCCAATGCCGCTGTAGGAGAGGCTGGCCGAGGCCCAAATACTGAGCGGGCTCGTGAGGGCGGCCGACCCCTCGAGCACGGTCCGCTGCTGCCCGGTCCCATAGGTGTCGTAGCGGGCGAGGCCGCCGGCGCTCGCGAACAGGCGGGGGCCGAGGCGGAACGTGTCGGTGGTGATGGTCGCGAGGCCTTCGGCGCGTGGCGTCGCGATCCCCGTGGCGAGCTCCCGGTAACTGCCGGCGTGCGCTTCCACTCCAAGGTCGATCGGCGCCCATGAGAGCCGCTCCCGATCGTATTCCAGATCCAGTGTGTAGCGGTCGATATTGAACAGGGTGCCGTTCACATCCTGGACCTGGCTCCGGCCGAGGTCCACTTTCCAGAGGTGATCGGCGGCCCGCTCGGAGAGGATGTTCTCCGCCGACAGGCTTGTGGTCGTCGCGAGGCGGATGCGGTACTCGTCGCGCCATCCGCCGACCGGAAAGGAGTTCGCGTACTCGATGTACGCGCCGTCCAGGGAGTTGTAGCCGAGGCTCGGGCCGCTCCGTCCGCGCAGGCCGGCCGTGTACGAGGGCAGGGTGATCACCCGGACCCCACCGACCCACAGCGAGGCGTCGTACGCGGTGACGGACTGGTCGGGGACGATCACGATCTTCTTCGCGGTGACCTTGTAGAACGGATGGTCGGGATCGCAGGGCGTCATCGAGGCTTCGGAGACGACGTCTTGCCCGGGAGCGATCTCGATGGCCTGCCCGGACACGTGCAGCGGGCCGAACTGTCCGGCCATATTCTCCATCCGGCCGACCTTGGTCCCGAGGTTGTACGTGAGCAGAGTTCCCGTGGCCGTGGTCAGACCCTGGGTCAGGACGACATGCCCGCTGGCCGTGACCTCCTGCGTGTCGGCGCTGCCTTCGAGATGGTCGGCGGTGATGACGGCATCCCCGCCGGACGCCTGGACGTGCCCGTCGGCCCGCAGGGTCCTGGCGAGCGAGTCGTATTCGATGCGGTCCGCCGTCACCGTGAACGCCTCGCCGGACGGCGGCGCCGGGCCGGGGGCAGACGGCGCGGGGGTGGGCGCCTGGGGGGACCCTGGGACCGCCGGAGTCGGAGGCGTCTCGGACGGAGAGATCTGACCGGGTCCCTCCGGCATGAACGACGCGATGGCCGGAACCACCGGGGAGAGGGCCAGAAGCGCGCTCGCAGCCAGAACCAGAGCCGGCGACCGTGAGGGCGAGATCGCGGCGGGCCGCCTCATCCTTCTACGCTACCAGTCCGGAGCCGCGACCTCGGGATAGCGCCGGAGCGCCTCCTCCAGGATGGCCTTGATCCGGTCCAGCGCGGCGGGGGTCGTGCCTTCCGCCCGGACCACCAGCACCGGCTGAGTGTTGCTGGCGCGCACCAGCCCCCACCCGTCCGGAAAAACGACGCGGACGCCGTCGATATCGATCACGTCGTAGCGCCGTTTGAACTCCCGGGTGAGCGCGTCTACGACCTGGTGCTTGCGGGCGTCGGGACACGCCACCCGCACCTCCGGCGTCGTGTGATACCGGGGGATGTCCGCGGTGAGCGCCGAGAGCGGGCGCCCCGCGCGGGAGAGGATCCGCAGCAGCCGGCCCGCCGCGTAGACCGCGTCATCGTATCCGTAGTACTCGTCGGCGAAGAACATGTGGCCGGACATCTCGCCCGCAAAGACGGCCCCGACCTCGCGCATGCGGGCCTTGATGAGCGAGTGGCCGGTCTGGGTGAACTCGGGCCGGCCCCCCAGCCGCCGGATCTCATCGATGAGCGCCTGGGAACACTTCACCTCCACCAGCGCGATGGCCCCGGGGTGGGCGGCGAGGACCTCCCGCCAGTACACCACCATCAGGAGATCGCCCCAGAGCACCTGCCCCTGATCGTCCACGACGCCGATCCGGTCGCCGTCGCCGTCGAAGCCGAGCCCCACGTCGGCGCGCTGTTCCCGGACCACCCGCCGGAGGTCGACCAGGTTTTTGGGATCCACCGGATCCGGATGGTGGTGCGGGAAGGTGGGATCCAGATCGCAGTAGAGCGGGGTGAGGTCGACCTCCCACGCCCGCAGGATCTCCGGGACGAACGCGCCGGCCGTGCCGTTTCCGCAGTCCGCCACGACCCGGAGCCGGCCGGGCCCGAGCCGGATCCGCTCGCGCAGCACGCCCGCGTAGGCGGGGAGGATCTCGCGCGGCTCGACCGCGCCCGAGCCGCGGCGGAGCGGCGCCGTTTCCGCAAGTTTGCGGATCTCCTGGATCTGCGCTCCGTACAGCGTCCCGGGGCCGTAGGCCAGTTTGAAACCATTAAACTCCGGGGGGTTATGGCTGGCGGTCACCATGATCCCGCCGCCGACGCCGAAGTGGCGCACGGCGAAGTAGAGCATGGGCGTGACGGCGAGCCCGATCGTGAGGGCGTCGCAGCCGGCCGCCGTGAGCCCGCGGATCGCCGCGTCGTAGAGCATCCGCGAGCTGGTCCGGTTGTCGTGACCGATCACGGCGCGCCGGACCCCTCGCTCGGCCAGATAGGCGCCGAAGGCCCGAGCGATCGCCTCTGCCGCCTCGGCGTCGAGCTCCCGGCCGGCGACGCCCCGAATGTCGTATTCGCGAAAGATCTCAGCCGGTGGACGCACCGCGGATGTCCTCCCACGTGGGGTCTCTACGGCTACGGTGCTTCTCTGTGGCTCAACCTCCCCCTGCCGGGCGATGATATAGAGATGATGTATAATATACGGCAATGGTTGAAATCCGACGGCTCGCCGGTTATCTCCGGCCGTACACGTTCCAGCTCGCCGGAGGCCTCGTGGCCGCGGTCCTCGTCGCCGTCGCCTGGCTGTACGTCCCCCGATACGTGGGTCTGATGATCGACGACATCATCAAGTCGCGCGGCAATTTCGCGGTCCTGAACACCGCCGCCCTCGTCATTCTCGCCATCTACGTCTTCCGGAGCCTCTGCCTGTTCGTCCAGTTGTCGCTGCTGGCGTTCGTCGGCCACCGGCTTGTGGCCGACCTGCGGGCGCACGCGTTCCGGCAGATCCAGCGGTGGTCCCTCGACCGCTTTCTCCGGTGGCACAGCGGCGAGGTGATCTCCCGCACGATCCAGGACACCCAACTCGTCGAGTCCCGCCTGCTCAACGGGCTGGTCGACCTGCTGACGACGGGGCTGCTGGTCGTCGGCGTCGTCATCGCGCTGTTCCTCATGCACTGGCGCCTGGCGCTCCTCACCTTCGGCACGATCGGGACGCTCATCGTCGCGGCCCGCGTCTTTGGCCGCGAGGTCCAGCAGGGCTCCACCCGGGCCCAGTCGCGGGTGGCGTCGCTGACGAGCCTGCTCAAGGAGGCGATCACCGGCGCCCGGATCATCCGCGCGTTCGCGCAGGAGCCCCGGGAGGAGGCGCGCTTCGGCCGGGAGAATGAACGGACCTTCGAGGAGAACTACCGGATCCGCAGGCTGATCGCGCTGGAAGTGTCGCTGGTGAGCGTGCTCAATGCGCTGGGGCTGGTCTTCGTCATGTGGGCCGGCGTGCAGTACGTGGCGGCGGGACAGATGACCGCCGGCTCGCTGGTGTCGTTCCTGGCCTATCTGGCGCTGGCGATGGATCCGGCGGGATCGCTCCTTCGCTATTATTCGGAATCCCGGCAGGCGATGGCGGGGATCGTGCGCATCTTCGAGATGCTGGATGTCCCTGAAACCGTGGTGCAGGCGCCCAACGCGGTGCGGCCGGGGCGGCTCACCGGCCACGTCCGGTTCCGGAACGTGTCCCATGCCTACGACCCGGGCCGGTGGGCGCTGCGCAATATCACCCTGGACGTGCGCCCCGGGGAGCACGTCGCCATCGTCGGCCCCAGCGGCGCGGGCAAGAGCAGTCTCGTCAACCTGATTCCCCGGTTCTACGACCCGACGGACGGCGAGGTCCTGGTCGACGGATCCGATCTCCGGCGGGTGCAGATCGCCCCGCTCCGCCAGCAGATCGGGCTGGTGCCGCAGGAGACGGTCCTCTTCGCCGGGACCGTGGCCGAGAACATCGCGTACGGCAGGCCGCGCGCGTCCCAGGAAGAGATCGAGGCGGCGGCGCGGGTCGCGGCCGCCCACGAGTTCATCACGCGCCTGCCGGACGGATACACCACGGTGCTGGGCGAGGGCGGCATGCAGCTGTCGGGCGGCCAGCGGCAGCGCCTGGCGCTGGCGCGCGCCGTCCTCAACAATCCCGCCATCCTCATCCTGGATGAGGCCACCTCCGCGCTCGACGCGGAATCCGAGGAGGCCATCCAGCGGGCGATGACGCGGCTGACCGAAGCGCGGACGACCTTCATCATCGCCCACCGCCTCTCGACGGTGCGGAGCGCCGACCGCATCGTCGTGCTCCTGGACGGTCAGATCGCCGAGATGGGCCGGCACGACGAGTTGGCCGCGCAGGACGGACCGTACAGCCGCCTCGTCCGGGCGCAGTTCATCGAGGAGGCGGACCGAGCCCCAGCCGCCGACCGCACCCCGGCCACCGCCCCATGACGATCGAACTCAGCGTCGTGACCCCAACCCGGGACCGCGCGTCGGTCCTGGCCCGCTGTCTGGACGCGCTCGCCGCGCAGTCCCTGGAGCCGAGCCGGTACGAGATCCTCGTCGTCGACGATGGGTCGACCGATCATACCCCGGCGGTCGTCGAGGGCGCGCAGCGCACGGCCGCGTGTGACATCCGGGGGTTCCGGCTCGACCAGCGCGCGGGCATCCCCGCCGCGCGGAACCTGGCGGTCCGGGAGGCCCGGGGAAACCTCATCGTCTTCGTGGACAGCGACGAGTTCGCGCCTCCGTCGTTTCTGGCCACGCACCTGAGCTGCCACCGGCAGCGCGGGCCGAACGTGATCTGCCGCGGCCCGGTGATCGTCACGCACTCGCTCTTCCAGCCGTTCGATACCCGGGGCGGGATCCTCGACCTGTCCACCGCCTACTTCGATACGGACAACGCCTCGGTGCGGCGGGACCATTTGTTCCGCGCCGGCCTGTTCGACGAAGCCTTCTACCCCTACGGGTGGGAGGGACTCGACCTGGGGTTCCGGCTGCGGGCGCTTCGGCTGCGGCGGGTGTGGCTGCGGGATGCGGCGATCTATCATTACCGGCCCGAGGTGTCGCCGGACGTCCTCCCGGGGCTGTTCGCCAAAGAGGAGGAGCGCGCTCTGACGGCGCTGCGCTTCATCACGAAGAACCCGACGCTCGAGGCGCGGTTGGCCACGTGTCTCACCCCCATCCATCGGTGGGCGAACGCCCTGCAGCGGGGGTTCGGCGCCGTCCACGCCGGAAACACGGTGGCCTGGGTCGACCGGGCCCGCCATTGGGGGCTCCCCGGCCTGGCCCGCATCCTTCTGGCCGGCGTCCTCCGGTCCCACTACTACGACCATTTCCGGGAATGGGAGGCGGTGGCCAGGAGCAATGGAAATCAGCGTGATCATCCCGACCTGTAACAATCGGGACGTCCTCGCGCGCACGCTCCACACGTTACAGACCCAGCAATTTCCGCACGATCAGTACGAGATCGTCGTCGTCGACGACGGCTCCACGGACGGCACGGCCGAGATGATCCACGCCGCGCGCGGCCCCGCCCCCGTCCGGTATCACGCGCAGGCGCACCGCGGCCGGGCGGCGGCGCGCAACGCCGGCGTCCGGATCGCCCGGGGGCGGATCGTCGTCTTCCTGGACTCCGACTTCTGGGCCGACCCCACGCTCCTCGCCGCCCACCACGCGCACTATCCTCGGGACGCGCGGGCCATCGTCGTCCAGGGCGCCAGCCGGACCCACCCCGAGTCGCTGACCACGCCCTTCATGAAAGCGCGGGAGGTCCGCGTGGAACTGCCGCCCGGCCCGCCCGGACGCATCTCGCTGTTTCGCGTCAGCACGAGAAACCTGTCGCTCCTGCGCGCGGACTTCCTGGCCGCGGGGGGGTTCGATGAGGCGTTCGGCGGGTACGGCTGGGAGGACATCGAGCTGGCCTGGCGCATGCGGGCCGGCGGCGCGAAATTCTACTATGAACCCCGCGCCGCCGGGGATCACTTTGCGGTGCAGGACCTGGACGGCCTGCGCCGGAAAATGCGCGACGGCGGCAAGAGCGCCGTGTACTTCTGTGAGAAGCATAGACGGTCGCTGTGGCTCCGGATCCGGCTCGAGATCGCCGCGTGTCTGCTTCCGATCAAGTGGCTGGT
This sequence comes from Candidatus Segetimicrobium genomatis, assembly GCA_005882275.1. Classification (GTDB taxonomy): domain Bacteria; phylum Sysuimicrobiota; class Sysuimicrobiia; order Sysuimicrobiales; family Segetimicrobiaceae; genus Segetimicrobium; species Segetimicrobium genomatis. Next base: position 12,202 of record VBAK01000145.1, read on the forward strand.
GTACCGGACGCCCCTGATCACCCCGCTGGTGCGCCGGCTCGTGCCGGTCGCCTCGTCCCGCGGCTGGGCGGCCGTCCTCGGCGAATGCACCAACCACCTGGTGTGGGAAGCCTACTACGCGGGCGTGTTCGAGTCGCTGGCCGCCCGCCGGCGGAAGATCCGGCCGGAAGCGGCGGCGGGGCGCTCATCCGGTCGGATCGAAGCAAACTAGCACGGCCGCGAAGATACCACGGAGGACCGGACAAACAGCCGGAGGGGCGACGATGAGTCGAGGGCCTGCGCTCACGCTCAAAGAGCTCGTGGTCGACCATGTGCACACGACCCTGGAACCGGAGGACTGGCAGTGGCAGCCCTCGCTCGCCGAGGCGCTTGAAGGGCTGACGGCCGCGCAGGCGGCATGGAAGCCGGCGGCGGACCGGCATTCGATCTGGCAGATCGTCCGCCATCTCATTCTCTGGAAGCGCGGCGTGCTCGACGCGTGGAACGGCGATCCGCCCGACGGAAACCAGCTCTCGAGCGCCGACTGGAAGCCGGCCGCCGGCGGCGAGGCCGACTGGCAGAAGGATCGCCGGACGCTGCTCGAGATCTCCACCGAGTTCCTCACCCGGGCGCAGGCCCTCGACGATGCCGGTCTCTCCAGACAGGTCGTCTGGTACAAGGGCGGAGCGACTCAACCGCTCGCCGTGCGGGTGGTGCGGACGACCACCCACGATATCTACCACTCGGGCCAGATCAGATACCTGCGGGCGCTGCAGGGCATCCGCTAGGCGCGGAATCCCTTAGGACTTCGCGTTCTTCGACGGGTTCGACTTGCCAGAACGGTTGAGGGCGACCGCCTGGCGAACGAGCGCCTTGAAGGCGGACTCGTCAACGTCTTCTCCTTCGTGGATGTCGATCGCGCGGCGCGCGTTTCCGTCGAGACTCGAGTTGAAGAGACGGGCCGGATCCTTCAGAGACGCGCCCTTGATGAAGGTCAGCTTCACGACATTCTTGTAGGATTCGCCGGTGCAGATGATGCCGTCGTGCGACCAAACCGGGGTGCCCGGTTTGGTTGGTGTGACCCACTTCCACTCCTCGGCGACGTCCGGGTCTGCTTCCTTGATGAGCCTGCGCATTCGGCTGAGGGTTGCCCCGCGCCAGTCCCCGAGTTCGGCGATTCTTTTCGAGATGAGCGCCGATGCCGGCCGGCCTTGGCTTGCGCCCGACGTTGTCATGGTCTCATCCTGTTCGTCGTCCGGCCCCGAGAAAGACTCGCTGCGACATCCCGGCCGCACACGTGGCGGCGGAGGGCTTCAGCAGCAGGAGCGTCCCGGTGTGATCCGCCACCGGCGTCATGCGGGGCGGCGTCCAGTCCAGGGCGGCGAGTTCCCACCGGGTGGCCACGAGAAACACCCGGCCCGGGACGCACAGGTCGCGGCGCAGGGCCGCGGCGGTTTCCGCGTACTCGACATGCCGCCCGGTGTAATAGATCAGCGACGCCGCGGTCCCCATCCGGAAGGCCACGATCCGATCGCCGGGGTGAAGGCCGGCGCGGAGCGCCGCGGCGAGGGGCCGGATCGGCTTCTGCGCCTCGGCCAGCGGCAGCACCCACGTCAGCAGCGCGGCCCAGGTGGCCGCCATGGTGACGCACAGCGCGGCGAACACGACGGCGGGCCGGGCGCGGGCCGAAAGCCCCAGGACGAGGACCACGCCGCCGGCCAGAATGCCGGCCGGGAGCCTGAGGACACCCGCGGCCGACCGGTACGCGTCGGGATACGCTCCGCCGACGAACACCGCCACGGCGCCGAAGAGGGCCGCCACCAGCGCGAGCAGCAGCCAGAGCGAGATCCCGGCCGCCCGGTCGATGCGCGCCCGCTCCAGAAACCCCTCCCACAGGACGGCGACGCCGATCGCGGCAAACGGCAGCACCGGCATGATGTAGCCGGGGAGTTTGGTCTGGGCCGCCGTGTAGAAGAGAAACGGCACGGCCACCCCGAGCAGCACCAGCAGGCTGCCGTCCGACGTCCGCCGGCGCCGCAGGTGCAGCGCCGCCGCCGCCGGCCAGAACGTCGTCCACGGGAACGCCCCCAGCAGCACGACCGGAACGTAGAAATACCAGGGCGCGGAGTGCTTCTCCACCACCCCGAAGAACCTCCCCAGCGTGTAGTAGCCGACGTTCGACGAGAGAAACGCCCATCCGTGCAGCGCGATCTGCGCCCCATACCAGGAGAGGCCCACCGCCGCGTAGACCGCCGCCCCAATCCCCCACGGGATCTCGCGCAGCCGGGGCCAGGCCCGGCGCAGCGCCACGAAGGCCGCGATGATGAGCCCCGGGAGCACGAGGCCGATCGGTCCCTTGGTCAGCGTGGCCAGTCCGGCGAAGAGAAAGAACCGGATAAAATCGCCGCGCCGGCCGGAGCGATACCCCCGGACAAACGCGTGGAGCGCCAGGAGCATCCATGCCAGCAGCACGGTGTCGAACACGGCCAGCCGGGACTGCATCAGGTACTGCAGCGTCAGGGCGAGGATCGCGCCGGCGAGCAGCCCGACCCGGGGGGTCCAGAGGTCCCGGCCGAGGAGCACCGTGGCGTACACGGCGAGGAGGCTCCCGAGGACAGACCAGATGCGGATCGTCAGTTCATTGAAGTCGAAGAGGCGCCCGGTGGCGGCGACCAGCCACATGTACAGCGGCGGGTGGACGTACCAGGGCTCGCCGTTGACGTGGAGCGTGACGGGATCGCCGGTGTGGACCATTTCGACGGCGATCTGCGCGTACTCGCTTTCGTCCTGGTCGAAGAGGGAGGGAGCGCCCAGCCGGTAGAGGTTGAGACAGAACGACGCAATCAGCAGGCCGGCCAGCCAGAGGCGCTCGTGGCGGGGCCTCACCCTACCATTGCTCCACTCCTCGCTTACCTTGGCACGACTCCGCGCTTCGATCGGCCTTCGATTGGCCTTTACGCGCTGAGCCGCTCGAGGCCGAGCCGGCCGAGCAGATAGCCGGCGATCGCGTCGGCGCCCCCGCCCTGCCCCTGGCGCTCCCGCCCCGCCTCGCCGCGGCGCCGCCGTTCGTCAGGATCGGCGAGGAGGCGCGCCAGGGCACGGGCGGCCTCCTCCCACGTCTGGGCGGCGATCAGCGCGTCGCCGAGCAGCCGCTGCTGCTCGGCGAGGAAGCGGGGCGTGAACTGCGCGCCGGCGCCGGGAAAGGCGACGATCGGCTTTCCCAGCCCGGCCGCCTGCTCGTGCGCCGCCCCGGCCATGCCCACCACCACGGTGGCGCGCCGGAGCGCGTCCGCATAGTGGTCGGTGATGACCCTCACCTCGATCGCGTCGAAGCGGAAGCGGTGCGGGTCCAGCCAGGCTCCCCCCAGCGCGTCCACCGCCCCGCGCAGGGCGGGCCGCGGAAGTTGAGGCGCCCAGGAGAGGAGCACCGCGGGAACGGGCCTCGCCCGCGCGGCCGCCCCGGTTGCGGCGCGCAGCAGGGGGAGGAGGTTGTCGATCGCCGGGGACTTGCTCCCGGGGAGCACGGTGATCACCGGCCGGTCGCCGGGGATTCCGAAGGTCTCCCCCGAGAACTCGAGGCTGTCGATCATCCAGTTTCCGACGAACTCCGCCCGCACGCCCCGGCGCCGCAGCGCCCCGGCCGTCGCCTCATCCCGCGCAAAGACCTGCGCGGCCATCCGCCGGATCAGCCAGATCTCGAGCGCGCTGTGGGGAGCGATGTGCTCGGACTTCGGGCCGGCGACCAGGACGGTCGGCGCGCCGGCCAGGCGGGCCATCGCGAGGCAGTAGACATCGCCGACCGAAACGACGAGATCCACGCGCCCCCGCTGGGCGCGGAGCGTCCGGCGCTGGGCCCGCCAGAATCCCAGCAACCCCTGGGACAGGTCCTCCCTGAGGCTGACCCATCCCCGGCGCAGACCAAACCCCTGGCTTGGAAGGTCCCGCCGCGGATCGAGCAGGGTGATCCCGGGGGGATACTGGCGGCCGAGGCCGACGAGCGGATAGACCGAGATGGCGACGCCGTGCCGCGCGAGCCCCCGAACCACCTGCGAGGCCGGGACGTCCTCCCCGTGTCCGTTGGTGACCACGAGGAGCCGCGGGCTCACGCCGCGTGCCGGCCCGGGCGCTTCTCCAAAAAGGGGGCCATCTCTTCCAGAATTCGCGCGGCGGTCGCCTCGGGAACCGCGTACAGCGAGCGAAGTTCCTGCGACATCCTGGCCAGGTCGGGCAGATCCTCGAGCATGGCCACCGCCCGGCGGGCGACCTCAGCGGGGGTGAATCGCCCGACGATCTCCGGGACCAGCATCCTGCCGGCGTGCTGGTTCGGCCACGCCAGCAGCCGGTGGTGGCGGAGATAGTGGCCGACGACCACGGCCTTGACGAGGTTCGAGATTCCGGGGATGCGCCCGAGCCACTCGCTGAGCCCCGGCGTGCGGATCGTGCTCACCCGCTCCAGCGGGACGACCACGATCATCGGCACCCCGAGAATCGCCAGTTCATCGTTGTTGGTGCCGGGGTAGGTCAGCGCGAGATCGCACTGCGCCATGGCCCGCAGATGCTCGCGCTCGACGACCTCGATCCCGAGATCCGGCAGCGTCATCGAACGCCGGGCCAGCTCCCGGGCGAAGTCCTCGCGGGACAAAAACGGCGAGGCGATCAGCGAGAACCGGAGATCCGGGCGCAGCGCGCGCATCGCCGGCACGACCTCGAGGATATACGGGAGGGCGATGCTGACGATCCAGCGGCGGCTTCCGGGGAGGAGCGCCACGCGCGATCCCGACCGCGAGCGCACCGCGGCCGATCCGATCGTCTGGAGATGCTCGACCCGGAGGTCGCCGACGACGGCCAGGCGATCGGGGGGCGCGCCGCCGGAGATGAGGCGGTCGGCCAACGCCCCCGAGGGGAGGAAGACCCGCTCGAACCAGCGGGCGCGCCTGAGGATAGGCTGGGGGGCCTCGACGTAGGCGAAGCCGGAGAAGCGAAACCGCCGGGCCAGGGTGGCCGAGTACCAGAGATCGCCCCCGAAATGGAGCACGCACCCGGGGCCCGGGGCCGGGAAGCGGCGGAGGCGGGCGGCGAACGCGAGACAATCCCGCGGCTTGAAGATGCGTTCGAATACCGCCGCCTGCCGGGCAAACGGCTCCTCCTGACCACTCGCCCACTGGCACGGCGGCAGGATGAGTGATACCGCGAGCGGCAGTCCCCGCGACTCCGCCCATTTCCGCGCGGCCCGAGCCATGGGGATGGCCAGGTAGGAGACCTCGCCCGGGCTGTTGGCAACGAGCACCAGTTCGCGCGTGCTCACCGGCCCGGTCGCCGGGGCCGCGTCGTCGAGCGCGAGGCGCGACCCCGTGGTGAGGACGGAATTCATGGTGAGATTATACTCTGCTCCTCGGGGAGACGCAAACCAGGCGGGTCCCCGGGACCCGAGACCCAGAACGCCTGCGACCACGCGGATCCCCCCGAACGGCCGGCGCACTCCACGCGCACGAAGCCCTCATCGCCCTGGGGCTCGTAGACGGCCTCCGGGCCCGTGCCCAGGTACCGGGTCGCGCCGCGGGCATCGATGAACCGGACCTGGACCGCATCCGTGGCGCACCTGATCGCGCCGTCGCGCGCCACAAACTCGGCGCTCGGCCCGGTGGAGGCGTAGACCGCCAGGCCGCGCAGGGCGCGCAGGAACGCCTCCCCGGTCACGGCCTCGGTCTTCACCATCACCCAGCCCGTATTGAAGTCCCGGTCGCGGTGGAGGTCGTCGACGGCGGCCGCGCCGACCGGCGCCACCGGTCCGCGCCGGGCCAGCACCGCCGCCCACCGCTGCACGTCCGCGGGACTGTGACTGTGGTGGTTGCTGACCTCGATCAGGTGGTAGCCCCGCAGCCGCACCATCTCCGCCACCGACCACCCGCCGGTCCAAAGGTTGCCCGTCCACCCGGGATGGTGGAGGGACACCACGCCCCCGGCGGCGACGGTCGCGTCGATGCACGGCTGGGCCCCGCGCACATGGAGCGGCCCCGGCGCCCCGAGCCGTCCCAGGTGCGGGCCGAGCGGTCCGAACGGCCGCCCGATCGCGGTCTCGACTCCCGGCAGCGCCAGAAAGGCGCCGTCGTTGAGATCCTCGCAGGCGGTCACCCGGCCGTGGTCGGTGAAGACCACAAACGTGTATCCCGCCGTCCGATACCGCTCGGCAAGTTGCCGCGGCGAGTGCGTCCCGTCCGAGTTCGTGGTGTGACAGTGCAGCTGCGCCTTGCGGTACCGGCCCGGGACCGCGTAGGGATCGGTGATCCGGAGCGGCTTCACCCGCGACAGGGCCGAAGGTTCCCCAACGTCACCTGTCGAGATAGGGCGACGGGGCGGCAGGAGGCGGCGCCGGCCGGGGCGCGGGGGGCGAGGCCGGCTCAGCGGGCGCGGCCGGCGCGGAGGGCGCCTCCGGCTGCGGCGGCGTCCCATCGGCCTGGGACGCGGCCTGGTAGCCCATCTGGCGCAGCTCATCGCGAACGGCTCTGATCCGGTCGGGCGTCGCAGGATGGCTCGCGAACGCGGTGCCGAGCACACCCGGCTTCTGCTCCAGCCCCCGCAGCCGTTCGAAGAACGCGACCGCGGCCCGAGGATCCCATCCGGCCTTCTTCGTGTAGATCACCCCAAAATGGTCGGCCTCGTATTCCTTGTCACGGGAATACTTCGCTCCGAGCAGCGCGCTGCCGATCCGGGACAACTGATACGCCGTCAGGTCGCCGCCGAAGAAGATCCGGGTGATCAGGGTGGCGCCGATCTGCACCTCCATCTCGCGCTGGGCCAGGTCCACGGCGTGCCGGTGCGCGATGTGGGTGGTCTCGTGAGCCAGCACGAATGCCAGCTCGTCCTCGGATTTGACAAACGGCAGCAGCCCCCGGGTCACAAACACCAATCCCCCCGGAGCGGCGAAGGCGTTCACGGAGGAGTCCCGCACGATGTGGTACGTCCACGGAAGGCTGGGCCGCTCCGAGACGCGCGCCAGCCGGAGCCCGATGGTCCTGACATAGTGCGTCTTCTCGGGATCGTTGACGAACCCATAGGTCTTGGCCACCTGGGCCTCGACCTGCCGCCCGATCTGGATCTCCTGCTGCTCGCTCATCCCGAAGAGCTGAGCGCGCGCGGGCGCGGCCGGAGGCGCGAGCGTGATCACGGTCGCGGCGAGCGCCGTCGCGGCGACCCGAAGCGGTCGGGACGGAATGCGCATAGGCCTCCTCTCCTCCTCACCACTGCAAACGCCCGGCCCCGCACAGGAGTTCCGGCCGCCGAGTTCCCCTCATCTTTGTTCGGCCGGCCCCGGCGGCCACCTGCCCGCCCCACGCCGTCGGCCGCGCCCGGGGTGGGAGGTCCGCCGTCCTGTGGTACAATCGGGGCTGTGAAGGTCACGGTCCGGCTGTTCGCCTCGTACCGGGAAGCCGCAGGCGCATCCTCCCTGGAGCTCGCCCTGAAGGACGGGGACCGCGGCCCGGCGGTCTGGGCGGCGCTCGTGGCTCGGTTTCCGGCCCTCGCCCGTCTGCCGTCGCCGTCCGGCTATGCGGTCAACGATGAATACGTGGACGGCACGAGGGCGCTGCGGGAGCACGACGAGGTCGCGCTGATTCCGCCGGTGAGCGGCGGGGCGACCGCCGGTCTGGCGCTGATCGAGATCGGCGACCAGCCGATCCAGGTCGACCGGCTCCTCGCGGCGGTGGCCGATCCCCGGGCCGGGGCGATCGCGCTCTTTCTCGGAGTGGTGCGCGACAACGCCCGCGGCCGGCGCGTCGATTACTTGGAATACGAAGCCTACGAGACCCTGGCGCGCCGCGAGATGGAGAAGATCGCCGGAACGATCGCCGGGCGGTGGCCGGGCGCCCGGATCGCGATCGCCCACCGGACGGGACGCCTCACGGTCGGGGAGGCGAGCGTGGCGATCGGCGTGTCCGCCCCCCACCGGGCCGAGGCGTTCGCGGCGGCGCGATTCGCCATCGATACGCTCAAACAGACCGTGCCCATCTGGAAGAAGGAGATCTGGGAAGGCGGGGAGGCCTGGGTCGGCGCGGAACCCTGAGGCCCCCGGAGGCGAGAGAGGCGACGTGAGAGCGCCCGATCAGGATCAGCCGGCGGCTCCGCCTCAGGCGGCCGCCGCCGAAATCTTCGCGCACACCCGGCACCTGCCGGCGGGGGTCGGCGCGGCGATCGGCCTGTATTCGGCCGCGCTGCTGTGGGGCGCCCACCAGGGGGCGACCGGCCTGTTCGCGCTCGCGTGCGGCGTGGCGGCGGGGCTGGCGGTGGAATATGAGCCGTCCATGCCGGTGCGGGCGGCGGGGTATCTGCTCGGCCTGCTGAGCGTGAATCTCGCCATCCCGGCGGGCGGCCTCGCGGCGCTGGCGTACGGCCCCTGGATCATCCTCGGAGCCGCGCTGTTCCCGGGATGGCCCGCGGCGATCGGGCTGGGAGGCGCCGGCGTGGCGGGCTATCTGCTGGCCAACGTGACGGCGGGCTCCCCCGCCGCCGTCGTGCCCGTCATCGCCGGATCCGCGGCGATCGCGCTGCTGTACCTCGCGGCCGCGCTCGTCGCCGGCGAGGCGCGCTCGCGGAGCGCGCTCGCGCTGACCGATCCGCTGACCGGGCTGGCGAATCGCCGGCTGCTCGGCTGGCGAATCGCCGAGGAACTGGCCCAGGCGAAGCGGACCGGCGGCACGTTCGCGCTCGTCCATCTGGACATCCAGGATTTCAAGCAGATCAACCTCCGGGCGGGCCAGCGGGCCGGCGACCGGGTGCTGGCCCAAATCGCCCAAATCTTGCAGGACACGACGCGGGGCCACGATGTCGTCGCCCGGGTCACCGGAGACCAGTTTGCGATCCTGGCGCCCGGCCTCGGCGAGACCGACGCCTCCGTGGTCGTCGAGCGGATCAGGACCGCGATCGGCCGGGCCGCCACCCTGCCGGCCCCGGTCCACCTGACGGCCGGGTGGGCGATCGCCCCTCGCGACGGCGCGGACCCCAACGCGCTGCTCGAGACGGCGGAGGCGAGCGTCTTCGAGCAGAAGCTGGCCCGCCGGGCCGGACCCAGCCTGCCCATGGAACTGACCGAGGCCCTGTGGGGCCTTCCCGATGGGGCGCAGGACCTGGTGCGCCTCCTGCACACCGAGGGCATCGAACACGAAGGGCACCTCAGCCGGGTCGGGCAGTGGAGCCTTGACCTCGGCCGGCTGGCCGGGCTCGCTCAGGAACGGCAGCAGGCGCTGGCTCGGGCGGCGCTGGTGCATGACATCGGCAAGTTTGCGCTCCCCCGGTCGCTCCTCCGCAAGCCCGGCCCGCTCACCCCGGAGGAGCAGGCGCAGATGGTCCGCCATGTGCCCGGCGGCGTGGCCCTGCTTCGCGCGCTGGGGGTGGACGAGACGGTCATCGCCATCGTCGCGGCCCACCACGAGCGCTGGGACGGCACCGGCTATCCGGCCGGGCTGGCCGGAGACCGGATCCCGCTCGAAGCCCGGATCCTGTCGATCGCCGACGGCTGCGACGCCATGACCGCGCGCCGGCCGCACCGCAAGCCCTGGACGACCGATGAAGCCGTCGCCGACCTCCGGCTCGAGGGCGGCCGGCAGTTCGATCCCGAACTCGTCGACCTGATCATCCCCGTCCTCTCGGCGGCCGGGTGACCGGCGTGTCCGGAGACCCGGGAGATGGGGAATAGTGAGTGGTGTCGAATCTCATCACCCTGACAGCGCGGCCCGCGCCGCGGACAACGGCGGCCCAGGCGCCTGGTGGTGGAGGATCGGTATGACGCGGTTAACGGCGGCGACCGCCGCTGCGGTCTGCGCAGTGCTCATTGCCACGGTCGCGCTTCCGGTGCATCCCGCGCGCGCCCAGCACCCGGGGCAGCTGTGGGACGCCCTCGTGCCCCGCCTCAAGGCTCAGCTCGCCTCGAAGCCGGATCCCGAGGTGGCGCTGCGGCTCGCGCTCGTGTACGCGCACGACGGGGCCTTGATGGACTGGTGGCACACCCTCAAGCAGATCGACCAGATGATCGGGGGCGACGGCCACCGCGAAGAGGTGGCGCGCCGGGCGTCCGTCCACGCCGCCGGAGACGTCCGGCGGGACCCGCACGATCTGCTGGCCCGCTATGAGCTGGCGTTCGCGTCCTGGTTCACCGAGCACGATCACCACACGGCGCTGGAAGAGCTGCGGGAGATCACCCGCCAGGAACCGCGCAATGCCATCAACCACGGCTACCTGGGGTACGTCTATGCGGACCGCAACGACACGAAGAATACGATCGCGCAGTGGGAGGAAGGGGTCCGCCTGGATCCCAATAACAACGCGATCCGCTACCTGCTGGGGATGGCCTACAGCCGCGTCGGGCGCACGCGCGACGCCGCCGTGCAGTTCGCCCTGGCCTACCGCGACCGCACCGTGTACAACTACGTCACGCGCGGGGAGCAGCCGTAGAGGCCCGTCCGCGCGCCGCTCTCCCCGCGACCCGGCGGGCGACCGCCAAGGCCGCGCCGGCGCCCACCGACATCCCGGTCCACGAGACCCCAAAGAACGCGATGACCAGGGGGCCGATCTCGGGCGGGAGCGCCACGCCGCGCAGCATCCCGACCGCCCGGTCGACGCCGATGCGGGCCCACGGCACGGCGGCGGCGGCGAGGAGTGGGGACACGATCCCGGGCCCGGCCGACCAGGCCGCCGCGGCCCCCGCGGCAAACGGTGAGGCCAGCGTGAGCCAGGACAGGATCGGCACCCGGGATGCGGCGAGGTCGAGCCCCTCGAAGGCCGCGACGCCCACCGCGACCGCGCCGCACCACCGGAGCGCCGCCCGCATCTAGCCCGCCCCAAGCCTGCGCGGACCCGACGTGGCAATGGCCGCCGCGCGTCCGCGCATGCTACAATAACACACCGGCGCCGGTCCGTCCCCGGTGGGCAGGAAGGATGCCCGTCCGGCCCGTGGCGAGGACGCCGCCGAACACAGACAGCGTGGAGGTGGTGGTTCTCCGGCATGGCGATCGCCGAACGCAGCGGAGTCGAGATCACCGTCACCATCGTGACGCGGAATCGCGCGTGGGTCCTCGGGCACTGCCTGCGCGCCCTGACCGATCAATCGCTGGACCCGTCGCGCTACGAGATCGTCGTCGTCGACGATGCGTCGGCGGACGACACGGCCGCCGTGATTGAAGCCGCGCAGCGGCAGGCTCGGTGCCCGATCCGCGCCTTCCGGTTCACGGAGCACCAAGGCCTCTCCGTCGTCCGCAATCGCTCCGTCCGCGAGGCACGCGGCGCGCTGATCGTGTTCGTCGACAGCGACGGGCTGGTGCCCCGGTCGTTCCTGGCCGCTCATCTGGCAGCCCACCGGGAAACCCGGGGGGACATCGTCTGCCGCGGCCCCATTATCAGCATCGAGTCTCTGGACCATCCCTTCGATGCCCGCGGGAGTCTCCTGGACCTGAATACGTCCTTCTTCGATACGAACAACGCGTCCGTGCGCCGGGAGCACCTCCTCAGCGCCGGTCTGTTCGACGAGAGGCTGGGCGACTGGGAAGGGCTCGAGATGGGGGTCCGGCTGCGGCGCCTGGGGCTCCGCCGCGTGTACCGCCGAGATGCGCGATTGTATCATCATCAACCCCCGGGCGCGGCGGACCGGCTCGCGGAGATGCTGAACTTCCAGGCAGAGCGCGCCAGGAGCGCGAGACGATTCTTCACCCTTCACCCAACCCTGGAGGTGCGTTTGATCACCTCGCAGACCGTCCTGCACTACGCGCTCAATACGCTGCAACGCGGGTGCGGCATGGTGCATGCCGGGAATCTCCCGACCTGGGTGGAGCGGTGCCGGCGGTGGGGCGTTCCGGCGCTCAGCCGGGTGCTCACGGGGGCCGTCGTGACCGAGCGGTACCTCTCCCACCTTCGGCGGCTCAGAAACGGCGGCCCGACCCCGGCCTCTACGGGGGTGACCCTCGACGGCGCCCGGCCGCGCCAAGACAGCCACACGATGGGCCCGTGACCGTTTAGGGAGGAGGAGACTCCCCGGCGTCGAGGAGGGTCATGTGGGTGCGCCCCTCCGCGATGAACCGCCGGTCCCGATAGAAGACCGTGATCTCGTCCGCTTCGAGCCTCCCCTGCCGCCGCGACACCACCGCGCCGCCGGCGAACACGGCGATCCCCCGCCGGAGGTCGACCGTCGCGCCGGCCCCGGTGAGCGTCGCGTCGAAGAGGTCCGCGTTGACCGGCCCGCGGATCACGGCCCGCATGGTCTGGCGGGTGAAGTCCACGCGGGCGCCCGCGATGCGCCCATCGCGGTTCTGGACCGTGGCGGGCGCCGCCGACGAGCCGAGGATCACCGCGTCGCCGCTGCGCTGATCGTAGGTGGCGCGGGCGCCGGTGACGATCACGTCGGGTTGAGAGAACAGCGTGACGTGCGCATCGGCCGTGATGCGCCCGCGTTCCCGGTCGGCGTCGATGCGGTCGGCGATGACGGCGTACGATGGGGTCTCCACCGAGGCGTGGCCGGCCAGCAGCGCCCGGACCACCCGTCCGTCCCGGGTCGCGACGAGGGTGACGGAGTCTGCCAGGGCCCGGCCGGCGGGATCGGCCGCGGCCACGTGTCCCTGAAACACCGCGGTGCCGTCGGACCGGTTCAGGCGGAGGGAATCGCTCGTCACGCGCAGCGTCCCGTACGTCACCGAGACGTGCCCGCTCGCCGTCAGCGTGGCGCCCCGGCTGTCCACGGACACCTGGTCGGCCCGGACGTTAGAGGGCGTGCCGGACGCCCCGTCCCCCGCCGGCGCGGCCGCGGCGGCGAGGCCCCCGCCCGCCGCGCACAGCCACGACAGCAGCGGGCAGAGCAGCGCGGGCCCGCCCAGTCCGGCGAAGGCGGCCCGGGCGCGGCGCATCGGGCTTACTTTCCGGGAGACGCCCCGGAGGTGCGACAGCCCGCGCAGTACCCGTAGAACTCGATGCGGTGCCCGACCACCACGAACGCCCCGTCGGTGAGCTTCGACTGCTCCTGCTCGATGGTCTTGGTGACCCGGCGCCGCGGAATGTCCACGACCGCGCCGCAGCGCAGGCACGTCCCGTGGTAGTGCGGGTGGACGTTCGGGCAGAAGACGCTCCGGCCGTCGCCGTAGGTCAGGCGGCGGACCATGCCGAGCCGCCCGAACAGATCCAGGGTGCGATACGTGGTGGCCAGGTTGACCGTGGGGCACACGGCCCGGGCGCGGCGGCAGATCTCTTCCGCGGTGACGTTCTCGCGGCCGGCGGCGAGCATGCTCTCGAGGATCGCCCGCCGCTGCGGCGTCGTCCGGTACCCCTCCCGCTCGAGCAGCGTGAGGCGCTCGTTCACCATGCCGGGCGCGGGCCGCCGCGCGGCGACCGGCTCCCTGACCCGGTCCGGCTCCGCCGCCACGGGCATCCGCCTAGAAGAACTCCCGCCGAAGCGCGTCCGCCTGCGCCCCCGTCAGGGGGGCCAGCTGGCGCTTCGCGACGGGGCCGACGCGGAGCTCCGACACCTGCTCTTCGTAGGTCGGCACCCCGACCGCCTGATAGAGAATCCCGATGGGGATCTTCTCCCCCCACTCGTGGGCCTTGCGCCACGCCGCGTCGCGGTCGGCGGGGTCGTAGCCCGCCGTCTCCTCGAGCTTGTAGACGCGCTCGCGGTAGTAGTCGTACGTGTTGATCTTGTTGTAGATGACGCAGGGCTGCAGCACGTCGACCAGCGCGTACCCGCGGTGCTGGACCGCCGCCATGATCAGCTTGGCGAGGTGCTTGGGATCCCCCGAGAACCCGCGGGCGACGAACGTCGCGCCGCCGTTGATCGCGGTGGCCAGCGGATTGAATGCGATCTCGATGCTGCCTTCGGGCGTCGTGCTGGCCACGAACCCGTGCTCGCTGGTGGGCGCGTACTGGCCTTTCGTCAGGCCGTAGACCATGTTGTTCTCCGCGATGTGGACGATGTCGGGGTTGCGGCGCAGGATGCTGATGAAGTGGTTGCCCCCGATGCCGTAGCCGTCGCCGTCGCCGGTGATGCAGATCACGTGCAGGTCGTGGTTGGCGAGCTTCGTCCCCATCGCGATCGGCAGGGACCGGCCGTGAATGGTCGTAAAGGCGTTCGCGTTCATGTAGTCGGGCAGCTTGCTCCCGCACCCGATGCCGGAGAAAAACATCACCTCGTGCGGGTGGATCTCCAGCTGCGCGAGGGCGCTCTTGACCGCGTTGAGGATGCCGTAGTCCCCGCACCCGGGGCACCACGTCACCTTGATCGGGCTGTTGTAGGTCTTGACGTCAAGCATGGACCTTGGCCTCCTCGAGCTGCTCGATGATGTACTCCGGGCTGAGCGGCCGGCCGTCCCAGCGCAGGACCATGCGATCGGCCCGGCGGCCGGTCATCGCCCGCACCAGATGGGCGAACTGCCCGCTCTGGTTCCCTTCCACGGCGACGAGCTGGCGCGCCGCCTCGATCAGCGGCGCCGCCTGCGCCTCGGGGAAGGGCCAGATGTCGACAAAGTGCAGGAGGTTGGTCTTCGTCCCGCGGGCGTTGAGGATGTCGACCGCCTCCCGCATCGCCCCGTACGAGCTCCCCCATCCCATCAGCGTGAGCCCGGCGCCCTCCGGACCGTAGATCGTCGGCCCGCGCAGGTCGTCGACAATGTGCTGGAACTTGCGCCACCGCTTCCCCGCCATCTTCAGGCGGTTCGCCCGATCCTCGTCCTCGAAGTGGCCGTACTCGTCGTGCTCGTCGCTGCAGGTCTGGTGCACGGCCTTGGGGTGCCCGGGCATCGCCCGCGGCGAGATGCCGCTCGGGGTGTCCTTGTACCTGAGGTACGGCTCGGCCAGCCGGTCCAGTTGCTGCGCGGTGAGGAGCTCCCCTCGATCGATGGTGACGCGGTCGATCGGAAACTCCGCGGGGGGAATCAGCCGCGTCATCGTCGTCAGGTAGAAATCGGTCATGACGATCACCGGGCACTGCCACTTCTCCGCGAGGTTGAACGCGCGCACCGTGGTGTGGAAGCAGTCCTCCTGCGTGCCCGGCGCGAGGACGATGCGCGGGAACTCCCCCTGGCTGGCAAAGAGGGCGAAGAGCAGATCGCCCTGCTCGGTCTTCGTCGGCATTCCGGTCGACGGGCCGGGCCGCTGCGCCTCCACGATGACGACGGGGACCTCCGCCATGCCGGCCAGCCCGAGCGCCTCGACCATCAGCGAAAACCCGCCGCCGCTCGTGGCCGTCATCGCGCGCGCGCCGGCGTTGCCCGCCCCGATCGCAAAGCAGATCGCCGCGATCTCGTCCTCGGTCTGCTTGACGACGATGTCGTATTTCTTGGCGTGCCCCGCGATGAACTCCAAGATCGAGCTCGCGGGGGTCATGGGGTACCCCGACATGAACCGGCACCCCGCGGCGATCGCGCCGACCGCGATGGCCTGGTTGCCGTTGATCTGCATCCGGTCGGGGCGGTCCTTGAGCGGCGAGACCTTCCAGTCAAACTTGGCCGCGTACTGGTCGCGGCCGACTTTGTAGCCCGCCTCCGCCACCTTGAGGTTGCCCCCCACGACGGCGTCGCCCTTGCGGGCGAAGTTCTTTTTGATGACGTCCGCCACGAACTCGAACGGGTACTCGATGATCCCGGCCAGCGCCCCCAGGCCGCAGGTGTTGGCCATGATCTTGTCGCCGCCGACCTCCTGGGCGATCTTCGTCAAGGGCACGGCGTACGACTGGACCTTGCGCCGGGTGACCGCGGCCTGATCGACCTTGAGGCTGTCATCGTATAGCAGCGCGCCACCCGCGACGATGTGCGGCCCGTAGTCGGTGACCGCCTCGGGGCTGAAGGCCAGCAGGATGTGCACGCCCTCCGTATGGGCCCAGACCGGCCGGTCCGACACCCGCATCTGGAAGAAGTTGAGCCCGCCGCGGATCCGGGACATGTACTCCGAATACGTGTGCAGCCACAACCCGCCGTGGCTCAGCGCGCTCGCGAACCCGGCGCCCCCGGACTCGACGCCCTGGCCCGCTTCGCCCGCCAGCCTGATCGTCATATCATTGATCCGCTTCGCCACGCTGTTCACCCCCGATAAAGGCTCGGGTTCCCGCTCTGGTGTGGCGCGCCCTTGTGAGGCCCCCCATCGCGTTCCACCCGACTCGTCTGTCCGTGCGTGAATTCCATGGTCAGGGGTTTCCCCCTGCCCCGCGGCGCCGCGCCGGCCCGGCGGACCGCTGCGCGCCCGGCTCGGAGGCCGCGCCCTCGCCTTCCGGCCGGCCCGATCCGGCGGGACGTCCCGGTCCCCCATCGCGGCGGCCTTCCTCCCACAGCGTATCGAGACGGCGGTACTTCTCCGGGAACTCGCCCGTGTAGCGCAGCCAGGAAGGAATCGGATACCGCACCCCGCCCTGCTGCGTGCCCCGCAGCCCCGCCAGGAGCTCCTCGGCCTGGTCCCAGGGGACCGCGAACGCCATCTCGTGGTCCTCGGTCTGTCCGTAGATCCGGTCTCCGTAGCACGGCAGGATCACCTGGGGGCGCTGCGAGCGCATGGTCTCGATCACCGCATCGGCGCAGTCCAGCCGGGCGGAGAAGCTGCTGTGGATCCGGCCGCCGGTGCGGTAGAGGGCCGCCGCGACCAGCCGCATCACCTGCGCGGAGTTGGCATAGACCAGCACCACATGTGGTTCGAAGGACGCCCGGCCGAGGGGGGCGATGAGGATCCGCTCGTACGCGCCGAACTCGAACTTGGGCACCTCCGCCTCGGTCCGCGCCCCGGCGTCCGCCGACTCCGTGTACATCCCGCAGGCGAGGTTGCCCTCGGCATAGTAGGGCAGTTCCCGCTCGAACCCGAAGGCGGTCTTGGCGAGCGGGCAGCTGAGGTCGTCCCGGCCGACCGCGAGGCCCCACCCGTACCGCCGCGCGATCGAAAAGGTCTGGCAGATCGCAACCCGGATTCCCATGTCCTGCGCCGGGCGCCGGACCTTCTCGGGCAGCGGCTCGCCGGGCGCCGCCATCCGGATGCCCAGCGGGAACGTCTGCGGACGGACAAACCGCTCGATCTCTTCGTTGACCGCGGCGGGGGTGATCGCGCCCACGGATCCGCCGGCTACCGCCGGGTCCTCCCGAGGAGCGCGTCGGCGATCGTGTAGAACACGCGGGCCGCCGGGGAGTCGGGCGCGGTCAGCGTCACCGGCTGGCCGCGGTCGCCGCCTTCGCGGATCGCCGGATCGAGCGGAATCTGTCCAAGCAGCGGCGCGCCGATCATCTCCGCGAGCCTGGCCCCCCCGCCCTGCCCGAAGATGTACGACGGCGCCGCCCCGGGGGCGGCCAGGTAGTACGACATGTTCTCGACGACCCCGACCACCGGCATGTTGACCTTTTCCGCCATGCGCGCCGCGCGGTAGGCCACGCTGGCCGCGGCCGGCTGGGGGGTCGTCACGATCAGCAT
>VBAK01000146.1 GCA_005882275.1 Candidatus Segetimicrobium genomatis
GTCCCACCCCATGAGGTTGATGCCCCCCGTCGAGTGCCGGACGATGTTGTTCGTGAACGTGACATCCTGGACGGTGGACCACGGCGCGGTGCCGTTCTGGTTCCGCGGGGTGAACAAGATGGCCAACCCATCCTGGTCGGCCTGCATCCAGTTATTCTCGAAGACGTTGCCGTCGATCAGCACCCGGCGCGCGTTCTTCAATTCGAACAGGTTCTTGACGCTCCAGGGGGTGCCGGCGTACGTGGGGTCCCCGATCCGCCACGACAGCGGCTTGAAGAAGTAGTTGCCGCGGATCTCGATGTCGGCGGGCACGAGGTTGGGGATCGTCGGATCTTGCCCGCCGAACATGACGTTGATCCCGGCCGCTTCCAGGTAGTTGTTGACGATCTTGAAGGGCCCCGGGCCGTTCGCGCTCATGATCGCCTCGGTATCCCGGTCCGTGAGCCTGAAGCCCGACAGGTACGAGTCGATCACGGCCGTGGACGCCGCGTCCATGAAGATGCCGCGGACGCCCCCCACGGACGGGTCCCCGTGGATGTAGCACCGGTCGAAGATGATGTCGTGCGGGACCGCCGTCGCATCCGTCTCGCCCGAGCCCAGTTCGATCAGGCTGTTGAGGTTGACGACCGTGCCGGGGGTGGGAGCCACCTCGATCCCGATGAAGCGGAAGTGATGCGCCCCGGGCACCGTCACGATCGCGCCGCGGTAGACGGCTCCGACCACGATCTTCGGCATCTGCGGGGCGTACGAGGGATCGACGCGGACCCCCGGAGAGGGCAGGGCGCTGTCGGGCGCGCTGCTCCGCACGTAGATCCAACCGGCCCCCGGCTTGTTGGGGAGCACAAACGGCCCCGTGAACGTCGCGCCGGCCGCCAGCGTGATGATGTCGCCCGGGTTGGCGCTGTTGAGCGCCGCCTGAAGGTCACCGCCGGCCGGCACGGCGATGATCTGCCCCGTTGGGGGCGTGTAGGCCGTGTCGAGGAACGCCTGCGGCGGCGCCGGCGAGACGGCCTGCGCCTGGGCGACCGGCACCCCAGGGCCTGGAAGGGCTGCTGCGGCCGCCCCGGCGAGCAGGATCAGCCGGCCGACCCAGGTGCCGGATGAACGAGCGCGCATCTTGATCACAGGGCCTCCCGATGGTCCCACATCCTGCGTCCGCGCGCAGATCGAACCCGCGCCCCCGCGTGGGCGTAGGAATGTTCCTGCGGGTCATCCGTGCCTGTCTTAGAGGGTAATCCTTATGACACTGCGCTCGACATCGGGTAAATGCCGGGTATCTACCGGAGAAAACGCCTCAAATTGCCTGAAATTTTTCGCGGGCGCCACTCGCGTAGGGATTCGGGGCCGGGCGATTTCACGCGCCCCAGGCCGCGGGAGGGGGGGTGCCTCCGCTCTAGCCGCGAATGGGGCGGCCCCCCTCGGTTCTGTCCGATCGACACAGCGCGCAGCTTCCAAAGAAATCGACGGCGTGGTCCTTGACGGTGAACGTGGCGTCCGGCGCCTTGACCTTGCAGGTGGCGAAGTCGGTCACCTTGCCGCAATCGAGGCAGATCATGTGATGATGATGTTCGGGCGCGCAGAACACGTACCGGATCAGACGGTTGGGCTGCGGATAGGACTTGCACAGCCCCGCGGCCGTCAAGGCATCGATCAAACGGTAGACCGTGGCGCGGCCCGGACGGAGGCCCGCTTTCTCTGCCGCGGCGCTCAGTTCCTGGGGGCTGTACCAGCGGCCGGAAGCGGCGAACAGGCGCACCAGCCGGCGCCGCAACGGGGTGACGCGCAGGCCCGCGCGTCTCAACTGCGTCCAAATCGCCTCGGGTTCATGCCGCGACGTAGTCCGCCTCCCTGGCGCCGCACCTGCCCGATCCCGCAAGAACCTTGACAGGGCCGGCGGCGCTCCTCTATACTTCGTGAGATTCAATCTCGATACTCAATCTCAGGTACTCAACCCAGTATGGAGGGGACGGCCGATGCTGTCAAGCCGGGTCGTGCGGGCGGCGTGCCTGGCTGCCGGGTGCGCGCTCGCGCTCCGGGCGTTTCCGGCGTCCGGCGCGCCGCCTTCCCCCGCGATCGTCGCGGTGGCCGCCGAGAACGTCTACGGCGACATCGTGAGCCAGATTGCCGGGGATCACGTCAGGGTCACCAGCATCATCAGCGATCCGAACGTCGACCCGCACGAGTACGAGATCACCCCCCGGGACGCCGCCGCCGTCGCCAACGCCCGTCTGGTCATTCAAAACGGTCTGGGCTACGACGCCTTCATCGATCGCCTGGTGGCCGCATCGCCCAATCCTCAGCGAACGCTGATTGTGGTCTCGGAACTGACCGGGCACGTCACGGGCGACAACGTGCACCTCTGGTACGATCCGGCGGCGATCCCCAAGGTCGCCCAGGCCGTCCTCGACGCCCTCGTCCGGATCGATCCCGGGAGCGCCACCTCCTATTCGAACCGGTACAAGGCGTTCCAGGCGTCGCTCGCGCCGCTGAATCGGGCGATTGCCGCCATCAACGCGCAATACGGCGGCGCCCCGGTCGCGTGTACCGAGCCCGTCTTCGGCTACATGGCGGCGGCCCTCGGGCTCCGCGTGCTCACCCCGTTGTCGTTTCAGAAGGCCATCGAGGACGGCGAAGATCCGCCGGCGTCGGCGCTGGCGCAGATGGAGGACCAGCTCCGGCAGCATCGGGTGAAGGTCGTGCTGTACAACACCCAGACGGTCTCCCCCATCACCACCAGGGTCCAACAACTGGCGAAGACCGAAGGCATCCCCGTGGTCGGCGTGTCGGAGACCGAGCCGCCGGGCAGGCCCTTTCAGCAGTGGATGCTCGATCAGCTCGAGCAGCTGCGCCTGGCGCTCGGCCAGAGGCAGTAATGGCCGAGATCCCCGCGCTCCAGCTCGACCGGGCGACCCTGCGGCTCGGCGGCAAGACCCTTTGGCGCGACCTCACCCTCAGCGTGCCCCGCGGCGAGTTCCTGGCGGTCCTCGGCCCCAACGGCAGCGGCAAGACCTCCCTCCTGCGCACGCTCCTGGGCCTGCAGTCGCCGGACGGCGGGCGCGTGGAAGTGCTCGGGCAGGCGCCCCGGCGCGGCAGCCGGGCGGTCGGCTACGTCCCCCAGCAGCGGGCCTTCGACCCCGACCTGCCCCTGCGCGGCCGCGATCTTGTCGCCCTGGGTCTGAATGGACATCGATGGGGATGCTCCCTGAGCCCCCGCGGCGCGCACCGCCGGGTCGACGAGATGCTGGCGCTGGTGGGGGCGCGGGAGTATGCGGACGGCGCGATCGGGCGGCTTTCGGGAGGCGAACAGCAGCGCCTGCGCGTCGCCCAGGCCCTGATCAGCGATCCCCAGATCCTCCTGTGCGACGAGCCGCTGCTCAGCCTCGATCTGCACTACCAGCAGGCGATCGTCGAGCTCCTCGCCGACTGGAACCGGCGGCGAGGCGTGACCGTGGTCTTCGTCACGCACGACATCAACCCGGCGCTCTCTGCGATCCACCGGGTGCTCCTGCTCGCCGGCGGCCGCTGGGCGGCCGGCGAACCGGATCAGGCGCTCACCTCCGAGACCTTGAGCCATCTGTACGGTCTCCCGGTCGAGGTGCTCAGGATCGGGGGGCGGGTCGTCGTGCTGGGTGCGGAGCTCGGCGGGCACGCGCCGCTGCCGGAGCATCCGGCGGGGGTCTGATGCACCCGCTGTGGCACTACGCGTTTGTCCAGCAGGCGCTGCTCGCCGGCGTCATCACCGCCGTGGTGGCCGGGGTCGTCGGACCGATCGTCACGATGCGCAACATGTCTTTTGCCGTGCACGGCCTGGCCGAGGTCGGGTTCAGTGGGGCCGCGGGGGCGGTCATGCTGGGACTGCCGGCCCCGGTTGGGGTGTTGGCCGCCGCGGTCGCCGCCGCGGGGGCGATCGGCGCCCTCGGCGTGCGGCTGCGGGAGCGCGACGTCGCCATCGGCAGCGTCCTCGCCTTTGGGATGGGCCTCGGGGTGCTCTTCCTCACCCTCTCCACCCGGTACGCCACGGAGGCGTTCGGCATCTTGTTCGGGTCGATCCTCGCGGTCAGCCGCCAGGACGTGCTCCGCACGGCCGTCGTCGGGGCGGCGGCGCTGGCGGCGCTGGCGGCCGTCTACCGGCCGCTCCGGTTTGCCAGTGTCGATCCTGAGGTCGCCGAGGCCCGCGGGGTCCCGGTCCGGCTCCTGTCCACCCTGTTCCTCCTGATCCTGGCGCTCGCCGTCGCGGAGGTCATCCAGGTGGTCGGCGCGCTGCTGATCTTGACCCTGGTGATCGTCCCGGCCGGCGCGGCGCAGCGGCTGACGGCGCACCCCAGCCTGATCACGGTCTGCAGCGTGGCCATTGCGCTGGCGGCGACCGTCGGCGGGATCGTCTGCGCGCTCTACACGTCGTGGCCGGTGAGCTTTTTCGTCACGGGACTCAGCTTTGCCGCCTACGTCCTCGCCCGGGCGAAGGCTCCCCTGGCGGCGCTGGTCGGGGCGCCCGGACGGCGCGCCGCGGCGTGTGGCCGATAACTTGACCGGCTCCGCGCCGCGGCGCGGAGCCGGCCCTCGCTTGTCGATCTCGTTACGCTTGGGGCTCTTCAGGTTGGCTACTTGCCTTCGCCACCCTGGTCGCCGCCGTCCTGATCATCACCGTCTTCCCGATCATTGTCACCACCGGTAACGGATCCGGCCGTCACGAACCCATGGGTTGAGCCGTTCTCGCTTGCCCCTCCCACGATCACACCCTTGTCGTTCATCCCGAACGGCAGCACTTCTGTAGCGCCACTGACGCTGACCGGCTGGACGGTGCTCTCCTGATTCAGAAAGCCGTCCCGCAGGTATCCGGTATCGACGTAGATTCCCACGAACGCGCCGCGGCTATTGACTCCGTTGACCGCGGTCGTGCCGGGCAGCGGGGCGGGGACCAAGGTGCTGGGAGCATCGATCGTGGTGAACCTGCCCTCACGAACCATGAAGCCGTGGGCCGTTCCCGATGCGTCGACGTACTGCCCCACGACCTCGCCGTTGCGATTGATCCCGTTGGGGAAGGTTTCGGTCGCGCCGGGGACATCCAGAGTGGTGTATCCCCTGCGGAAGTCGCTCCCGCGATGCACGAAGCCGTGGGTATGGAAGTTCGCAATGTAGCTTCCGACGATATCACCGTGTCTGTTGATCGCATTGGCCGAGATGCAGCAGGTGGCGGACGGCACGTCGATCTTTTGGTAGCCCGTGCCGAAGTTGAGCCCGTGATGCACGAAGCCATGAGTCCCAGAGGCGTCCATGTAGAGCCCTACGATGTTGCCGCGATCGTTGATCCCCTGGGCTTCGGTCAAGAACGAGTTTGGAACATCGATCGCACGGAAGCCCGTGCTGAAGTCGCTCCCCTGATGCAGGAAGCCGTGGAGGCCGTTGTTGTCCTGGTAGATGCCCACGATGCTGCCAGATCTGTTGACGCCCAGCGCCTGGGTATAGGCCGCGCCGGGATAATCAAACGTCGTGCTCGTCGTACTAGGCTGGGCCGTCGGGATGATCATCAGCGTGAGGCTGAGGAAGATCAGTCCGATCACCATCGTTCGTAGTTTCATCTCTACCCCTCCGAGTCTCGCCGTCGAGACCGATACGGTCGGCGGCTGTCGTTTGTGTCGATCCCCGAGCCCGTATGACCCGGTTCTTGCCTCCAAGCCTAATGGTGCCCAGGAGTCGGGAAGCCCAGTCGTCCAAGGCCGCGCGCGGGTTCCTTCGATACACTCAATCGTCTGTTCGAATGACCCGGGGGCCGGGCCACGGCCCCGGAGGTCCATGCCGGAAAGCTTCCGGAAATCTCCCGGGAGTTCGGACGAAACGATCTCCCGGGAAAGCCACGACGCGGCGGCGAAGGGCTGGGTGGCGCCCTCCAGGGCAGCCTCCCACCCCCCCATTGGGGCCCAGGTCGCCTGAGTGGTCCGCCGCACGGGGATGGGCAGGCGGACGGGGGAGATGAGAACGATGGGCAGGGAGTGGTTCCACAACCTTCGCGAGGGAGGCATTTCCCGGACGCTGGCCAAAGGTATCCGGGCCCGGATTTTCTGCGGGACGCACCTGATGCTTTCGGTCGTCGAGCTGGACCCGTGGTCGGAGTCGCCGGTGCACTCGCATCCGAACGAGCAGTGGGGCGTGTGTCTCGAGGGCGAGTGGATCCGGATTCAGGAAGGGCAGGAGCATCCCGTCAGGTCAGGTGATTTTTGGGAGACGCCGCCGAACGTGGCGCACGGCGGACGGACGCTCGGCCAGCGCTGCGTGATCCTCGATATCTTTGCGCCACCGCGGGAGGAATATCGGCGGCCGGGCACCGGGCTGGGGGCCGCGCTGGACCCGACCCTCCGCGGAGGGTAAAATGGCTGAAAGGTAAGGGCCCCGGCAGCGGTCAACCTATCAGCGGTGGCCCCGCACCTCGGCTCGACAACCGCCTCTGCGGACAAGGAGGACACGAGGGAATGGAGACCAAGCTCCCCGACACCGCGAATTGGGGCAAGCCCGACTGGGGGATTCGCGTCGCGCCCCGAGACGGGTTTGGCATCGACCTGAGGGACTGTTTCATCGGCCAGGCGGGCCGGGTCCCCGAAGATGCGCCGGCTCACTGGGGCCTGGCGCAGCGAGGCTCGGTGATCGATCCGCAGACTCCGCCATTTGACTTTCCCGTCAGCAAAAAGGTCGAGGTCTGGACGGAGAACATCGCGGATTTGGTCGAGCAGGCCAAATTGGGTCAGTGGAACGCCGCCACCGACATCTCATGGCGCGACCTGAGGCCGCTGCCCGCGGACCTGGAGCGGGCCGTCTGTCAGGTCTGCACCTTCATGATTCAGAATGAATACCTCGCGCTCTATCTCCCCGCGAAGCTGCTCACCCGGGTGGACCCGCGGTTCACCGAGGTCGTGCTGTTCCTGGCGTCCCAGGTCGAGGACGAAGCCCGCCATGTGGAAGTCTTCACCAAGCGGGCCCTCGCCAACGGCGGCGGTCTGCAGTATGTCTCGGCCGCCACGGAGTGGTCCCTGAAGAGCCTGCTCACCCAGGACAACTTCACGGACGCGTCCTTCCTCCTCCACATCCTGGGGGAGGGCACGTTCATGGAACTGCTCAAGTACCTGGAGGAGGTCTCGCCCGATCCCGTCACGGCCTCGATCTTCAGGATGGCGCGTCAGGACGAAGGGCGGCATGTCGGATACGGCGTCTCTCATATCGCCTACCACCTCAAGCACGACCCCGACCTGGTCGGCAGGCTCCATCAGGCGGCGGAGGGCCGGGCCGCCTTCCTTCGCCAGGCGTCCGGGGCCAGCCCCTTTGTCCAGCACGCCCTGGCGGTGCTGGGCGGCGGCGGCACATCCCCGGAACAGATCGCCCGGGGCCGCGAGCGGGTCAAGGAGCTCTACCAGGAGATGCATGCCACCCGCGTAAAGCGCCTGCTCCAAGTGGGGTTCGACCGGGACGTGGCCGATCGCATCTCCGCCCTGCACGGCGGCGCCGTCCCCAACTTCATGTGATGAGGGCACGGTCATGGGCGTCGTCCACCGGCAGATCGGGAAGAACGGCAGCTTCGCCTGGGATGGGGTCGAGGATGAGCCCTATCGTGGCGGCGGGACGAGCGAGGGGAGCTGCCGCCGGGTGATCATCGGCCCGAAGGAAGGCTCCCGGCACTTTGCCATTCGCTATTTTGAGATCCCTCCCCGAGGGCAAACGTCGTTTGAGCACCACCTCCACGATCAGGGAGTGGTCATCCTGCGGGGCCGGGCCAGGGTCCTCCTGGGCTGGGAGATGCACGAGGTGGGGCCGGGGGACGCCGTCTACATCCCCTCCGATGAGCAGCACCAGTTCGAGAATATCGGTGATGAGCCTCTCGGGTTCCTCTGTGTGATTCCCTCGAAGGAGTGGCTGGAGCGGATCCTGGCCCTCGAAGGAACGCGCGGCTGACGCGCGCCGCGGCGGCTCAGGGCCGCACCACGACTTTGAGGGCGGAGGTCGCCGCGCGGACGAGCGCATAGCCCTGCCCGGCGTCTTCCAGCGGCAGCCGGTGGGTGATCAACGGCTCGACCGGCAGGCCGCCGGCCAGCAGGCGCAGCGCCTCACGCGTGTCGTCCGGTCCCGCGGAGTAGGACGGGACGATGGTCGTCTCGCTGAAGAACACCTCGTGCATCCGCAGCGGCCACACCGCGTCCGGCGGCGTCGGGGTGAAGATCACGAGCGTGCCGCCAGGGGCCAGCGCCTGACGTCCCGCCTCGTACGCTTCGACGCTCCCAGGGCCGGCGATGACCACGTTGACGCCGCGATCCGTGGCGCGGGCGACGGCGTCCGTCAGGGGCACCCGGGACGTGTCGATGACCACATCCGCCACGGCCCGGCCGCGGTCCAGGCGCTCCGGGACCCGGTCGGCAGCGAGGAGGAGGCCGGGCGCGCTGAGGGCGCGGAGCGCGTGCAGGTGCAGCAGGCCCATCACGCCCAGTCCGATGACCAGGACGCCGTCCCCCTCCCGCACACGCGCCCGCCGGACCGATTTCACCACGCACGCCAGCGGCTCGACGAAGGTGGCCGCGTCGTCGGAGAGGCCCTCGGGCAGCCGCACGACGTCGGCCGCCACCGCGGGCGCCTGCACGATCGCGTGGGTCGCGAGGCCGCCGGGCAGCAGGCGCCGCGGCCGCCACGTCGCGCAGTGCACGAAGTCGCCCCGCCGGCAGACGCGGCAGGTCAGGCAGGGCGCGTGGTGGTGCACAAACACCCGATCCCCGGGCCGGAAGGCCACCCCATCGGCGGCTTCGACCACCTCGCCGACCGGCTCGTGTCCCAGCGGCACAGGGGCCTTGCGGGCCATGTACCAGTCCATGACTTCGCCGGGGCAGAGGCCGCAGGCCCTGATGCGGACCAGCATCTCGCCCCGGCCGAGCGGCGGCAGCGGCACTTCCTCGATCCGGAGGTCGCCGGGGGCGTAATAGACCGCCGCCGTGGCGGTGGCGGGGCGCCCTAGCGCCATGGGGACCCGTCCCCCCTCCGGGGGCTCCAAACCGGAGAGGGGCCAACGGCAAGCAGAGGTTGCGGCAGGATCGCGTACTTGGACCCGAGGCCCCGGTCGAGATCGTGAAACACCTCGACGATCGCGTCGAGCGGGCGCGCCGCGGTGATCAGGTCGCCCGGCCGGAGCGTCCCCGAGGCGAGCAGGTGCAAAGCCTCGAGCACGTCCGCGGTGCAGTAGTGAAACGCCGCGATCAGATCGACCTCACCGTAGTGCAGGCGCGTGGCGTCGAACTCCGCCGGCGCCCCGCCGGACAGTCCTCCGAACAACAGCACCCGGCCCCCGCCGGCGACCCACGACGGCGCCGCCTTCCAGACGTCGGCCGACCCGGTGCACTCGATGACGAGGTCGGGGCCGCCGCGCCAGCGCGCCCGGAGCGCCTCGCCCGGGTCGCCCCGGGCGGCGTCGATCGTGTGCGAGGCTCCGGCCTGCGCGGCCAGGGCCAGCGCCGCGGGCCGCCGGCCCACGGCGACCACCTCGTGGCTGCGGCGGACGGCTTCGCGGATGTGCAGCAGACCGATGGGGCCGACGCCGACGACCGCCACCCGCGCCCCGCCACCCGGCCCCAGGCGCCGCCATCCATGCACGACGCACGCCAGCGGCTCGAGGAACGCGGCCTCGACGTAGGACAGGGTCGCGGGCTTGGGAAACAGGTGCCGCCGCACGACGCGCGCCGGGAGGCGCACCGCCTCTCCGTAGGTCCCAACGGCGATGTCGTCGAACAGTGTCTCGCACAGGTTCTCGCGGCCCCGGCTGCACGCCCCGCACCGGCCGCACGGCGCGGTGGGCATGAAGACCACCGCCTGGCCCACCGCGAATCCCCGCACCTCGTCGCCGACGGCGGCAATGTCGCCGGCGGCTTCGTGGCCGAACGGGCCGAAGGGCAGCCGGGGATGGCCGCGCCGGTAGGTCTTGAGGTCGGTGCCGCAGGTCAGCGAGGCCCGGATCCGGACGACAACTTCGCCGCGGCCGGGGAGGGGAACCGGAACCTCCGCCAGGTCCAGCGATCGAGGCGCGCGCAGGACCGCCTGCCGCATGGTCCGATGGGTCTCCATTCGACTTCGGGTGGCCTTCGGCGGATGGCCAGCCCTTCCTGCTCGCCCGCACGCGTGCGACCATGCGCATCGCCCGCCCCGACCGGGGGCTGCGAAGAAGGGGCCCGGGCCCGCCCCCTCGAAAGGGCTGCTGGCCGCCGATCACGGCGACGCCGGCTGGAGCGACACCCACCCCCGACGCGTCGGACTGCGCCAGCGCCGATGCGATCCCCAGGAGGTCATGAGACGATGCGGGAGACAATCAAAGCGCCTGAGCTGACCCCGGTCGAACAGCAGGCGCTCGAGCACGTGTGGATTCACACCGCGCGCTGGCTCGATCTGGCCGAACGCGACGGGTTGCGCGTCATCATTCGCGGCGAGGGATGCCGGCTGATCGATGCGCAGGGCCGGACGTATCTGGACGGCATCTCGGGACTCTATCTGGTGAACGTGGGTCACGGGCGCGCGGAGATCGGCGAGGCGATGGCCCGCCAGGCCCGTGAGCTGGCGTACGCGTCCAGCGCCACGTACACCAGCCTGCCCGCGGTCCAGCTCGCCGACGTGCTCTCCGGCATCACGCCGGGCGACCTGAACCGGATCTTCCTCTGTTCCGGCGGCTCCGAAGCGGTGGAGAGCGCCATGAAGATCGCCAAGCAGATCCAGGTCATGCGCGGGTTCCCCAAGCGGTACAAGGTGATCGCCCGGCTGGGCGGCTACCACGGGTCGACGTTCGGGGCAATGAGCATCACCTCCTCACGCAACGAGGCCTACTTTGGGCCGTTCATGCCGGGGGTCAGCTTTGTGCCGTCCCCGAATCGTTACCGGCCGACCTTCGGATTGCAGGGGGAAGCGGAAGACCTGCGGTGCGCCGACGCCGTCGAACAGGAGATTGTCGCGCAGGGGCCGGAGTACGTCGCGGCGGTGATCGGCGAGCCGGTCTCGGTGTCCAACAATAATCACGTTCCGTCTCCGAAGTACTGGAAGCGGCTCCGAGAGATCTGCGACAAGCACGGGGTCCTGCTGATCATGGACGAGGTGATCAACGGGTTCGGCCGGACGGGCCGGATGTTCGCCGCTGAGCATTTCGGCGTGGTGCCCGATCTGATGACCATGGCCAAGGGCCTCTCGTCCGGGTACGCGCCGATCGCCGCGGTGGCGGTCAGCGATCGGGCATTCGAGGAGTTCAAGCGGAAGGACGTCGGACTCGCCCACCTGCTGACCTTTGGCGGCCAGGCCGTCGCCTGCGCCGCCGCCTTGAAGAACATCGAAATCTTGCAGCGGGAGAACCTGGCGCAGCGGAGCGCGGAGCGGGGGGACTACCTGCTGCGGCGCCTGGAGTCCCTGCGCGCGCACCCGACCGTCGGCGATGTCCGCGGCCTGGGCCTGCTCTGCGCCGTCGAGCTCGTGCAGGACAAGCGCACCAAGGAGCCGTTTGGGTGGGGGCCGCCCGCCGCGAATCATCCGTTCAGCCGCCGGCTCATGGCGTTGATGACCGAGCGCGGACTGCTCAGCCGTGTCTTCATGTCGATCCAGGTCGCCCCGCCCCTGGTGGTGTCGAACGAGGAGATCGACCGCATCGTCTCGATCATCGACGAGAGCCTGGCGGTGGCCGAGCGGGAGTTCGAGTTCGCCTAGGTCTAGGTAACGCGAAGGGGTTGCCCTCGCGGGCAACCCCATCCGTCCCCCTCCGCTGGCGTCGTTCCGGCTAGTGCCCGCCGGCTTCCCCGTGTTCGTTGTTGTCGTTGTCGTTGTCGCGGTGGTGGTTCTCGTCGTCATCGTCGCCACGACCGGTGGGCCTGGTGGCGGTGCCGGCCGCGGCGGTGCCGGTCGCGGCGATGATCGCAAAACCGTGGTATTTGGCCGTGGCGCTGTTGTACACTTCGCCCACGACGTCACCGTTCTCGTTGATCCCGTAGGCGAACACGATGTTGCCCGTCCCCACGGTGACCACCTTGAAGGTCGTCCCCTGAGCCTGGAAGGCATCGTACTGGAATCCGGAGTCCAGGTAGTACCCCACCACCACGCCCAGGCTGTTGGTGCCGTAGACCTGGGTGGTGCCGGCCATCGGCGCAGGAACCAGGGTGCCGGGGGCATCAACCGTGCTGAAGGTTCCCGAGCGCAGCACGAAGCCGTGACGCTTGCCGAACTGGTCGAAGTAGTATCCGGCGACCCCGCCGCTGCGGTCGATCGCGTTGGCGACGGTATCGGTCGAGGTCACGGTGGCGCTCGCGTAATCGATCGTGCTGTACCCCGTGGTGAGATCGGTCCCCGCATGCCTGAAGCCGCGGATGTGGCCCTTCCCCCCGTAGGTTCCCGCGATCGTGCCGTCGTTGGCGATCCCGTTGGGCGAGATGCAGCATTCGGCGCCCGGAACGTTGATCGTGAGGTACCCCTGAGTGTAGTCGGTTCCATGATGCAGGAAGCCGTGCGTGGTGCCGGCGGCGTCCTCGTAGATCCCCACGATGTCGCCGAGGTCGTTGATCCCCTGGGCGTAGGTGAGGATGGATCCGGGGACGTCGACCGTGGTGAAGCCCGTGGTATAACTGGTGCCCTGATGGATGAAGCCGTGGTAGGCCGCGCCGGCCGTCGCGTCCTGATAGTATCCCACGATGGCGTCGGCGTTGTTGATGCCAAAGGCCCACGTGAGCGCCGCGCCGGGGACGTCGAACGTCACGGTCGCGGCCACGCCCCCGGTCGAGACCGTCGGGCACTTCCGGGGGCGGTGATTCTGTTTGCACACGTCGTATCTGTTTTGAGACCCACGGTCGTCCTGATCGTGATCCGGCGAGAGACTCCAGGTGGTGTTCCCGGTCGGCGTACTCGGCCGGGCCGCCGGGGTGACCACCAGCATGACGCTCAGCATGAGACTGAGGGAGATGACTCCGAACACCATCTTGCGCTGTCGCATCTCACTGCCTCCCTAGACTGCGCCGGTTCCCTTGGTCGGCCGCGCGCCCTTCGGCTGCCGGCGACTCTGGGGTTCACGCTTCGGGCTCGTACGAAAACCCGGCACCGCTGCTGGGACATTGTTCTCCGCTTGCACTGCTTCATGATGCCCCCGATAGGAGTCCGGCAGTCGCCTGTGCCTCCAAAATGCACCGGCCGGCACGCCTCAGGCATCTATTTGAGCAGCGACAGGTCGGAGAACTTCCAGGAAAGCTCCTGAGAGATGCGGTTCAGACGGGGGGAGAAGTGACTAGAGATCCGCCGGGCGGGGTATCCACCCAGAGCGAAAGACCCCTGAGACGCGATGAACGCACCCGAGGATCTGCCAGTCTATCCGATCCGCACGGCGGCTGCGCTGACGGGCGTTGCCGCGCGGCGGATCCGCAGCTGGGAGGTCGAATACCGGCTGCTCCGTCCCGCGCGCACCAAGGGCGGGCACCGGCTGTACTCGACCCGTGATATCGGGCTGATCCGGCGCATCCGTCACCTGATGGAAGCGGAGGGGGTGCCCCCTCGGGGGATCAAGGCCCGGTTGGAGACTCAGTCCGGGGCGCGCGTCGAAGCGAAGGCCCCTGATTCGGCGTAGCGTGGCAACGCAGGGTTTTGCGGAGCTAGCGCAAGACCATGTGGCCGGTCGCCCACAAGATCAGTCCGGCGAGCAGCAGGAAGATCCCCAGATCCACGGTCTCACTCCTTTCGCCAGAGAACGGGCACTCACCGCCTCCTATTATTAGCCTCATGATCGGGGAGTCCTTCCCGACCGCCTGACCCCCAAGCCTCCGGCCGGGCCCCCGGGGGCGGCGGCCGTCGGGAGGGGCCTTCGGCGGCCCCGATGGAGCATGCCGCGGTCAGGCTCGGACGGACGTCTTTCGCGCGCGCTTCTTCGTGCGGGTCTCGTTCTCGAGCAATGACTCGGCAATCCAGATCGAGAGCAGGACGTCCAGCGATGTCATCGTTTTCGGGACGCGCTCCCGGGGAATCCCCTCGTGCTTCGGTCTGGCGGCCTTCCGGATCGCGACCGGACCCGCCGAGTACGAGTAGTGCCTCATGCCTCCCACCCGCCCTTCTCCCGGCGTGTCTGGGCCCTCTCCGGCGCCGACCGACCCGCATCGAGTAACGATCACGGAGTGGTTGCACCCGCCCGCAGGAGTTTACTTCCTCCCTTTTGCTAGTTTTCGACAGCAGTTCGAATGAACAACGCCACGGGACCGGCGCCTGGGGAGGTCGCGGGAGGATCTCTGGAGAATCGAAGGCCGTCCCCGCTTGGGGCGGCACGTGATCACGTGATGTTCTAATGATGTTCGAAGATCGTTCACGTGACCGATAGCGAACCGGCGCCGCGGCGGTGCATGATGAGGTCGTGATGGAGCGCAGGATCTCTCGAGTGTTCACCCACATGGTCCTGTTTTTGCTGTCCCTGCTCACGGGCATGCTCCTGCCGCCGACGTTCGCCGGCCACTAGGCGACGGCCCGCGTTCCCGCGAAAGGAAGTGCTCCGCGCCGTCCCGTAACCACCCCAGGCCACAGGAATGACCATTGGAGGGCGCCATGGATCTCGAGGGCGGCGTCGCGGTGGTGACGGGGGGCACCGGGGGATTGGGGCGCCGGATTTTGCACAAGCTGGTCCGGGCCGGGGTCCACGCGGCCGTGTGCTATCGCGAGCGGCGGGAGGAGGCCGAGGCCGTGGCCCGCGAGCTCGAGCGACTCGGGGGCCGCGCGGCGCCGTTTCAGGTGGACGTCGGGTCCCCGGAGTCCACGCGCAGCCTGATGGCCGAAGTCGTCCGCATGTACGGCCGCATCGACATCCTCGTCAACGACGCCGCCTACAACAAATGGATCCCGTACCATCAGCTGGACGACCTGCGGATCGAAGACTGGAACCAGATCCTGACGGTCAACCTGACCGGGCCGTTTCTCTGCATCAAAGCCGCCGCGCCCCTGATGAAGCGGCAGGGCGGGGGGCGGATCGTCAACGTGTCCTCGGTCGCGGGACTCAGCCCGACCGGGTCCTCCATCGCCTACGCCGTTTCCAAGGCCGGGCTGAACCACCTGACGAAGTGCATGGCCGTGGCGCTCGCCCCGGAGATCCTCGTCAACTGTGTGGCGCCCGGGTTCATGGAGGGCACGCGGATGAGCGAGAACCTGTCGCCGGAATACCGCCGGCGGGCCACACAAGGGGCCCTGCTGCAGCGCGGGACCGATAAGGACGACGTCGCCTCGCTCGTGGTCGAGTTCTGCCGGACGGACAGCGTGACGGGACAGACGCTCGTGGTCGACGCCGGGCGCGTCTTCCACTAATCGCCGGTCGTTGGCAATGCTCTGCGCGGCGCGCCGGGACGCTTCCTCGGGGCTGAGCGCAAGGCGATGAGGCATGTGTGAGCCAGGAGGACCCCACCACGGGCAGCGAATCTACGGGTGCCGAGCCCACCTCTCCTGAGGGCCCCCGGAGGAGGAAATGCCGATGCCCCTGAGCTCCCGCATGGTCTCTGCCCTAGCCGCCGCCGCCGGCCTGACGCTCGTCGGCGCGCCGGCGCACCAGGGCATCGGCGCCGCCCGCACCGACGTCCTCGTCATCGCCAAAGACATCTCCGATATCCACACCCCTGATCCCGGAAGATCCTATGACGTCGGCGGCGTCTTCCTGCAGTTCCCCGTCTACAGCCGGCTGGTGCGGCAGCGCGCGCCGGACTTCTGGAAGATCCAGCCCGATCTGGCCGAGTCCTGGACCGTCAGCCCGGACGCCGCGACGTACACGTTCAGGCTCCGGAAGGACGCCGTGTTCCCGAGCGGCAATCCCGTCACCGCCGAAGACGTCCGGTTTTCGCTCCTGCGCGCCAAGAACATCAAGGGCTACGGGTCGTTTCTCGCCGACTCGCTCCGGACGGTCGAGGTCGTCGACGGGCAGACGGCCAGGGTCCTCCTGAACGGTCCGGATGCGACCTTCCTCGCCGCGCTCGCGGCCGGGGTGTTCTCGATCGTCGACAGCAAGACGGTCCGGGCGCAGGGCGGCGTGGAGACCGTGGGCGCCGATTCCCTGGATAAGGCCGAGCAGTGGTTCTACACGCATTCGGCGGGCGCGGCCCCGTATCTGCTGCGGCGCTACGCGCGGGAGACCGAGATCGTCCTCGAGCGCAACGACGGCTACTACGGGCCCAAGCCGTTCTTCCGCGAGGTGATCGTCAGGCACATCAAGGATCCGAGCACGCAGTCGCTCACCCTCCAGCGCGGGGACGTCGATCTGGCCTTGGACCTGAACGTCGATCAGGCCGAGGACCTGAAGGGCAAGCCCGGGACGACCCTCTTCGAAGACCCCTCCGCGTACACCGTCTACATGGGGTTGAACACCAGCGCCGCGCCGTGGGACAACGTGAAGGTGCGCGAGGCGGTCAAGTACGCGATCGATTACGACGGGATCGTCTCCGGCATCATGCGCGGCCACGGGCGCCGGATCGGCAGCATCATGATGCCGGGGATGCTGGGGTTCCCCGAGTCGCTGAACACGGCGCTTCTGTACCGGCACGATCCCGCCAAGGCGGCGGGCCTGATGAAGGAGGCCGGCGTCCAGAAGGCCGGCGTGCCGCTGACCTGGGCGGCCGGCACGAGCTACGGAGCGCTGCCGCTGGACCGTCTGGCGCAGAAACTGCGCGGCGACCTGGCGAAGATCGGGATCGACCTCCGGCTGCAGCCGGTCCAGCAGTCGATCTTCCTCACGTTCTACCGCCAGGGCAAGCCCCAGACGGCGATCGGGTTCTGGTTCCCCGATTACATGGACCCGGACAACTGGTCGTACTTCGTCACCGGGTTCATCAACAAGCGCCTGCACTGGCAGAATCCGGAAGCCGCGAAGCTGGTCGCCGACGCCCAGAAGATCGCGGATCCTCAGCGCCGGGCCGCGATGTACGAGCAGTACAATCGGGCGCTGGCCGCGCCCGACTCGCCCTACGTGAGCCTGGCGCAGCCGACCAACATCGCCGGGGCGCGCGCCGACATCACCGGCTTCACGTTCCACCCGCTCTACTTCCTCGAGGTGGACTCGCTCCGCCGTCGGTAAGGCGCGCGGCGGACGCCGGAGCGCCGCCGGCGTCCGCCGGATCCCGCGATGGGCCGCTACCTGCTCCGCCGGGCGCTCCTCGCCCTCCCGACGCTGTTGGGGATCACCCTGGTGACGTTTCTCGTCTCGCATCTCCTGCCCGCGGACCTCGTGCTGACCACCATGGGGGATCGCGCCGCCCAGAACCCCGGGCTCGTGGAGGCGTTCCGGCACCGCTGGGGGCTCGACCGGCCCGTCATCGTGCAGTACGCCGTCTACCTGGGCAACCTGCTGCGCGGGGATCTCGGCACGTCGATCGCCACCAACCGGCCCGTCCTCGCGGAACTGGGCCTCTCGCTGCCGGCGACGGCCGAGCTGGCCACCGTGGCGCTGCTCGCCGCGCTGGCCGCGGGCATCGCGCTCGGCGTGCTGGCGTCCGTGACCCGCGACTCGGCGATCGACGCCGCGGCGCGCGCCGTCTCCACGATCGGGGTGGCCATCCCAACGTTCTGGTTCGCGGTGCTGCTGGTGTCCACCGTGTACTTCCGCCTCGGCTGGGCTCCGCCGCCGGGGCGGCTCACCGCCGGCGCGACGCCGCCCGAGCCGGTGACCGGGATGTACCTGATCGACAGCCTGCTCCGCGGCCGGCCCGACCTGTTCGGGGACGCCGCGAGCCACATGGTGCTGCCCGCCGTCGTGCTGGCCACCGTCGGCGCCGGGTTCGTCACCCGGATCACCCGGGCCAGCATGCTCGAGGTGCTGTCCAACGACTATGTGCGCACGGCCCGGGCCAAGGGGCTGACGGGATGGGCGGTGGTGCTCCGTCACGCGCTCCGCAACGCCCTGATCCCCGTCCTGACGATCGGCGGGACCCTGTACGCCCAGCTGATGTCCGGGACGGTGATGACCGAGACGATCTTCTCCTGGCCGGGACTGGGCAGGTACGCCTTTTCCTCCGCGGCGAGCCTGGACTTCCCCGCGGTGATGGGCGTGGCGTTGGTCGTCGGCGCAATCTACGTCGCGGTGAACCTGGGCGTCGACCTGCTGTACATGCTGGTCAATCCCCGGGTGCGCTATCAATGATGCCGACCCTCGCGCGGCGGCGCCGGCCCGCCGGACTCCTCCTCGGGTGCGCGCTGCTCGCCCTGGGGGGCGCGGCGGCCGCGGGAGCGTCGCTCCTGGCCCCCGGGGGGCCGGACGAGCAGCACCTCGACGCCGCGTTTCAACCGCCGGGCGCCGGCCATCCCTTCGGGACCGACGACCTCGGCCGGGACGTCCTGGCCCGCGTGCTGTACGGGGGGCGGTACACGCTGACGCTCGCCTTCTCGGTCGTCGGCCTGGCGGGCGGGGCGGGCACGCTCCTCGGCGCGGCCTCCGGCTACCTGGGAGGGTGGATCGACGACGGGGTGATGCGCGCGACCGAGCTCGTCATGGCGTTTCCGGCGATTATCCTGGCCATGGCCATCGTCGTCGCCCTCGGCCCCGGGCTGGTCAACGCCGGGCTCGCCATGGTGCTGGTCTGGTGGCCCCCCTACGCGCGGCTGGCGCGGGGCGAGGCGCTGGCCATCAAGACCTTCGAGTACGTCGAGGCGGCCACGGCCCTCGGGCAGACGCCGATCGGCGTCTTCCGGCGTGCGATCCTGCCGGGAGTCCTCCCGGGGATCGTGGTGCTCGCCACGATCGACCTCGGGTCGGCGATCGTCACCGGAGCCGGCCTCAGTTTCCTTGGGCTGGGCGCGACGCCGCCGACGCCGGAGTGGGGCGCCATGGTCAGCGCCGGCCGCGACCTTCTGGCCCAGTGGTGGGTTGCCACCTTCCCGGGGCTCGCCATCTTCCTCGTGGTGATCGCGCTGAATTTTGTGGGCGACGGCATCCGTGATACGCTGGACCCCAAGACACGGGGGCGGGCCTAGGCAGATGCGCGCCATTGTCATCCGCGAACACGGCGGCCGCGATACGCTGCGGCTGGAAGCGGACGTTCCTACCCCGCGCGCCGGCGCCGGCCAGGCGGTGGTGCAGGTCCACGCCTGCGCGCTCAACCATCTCGACATCTTCGTCCGGCGCGGCATGCCGGGGAAGAAGACCCCGCTGCCGTTCATCAGCGGCGGCGACATCGCGGGGGTGGTGGCCGAGATCGGCCCCGGCGTGGAGGGGGTCGCGGTGGGGCAGCGGGTGCTGGTCGATCCCGCGCTGGAACACGGCGCCATCGGCGAGGACGCCCCCGGCGGGCTGGCGGAGTACGCGCTCGTGCCCGCGGCGAACCTCATCCCGCTGCCCGACCGCGCGGCGTTCGACGAGGCCGCGGCGCTGCCGATCGCCTACGGGACGGCCTGGCGGATGCTGCTCAGCCGGGGCCGCGTCCGCCCGACGGAGCACGTGCTGATCCTGGGCGCGTCCGGCGGCGTGGGGACGGCGTGCGTGCAGATCGCCAAGATGGCCGGGTGCATCGTCTACGCGGCGGCCTCGCGCGAAGACAAACTGGCGAAGCTGCGCGGCCTGGGCGCCGACCATGTGATCAACTACCAGGACGGGGAGTTCGACCGCGAGGTGTGGCGCCTGACCGGCAGGCGGGGCGTGGATGTCGTGGTCGACTACACCGGCGCCGCCACCTGGGTCAGGAGCCTGCGCAGCCTGCGCAAAGGCGGCCGCCTGCTGACGTGCGGCGCGACGACGGGGTACGATCCGAACACCGACATCCGGTACATCTGGGTCCGCGAGCTGACCATTCTCGGCTCCGACGGGTGGACGCGGCTGGATCTCGAGGCGCTCCTCCGGGTCGTCTGGTCCGGGCGGATCCGGCCCGTGATCGACCGGGTGCTGCCCCTGGCTCAGACCCCGGAGGGCGAGCGGCTGCTCGAGGAGCGCGAGGTGTTCGGCAAAGTGATCATCCACCCGCAAGAATAGCGGGGGAGGAACGGAGGGCCGATGGCGGCGTTCCCGAGCAACTTCGGCGACCTGGCGTACGTCCCGATGCGGGCGTTCCCGGAGCGGCCGGCGGTGATCCAGGGGCAGGTGACCCTGACCTACGGGGACCTCGACGCGCGGATGAAGCGCGTCGCCAACCTGCTGCGCGCGCTGGACGTGCAGGCGGGCCGCCGCGTCGCCCTGCTGTTCCCCAATGAATGGCCGTTCGTCGAGCTCTGCTTCGGCGCCATGCGCGCCGGCGCGGTGCCGGTGCCCCTGAACGTCCGGGCCGGCTACGAGACGCTGCGCTACTGCGTGGAGCATTCGGATGCCGAGGTGCTGGTGGCGTCCCAGGCGCTGCTGGAGCAGGCCGTCCGCCTGCGGGAGGATGTGCCCGCCGTGCGGACGCTGGTCGTGACCGGGGCCCCGCCCGCGGACGCGCTGTCCTATGAGCGGCTGCTGGAGGCCGCCTCCCCGGAGTTCCCGACGGTCCAGGTCGCCCCCGACGACGTCTGCATGCAGCCGTACACGTCCGGGTCGACCGGAAAGCCGAAGGGCGTGCTGCTCACGCACGGCGGGCAGTTCTGGAACGCGGACGCCGTGCGCCGGATCATGATGTTCGACGAGACCGAGCGGGCCCTGGTGGCCGTGCCCCTGTACCACAAGAACGCGATGGCGTCGGCGGTCAAGCCGATCCTGATGGCCGGCGGCGCCCTGGTCATCCTCCCGGGCTTCGACGCCGCCAACGTCATCGCGGCGATCGACCGGTACCGCTGCACGTACATGACGGGGGTGCCGGCGATGTTCCGGCTGATCTTGAACCAAACGGCGCTCCTGGCGCAGCACGACGTGAGCACGCTCCGCTGGGCCGCCTGCGGATCGGCCATGGTGCCGCCCGACCTGCTGCAGGAGTTCGAGGAGACCTTCCACGCCGGCATCAGCGAAGGGTACGGGCTGACCGAAGGCGGCCCGGTGGTGTTCGAGAGCCCGCGGTTTGGTCCGCGCAAGATCGGCAGCGCGGGGCTGCCGCTGCCGGGGTGCGAGGTCCGGGTGGTCAGAGCCGATGGGCAGGAGGCGCGCGCGGGCGAGGCCGGGGAGCTGTGGACGCGCAACCCAGGACTGGCCAGATATTATAAAGCGCCCGAGATCACGGCGCAGAAATTCGATGCGGAGGGGTGGCTGCACACCGGCGACCTGGCGCGCGGCGACGCGGACGGCTACTACACGATCCTCGGCCGGCTGGACGACATGATCAACGTCGGCGGGGAGAACGTGTACCCGAAGGAGGTCGAGGATACGCTGCTGCTGCACCCGGCGGTGCGGGAGGCGGTCGTCGTCTCGGTGCCGCACGCGCTGAAGGGGGAGGCGCCCGTGGCCTTCGTGGTGCTGCGGGACGGGCAGGCCGCCACCGCGGAGGACCTGAAGCAGTTCTTTTTTTCCCGCGGCCCGGCGTATGCCCACCCGCGGGAAGTCTTCTTCATCGAGGCCCCGCCGCTCGGCAGCACCGGCAAGATCGACCGCGCGGCGCTGCAGCGGCGCGCCAGAGAGACGATCGGCATGCTGAAAGGAGGCATGTAGGCGTGGACAGCCTGCCGCTCAAGACGCTCCCGGATGTCCTGCGGCGCTCGCCGTATCACCGGCTGCTGGGCCTGGAGATGGTGCGTGCGGCGCCGGGCGAGGTGGTCGTCCGCATGCCGTTCCGGGAAGACCTCCTGGCCGGGGAGGAGGAGGGCGGCCGGTACGTGCACGGGGGCGCCATCGCCTCCCTCATCGACACCGCGGGAGATTTTGCGGTGATCGCGGCGGTGGGCTACGATGTGCCGACGATCGACCTGCGGGTCGATTACCTGCGGCCGGTCACCCGGGGGGCGCTCACCGCCACCGGCCGCGCGATCAAGGCCGGCCGCTCGCTCGCGGTTGCCGACGTCGAGGTCCTCGACGAGGACGGCAAGCCCGTCGCCCTCGGCCGGGGCGTCTTCAAGACGTGATGCGCTAGCGGATCACCAGCGGACCGTCCGGCGTGACCAGTTCCACGGCCAGGACGCCGCCCGTCCCGGCCTGCTCGACCGCAACGGGGAGGCCGTCTCCGAGCAGCGCACGGATCCGCGCGGCCGCCTGCTGCGGGCTGGGGTCCCCGAGCCGAACCGCGCTGATCCTTCGCGCTCCCGACGGGTGGGCGATGGCGGAGGCGCCGGGGTGCATGCCCGACGGCACCGACCATTCGATGACGAACGGCAGCCCGCCGGAGGCGGGCGGCGGCTCCAGGAACTGCGTGCGCCAGCGAAGAACCACGCCGTCCGGGCGCTCCCGCGCGCCGGCGGCGGGGGCCGGCAGCGCCAGTCCCAAATCGTGGAGGTGGCCGCGCAACCCCTCCAGATCGTCTGTGCGCACCGCCCAGGTGGCAAAGGTCCGGCCCTCGGAGATCGCCCGGCTGATCAGCCTCCCGGTCGGCGCCCGACCCGCCTCGCCGGCATCGACCACAGCGATCAGTTCGAGATACTCGGAGCCGAGGGGGATGATCATGTTTGCCGTCCCCACGCCGGGGTGCCGTCCCCCCTCCAGGGCCCGCAGGCCGTACTCGGTCGCGAACCGCCGCCGGCCCTCGGCCAGATCCGGGACGGCCACAAGAATGTGGTCGAGCGACACGCGGGGTGGACGGTTCATCGCCGTGCTCCACAGTTCTGTGCCGTTGGGAGGCTTCCTGTAGATAGCGGAGGTGCCGGTCCATGCCCAGGGTGCCATTCGATCTCGACGCGCGGCGGCCATATCTCGTCCAGGCGTTCAGCGACGCCGAATACGACCGCCGGAGCGCCGCGCTCTGCGAGGCGATGCAGCGCGAGGGGCTGGACGCGCTCTGCGTGTACGGGAACGCCTCCGCCCCGTCGGCTGTCGCCTACCTGACCAACTACGCGCCGGCGTTCGGCAACGCGTTCGTCGTGCTGCACGCCGACCGGCGGATGGCGGTGATCACCGACGCCGTCCTGCATGGGGAGCCGATGCACTCGATGATCTGGTCGTGCCGGGTCCCCGACGTTCGCGTCGCGCTCGGACCGATCTACGGAGGCTCCCTGGACGAGGTCGCCGTGCTCGCCGCCGACGCCGCCGGCGGCGCGTCCGTGGTCGGGCTGGCCGGGAGCGCGCACCTGCCCCATCCGCTCTACGCGGCGCTGGCCTCGCGGCTGCCGGGGCTGCGCCCCGCAGACCAGCTGCTGGCCGCCGTGCGCCTCTCGAAGAGCGACGAGGAGATCGTGAAGATGCGCTACGCCGGGACCATCGCCGATCAGGCGCTGGAGGCGGTGTTCAAAACGCTGCGGGCGGGAGCCGAGGAGACCGCGGCGTCGGCGGCGGGGGTCGCGCGGCTCCACACGCTCGGCGCGCGCGAAGCCTTTGCGACCTGCGTGATCGGCGGAGCCCAGGCCGGGTTGAAGCACGGGGTGCCGCGGCGCCGGGCGCTGGTGCAGGGCGAGATGGTGTTCATCGACCTGGGAGCCAACTGGGACGGCTACATGTCCGACGTCAGCCGGTGCACCGCCGTGGGCCGGGCGGCCGGGCCGGCCCGCGCGCTGCTGGACATCGGCCTCGAGCTCTACCGGGCCGGGCTGGAGGTGATGCGGCCCGGGCGGACGGTCGATGACGTGTCCAACGCGCTGCTCGCGGCGGTGCGGGGGACCCGCTTCAAACCGTACTACTGCTCGGGCGGGTTCGGGCACGGCATCGGGATGTCCGTGATCGAGGCGCCCGGGCTGTTCGCCGGAAACACCACGGAGCTGCGGCCGCGGATGACCGTGGCGTACGAGCCGATGGTCGTGGTCGAAGGCCTCGGCACCGGGGTGGTCGAGGACACGCTCCTGATCACCGAGTCCGGCTACGAGCGGCTGACGAACTATCCGCTGATCACGTGGGCGTAAGGACGGAGGCCTGAGGAGGGCGGCGATGGCGCGGGTGGCGTTCTTCGGGGTTGGGCTGATGGGGGAGCCGATGGCCGGGCACCTCCTCGCTGCGGGCCACGGCGTGGTGGTGCTGGCGCACCGGAGCCGGGCCGGCGTGGAGCGGCTGGTGGGGAAGGGCGCCGTCGAGGCCTCGACCGCGCTCGAGGCGGTCGAACGGACCGAGCTGGCGATCATGATGCTGCCGACCGCCGACGAGGTCGAGGACGTCCTGTTCGGCGCCGGCGGGGCGGCGCGGGCGATGGCGCCCGGATACACCGTGATCGACATGGGCACGAGCTTTCCTCCGCAGACCCGGCGCCTCGCCGCGCGCGTGGCCGAGCGGGGCGGGCGGTTCCTGGACGCGCCGGTGACCGGCGGGACGAAGGGCGCGCGGGACGGCACCCTGACGATCATGGTGGGGGGCGACGCCGCGACGCTCGAGTCGGTGCGCCCCCTGCTCGCCGCCATGGGATCGCAGATCTACCACTTCGGCGGCGTGGGGGCCGGTCACACGGCCAAGCTGGTGCAGAACATGATCGGCATCGTCAGCGCGGCCGCGATCGCCGAGGGCTTCGCCCTGGCCGCCTCCGCCGGCCTGGACTGTGACCGGCTCTTCCAGATGCTGTCGGCGAGCACCTCGGCGAGCCCGCTGCTCCGGGCCATGGTGCCCAAGATCTTCGCGCGCGCGTTCGACCAGGTCAACTTCCGGCTGGATATGGCCTACAAGGATCTCCGCCAGGCCACGCAACTCGGGCGGGAGATGACGGTGCCGCTGCCGGCGGCAAACGGCGCGGCCGAACTGATGCAGCTCGCCCGCGCCCTCGGCTTCGGATCCCAGGACAGCGCGGCCGTGGTCCGGGGACTGGAGACGCTCCTGAAGATTGAAATCAAGGGAGGTTCAGCGTCGCAGGCCGGATGATTCCGCGTCAGGCCGGCGTGCCCCCCACGTCGCGGCGGCGGGCGCGCAGCCGGCGGGCGGCGATAGCGGCCGCCGCTCCGAGCACGGCCGCGGCGGCGACCGCGTAGCCGATCCAGGCCGCCGGAGGCGGGCCGGCGGGGCCGGCCGCGGCGAAGACGCCGACGCGATCCGTCCCGGCGAAGATCTGCAGCGACCCGGGGACGATGTGGGCGTCGAGCGCGGTCCAGGTCTCGCCGGTGAGGCGCAGCAGCATCGTGGCGTGCCTGGGATAGCGGAGGACCGCCGTCATGGGAATGCGGAGGACGATCGGCTCGCCGGTGTTGTAGGTCGCGTCCACGCGGTAGGCGTTCCCGTCGAGCCGCAGGCCGGATGGGGGGCGCGGGAGCGGTGCCGGATCGAGCGGCACGACCTT
This sequence comes from Candidatus Segetimicrobium genomatis, assembly GCA_005882275.1. Lineage (GTDB taxonomy): Bacteria > Sysuimicrobiota > Sysuimicrobiia > Sysuimicrobiales > Segetimicrobiaceae > Segetimicrobium > Segetimicrobium genomatis. Next base: position 25,206 of record VBAK01000146.1, read on the forward strand.
GACCTGGGCCGAGGTGGCGCCCGTCCGAGGGGCGATCGCGCCGAACCGAAAGATCACCCCCGCCTGGCCGTCGTCGGTGACGATGGACGTGGACTGGGATCCTTGCGGGCTGAGCGCGATCTGGCCCGCGCCGGATTCAGGCGGCTGGTTGTCCTGGGACACCTCCGCCGGGGGATGCACCCAGCGGTAGGGCAGGGGGGGCGCCTCTCCCTCGTACAGGATCCGGACCGGCGCGAGAGGCCACGTATAGGCGACCGCCCCCAGGTACAGGGCCGCCGCCGCCGCGCCCCACATGAACTCGCGGACCGCGGCTCTGCCCCGGCGGGTTGACGGCATCGCTAGAGCACCTGGCGTCAGATCAGTTGGAGCAGGTTCGCAGCCGCGTGGGTGAGGGCGGGGGCGGTCCATCCCCCGGTGGCCAGCCGCTGCCAGCCAAAGACGATCCCCGCCGCCAGATCCACCGGGAGGGCGCGCACACCGTAGGCCGGCAGGTGCACCACGGCGAAGAGCGCGGCGGCGCCCGCGACGGCCGGGGCAGGTCCTCCTCCGGCCAGCCACCCGTAGACCAGCCGGCGGAAGAAGGCCTCCTCGGCGACGGCGGCCACCAGGGTCGATGCGGCGGCCAGGGCGGTGACGGGCGGACCGATGGGGGCTGTGAGGCTGCGCGCGGCCGCAAACGCCGCCACCCCCAGGCCCAGCGCCGCAAGCCATTGGACCCTCCCGGGGCGGCTCTCGTGGTGGGGCGGGACCGGCGCCGTCACGCCAATCATCCCCACGACGACGACCACGAGGAGGGAGAGGTCGGGCAGGCCCGCCCACGCCGGGGGCCCGGCGGGCGGCCGGGCGGCGAGCGCGCCGCACCCCAGCAGGACGGCCGCGGCGGTGAAGAAGGTCCGGGCCCGATCGGCGCGGGCGCACATCCCGCCCATCACGGCCGGGACGGGTCCTGTTGTGTTTCCGGGACGAGGCCCGCGCTCGTGTCCCCGAGCACCTCCCGATGTCCGAGCCCCAGGGTCTTGATCCATCGCTGCTGCCCCGACGTCAGGGCGATGAAGAATCCCAGTTCCACCAGTTCGGGCAGCGTGAAGTGCCGGTGCAGCCGCTCCCAGAGGGCATCGTCCGCGAGTTCCGAATCCCAGAGGATCGCGCTCGTATAGGTCAAGGCCGTCTTCTCCCGCTCGGTGAATTTGTCCGAGTCCGCAAAGTTGAGCAGGTCGTCGTATTGCGCTTCGGTGAGACCCTTCCGTCCGGCCTGGACGGATCGCTGGACCCCTCAGTACTCACACTCGATCGATTTCGACACATAGACTCGGCAGAGCTCCTTGATCCTGTGGTCGCACACCCCGTGGCGGAACGTCAGGTCCCAGGCCTGCGAGAACGCCCGGATGACGCCGGGGGCGTGGGCGCGGATCGCCTGGCTCTCCGGCCGCGGCGTCCCCTCGCGGCGGGCCCGCTCCAGATAGCCGAGGATCTCCGGGTCCGCAACAGCCGATGGATCGACATACGGGATGCGGGGCATCGCCATCACCTCGACGTGCACTTCGAACTCGGAGTTCACCATTCCCTCTACCTGTGACGACATCGTTACCACAAACCGACATGCCCGTGACTTCAAGATGGCATCTTCGCTTTCGTGAACCACGGCAGCATGAACGTCACGCGAGGGGGCAGACCATGGAACCAAAGCAGTCGGGGCATCGCACCAGTCGTCGTTCATTGCTCGGAGGACTGGCAGCTGGAGCAGGAACGATCGGAGCGGCGCGGCTGTTGGCCGGTGGATCGGCGGCACTCGCACGCACCAGAGGCAGCCTCACGGAGGGAGACGCCGCCATTCTTCGATTCCTGGCGGCGGCGGAAATCCTCGAGACGGATGCGTGGCAGCAATACAACGAACTTGGCGGCGTCCCAGACAGCGAAGTCCCCGGGGGAAGTGGGAGTGCGGACTACATCGCGGCCCTGCAAGTCCTGGATGCAGACATGCCCCAGTACATCCATGACAACACCGAGGACGAGTTCACCCACTTCACCTTCATTAACGCGTACCTGGCATCGAGGGGCGCGGAACCCGTCGATCTGGACCGGTTCCGCACGTTGCCGAGCAGTCGGGCGACGGGCGCCCAGAACATCGGACGGCTCACCAACCTCATGCAGCTCACCGTGGACACCACCTGGTGGACCCGGTACCGCAGCCGTACGCGGAACCCCGATTTCGGCGACACCTTCCCGCAGGCGGTCCCGGGGTTGGCCAAAGGGCAGTTTCCGGCCATTCCCCGATCCGATGCCGATCTGGCCCCCAAGGATCATCTTCAGGCCATTGCCAATACGGCGGGATTTCACTTCGCGTTCATCGAGCAAGGCGGCACGAGCCTCTACCCATCGTTGGCGCAGCGGGTGACCGACCCGCAAGTCCTGCGCATTGTGCTCAGCATCGGCCCCACCGAGACCATGCATTTCCAGACGTGGCAAGACAAAGCCGGCAATGCGCCTGCCCTGACCGATCCAACGAATGGGCTGGTGTTTCCGGACCTCAATGCGCCTCCGTTTGGCGGGGAGGACTTCCAGACCAACCTGATCATGCCCGAGCCCACCATCTTCCTCGACCGAAAATTCCCGGTCTGCTCGATCATCCGCCCCACCGCGACACAGGGCGCGGCCATGGGCGCGCTCGAGGCGTTGACGGCGAACGGGCTCTTCATCGGGCAATCGTCCGCGTTCTTTGCCGTCTTAACCGAACTTGCAGGGGCGGCAGATGCCGCGTCGCGGGGCCACGGCGCGAACGAATGATGATCTCAAGGCCTCCCCGGCCGTGAGGGACGTCCCGGCTGATCGTTGTTCACCTCCTCCTCGTTTCGATCGGCCTGACGCCGTAGGCAGGAGATCCCCCGCCGCCCATTGAACGCGGCGCACACGCCGACCGGCGCTTCACATCCGGCTGAAAAGGGTGGTGGGGGACGATGCGGGCTCGTCTGCTGTTCGGGTGGTGTACCGCGGGATTCCTGGCGGTCACGCTCTCCCTCGGACCGGGGGCCGGAGTCCAGGCCGCCGCCCCGACCGCCGACCTCGTCTTGCTCGGCGGCAAGATCATCACCATGGACCGCCAGTTCTCGACGGCGCAGGCTGCCGCGATCCAAGGGGGGAAGTTCGCGGCGGTTGGCACGAACGGCCAGATGCAGGCGTATGTGGGTCCCTCGACCCGGGTCGTCGATCTCCACGGCCGCACGGTCGTCCCGGGGCTCATCGACTCGCACATCCACGCGATCCGGCAGGGCCTGACCTGGGACGCCGAGCTGCACTGGCAGACCGTCCCCTCGCTCGCTGAGGGCCTCAGGATGATCCGGGAGCGGGCCGCGCGGACCCCGCCCGGCACGTGGATCGTGGTGGCGGGCGGCTGGCACGAGAGTCAGTTCACCGAGCGCCGCAAGCCGACGCCTCAGGAGATCGACGCGATCTCTGCCGACCATCCGATCTGGGTCCAATACCTCTACGACGAGGCGATGATGAACAGGGCCGCGATGACGGCCGTGGGGCTCACCGCCGAGACCAAGGACCCGTTCGGCGGCAAGGTGCTCAAGGACGCGTCCGGGCAGCCCACCGGGGTGGTGACGGGATTCGGGGGCATCAACGCCTTCTATTTCAAGATCCCCCGGCCCGCGCCCGAGGACCAGGTCTCCGGCACCCGCGACTGGTTCCGCGAGCTCAACCGTCTCGGCATGACCGGCGTCGGCGACGTGGCCGGCGGCGGACTGATCTGGCCGGGAGACTACCGCGCCGTCACCGCGCTGCACGATCGCGGCGAGCTCACGCTCCGGGTCCACTGGTACATGCAGCCGAACCGTCCGGGCGGCGAGCTGGACGTGATCAAGCGGTTCGTGACGGAGGTCCGTCCCGGGACGGGCGATGCCTGGCTGCGGCCGGTCGGGGTGGGGGAGCAGGTGCTGGCCTCGGCGTACGACGGCGACGCGTTCGGGCCGCTGCCCCCGCAGTTTTCGCCGAAGGCGATCGACGACTGGCGGGCGGCCGTCAGGATGATCATTGAGAGCGGGTGGCGGTTCCAGGCGCACGCCACGCGCAACCACTCCGCCGAGCAGCTCCTCCCCGCGATCGAGGAGATCAACCGCGAGATCCCGGTCCAGAACCGCCGGCTCGCCTTCGCGCACATGGAGGACGTCACCCCCGACACCATCCGCCGGATCAGGGCCCTCGGCGGCGGGATCACCATCCAGGATCGGATGGTCTTTTCCGGCGACGAGATCGCTCAGAACTGGCCCCCGGACATCGTGCAGAACGCCCCGCCGATGAAGGCGATGCTCGCGATGGGGCTGCCCCTGGGCGGCGGGACGGACGCCACGCGGGTGGCGCCCTACAACCCGTTCGTGTCTCTCTGGTGGATCGTCACCGGGCACACGGTGGCCGGCCATCCGATCCGCGCGCCGCGGGCAAACCTCAGCCGGCTGCAGGCGCTTCGGGTCTACACGCTCGGCAGCGCCTGGTTCAACATGGATGAGGACCAGGTGGGGTCGATCGAACCCGGCAAGAACGCGGACCTCGCCGTCCTCTCGGCCGATTACCTCACGGTGCCGGCCGACCAGATCAAGGATCTCGTGTCCGTCCTGACGATCGTGGGAGGCAGGGCCGTGTACGGCGCCGGGGACTACCAGGCCCTGGCGAGATGACGGCGGATTCCCAGGAGTTCGCCTCATCTCCGCGCGCTCACGACGCGGGCCGGCGGCGGAGACGGGCGACGATCCGGGGCAGGAAGCCGATGACGAGCGCGAGGGCGGCGGGGATCCCCAAGAAGAGGCCGTACCACCACCAGGGAGTCCGGAGCCGGTAGGGCAGGGCTTGCGGCGCCGCGGCGGCAAACACCCCGGCCGTCTCGGTGCTCGCGACGAGCAGGTGAAGGCTTCCCCCGAACCTGGTGGCCGGCAGCACGGCCCACCCCGCGCCGAGGGAGCGCACCAGCGATGTCCCTCCGGTGGCGTAGCGGAGCGCCACGGTCAGGGGGCGGCGCAGTTCCACCGGTGTGCCCGACGACGCGTAGGTGATCTCGATCCGGTACGCGTTGCCGTCGAATCGGAGTCCCTGGGGCGGCGGGCCGATGATCGCCGGGTCCAGGGGCGTGACCCGCACCACCGCGGAGACCTCGCCGCGTTCGCCCGGGACGGCGCGCCCGGCGACGTTGACGGTCGCCTGCCCGTCGCCCGTCGTGGCGGAGGCCGGGGCCGACCCGGCGGCATCGAGCGAGACCGTCCCCATGCCACCCTCCGGCGCCTGGTTGCCGGGGGCAAGCGCTTCCGGAGGCCGCGCCCACCGGTAGGGCGGGGGCGGCGCAACGCCGTCGAAGAGGATCCGGACCGGAACCGCTCCGGAACGGAAGCCGGCCGCCGCGACCGCCAGGTACAGCGCCGCGGCCCCCATCCCCCACGCGAACGCGCGCGGGGGCGGAATGGTCACGGAAAGACGATGGGATGGGTGGCGTACGCCGGCGGCCAGACGACCACGCGGGTCAGGCAGGAGGTCGACGAGCACGGCATCCACTCCCAGATCACACTCGCGGCCTTGAGGTTCGCTCCCGCCTCCGGCGTTCCGGGCGGCGCGAACGCGAGGCCGCTGCCGTTCGGGAGCGCCCCGTCGGGCAGACGGACCGTGCGGGCCGCCTGCGCCACCGCCGCCGCCGAGAACCCATGCGAGCGGGGAAGGACGTGCTCGAACAGGGCGAGACCCCCGGCGAAGCCCGCCAGGGCCGGGGCGGTCATCGGGTCGCCGTACCGCCTGCGGTACTCGGCGGCGGCCCAGCGCAGTTCCCCGGCCGCCCCCGGCAGCAGGTGGTCGGGCCGGAGATCGTCGCCATCGGGTTTATCGGAGGCGAAGAGGCCAACGGCCTGCCGGCCGAGCAGCTGGCCAAACGCCGGCATGCAGTAGCTCGAACTCGTGCCGATGCTGGCGACGAGCGGGACGCGGGCGCGAACCAGCGACCTGCGCAGCGCCACGCCGTCCTCGAGATAGGCGGCGACCACCAGGACGTCCGGCCGCGCGCGCGCGATCCTCGCGGCGAGCGCATCGTAGTCCAGGCGCCGCAGCGTGTACGGGAAGACCGCGGCCATCGGCAGGCGGGATGTCCGGATCTCCGCGATCGCCCCGCCGCCGACCGATCTCCCGTAGACGTCGTCGACGTAGGCGACCGCGTACCGGAGCGGCTGCGCGCGGTGGAGGCGGGGGGCCAGCTGATCCCGGACAAAGGCGGCGGCCGAGCGCCCCAGCGCCGCGCCGGTTGGGGCGACCCGGTAGACGCGCCCGCCGGCCGTCGCCTTCATGCTGAGCTCGCCCACGGCCCCGGTCTCCCAGAACACCAGACCGAGCCGGGACGCGGTCTCCGCCGCCGGGCGGGAGATCGTGCTCCCGTAGCTCCCCACGACGAGGCTGACGCCCGCCGATGCCAGGCGCTCGACCGCCCCCGGCGCCGCGTCCCAGGATTCGGCGTCCTCGAGCCGCAGGCGGATCGGGTGACCGTGCACGCCGCCGCGGCGGTTGACGTATGTGGCCGCCAGGCCGACCCCGCGGTACTCCTCCGTGCCCCCGGCGCCCTGGCTGCCCCCGGTCGGGTACACCGCCCCGATCAGGACCGGCGATCCGATCGTCGACACCGCCAGCCACGCGGCACCTGCCAGTCCGAGGGCGGCCATGATCATCCGTCGCATCGCGCTCACCTCTCACCGGCCCCAACGGGGGCGTTCGCAGTCATTTGACCGTGAAGGTCACGGCGCTGATCACTCTCGGGTTGAACGGGAAGTGGTCGGTCGCGACGAACTCGGCCTGAAGGAGGTGGAGGCCGGGGGCGACCTGCACATCCTGCTCGATACCGTAGGCCATGGACACGACCTTGCCGTCGAGAATGAGGTGGATGTGGCCCTTGTCGGGGCTGAGCTGGGTCGAGGTCTGCGGGATGATCTCGCCGCCGGTCAGGCGGATCCGCACGCGCAGCATCCCGGCCGGGACCTCGGCCCCGGGCACGGGCGAGGTGATCGCCACCGTCGCCGTGGATTTGGGTCGTATCTGGGAGGCCGGCGCGCCGGGGGGCGCCACGGCCGTCTGCGCGCCGCACCCGCCGAGGACGAGCGAGGCGACCGCGAGGCCAATCGTCAGCCCGAGCGAGGCCCCCGGCCGCCCCGCCTGCGGTCCCCGCGTCGTGTGGTGTGATCGGTGTCGCCCCATCAGCGTCGGCTCCATAGGATGGTTAGAGGCGGACGGAGAGATGCCCTTGCAGCACTTCCCCATCCGATGCCGTCGCGGCGATATTCAGAAGCCACTCCCCGGCCCCCAGCTGCGCGTCCCCGATGAAGTGGCCGGGTCCGAACCGCCGCACGGGTATCGTGACCGGCGCTCCTCCAGAGCGGCTGGCCGTCATCGCCGCGAGCCGCGGGATGGCGATCTCGTGCCCGGCGGCGTCGATGTAGGTCGCGTGCAGCTCATTGAAGCCGGGCCGGCCCGGGTCGAGGTAGGTGTCGAGCACGCGCCCGCCGGAGAGCTCGATCGAGTAGAGCGTGGGCTGACCCGGCGCGGCGATGGTGTGGATCCGCTGCGGCTGGGCGCGCGCGGAGAGCGCGAGCGGGACCTCGACCGAGTTGACCCCGCGCTCGACGACGACGGCGACGGTCCACCGGCCCTCCAATGAGAGATTGCTTCCCTGTCCGGCATAGGTCCCGTCGGGGCGCCGCGCCAGCGCCAGCGTGGAGGCCCCCACGTCGGGGCGGTCTTGGGCGGTGAACCGAAGGCTCACCCGGCCGGCCTCCAGGAGGCGTCCGGTGTCGTAGTCGCGGAGGCTCACCGTGAAACGGTTCGGTCCGGGGAACCCCGGGACGGCCTCGAGCCGCACCCGGACCGTGGTGCCGAAGTCGCTCCCGGCGGCGACCAGGGAGGCCGCCGCGGCGGACGGCGCGCCCGGGAAATTGGCCGGCGCGGTCTGGGTGAGCACGGAGGCGACCGCCAGCGTCAGGGCGGCCGCGGTGAGTTCGGCCGTCCCCACCCGCCGGAGGCCCGCGAGCGTCCGCACCGCGGCGGGAACGCTGCGAAAACGGTTGATGCCTCCCAGGAGCGCCAGGACGAGCAACAGGCCCGCCTTGAGCAGCACGAGCCGGCCGTAAGGCGTCGCGGCCAGCCTGTCCCAGCCGCCGATTTCATCGACCGCACGGATCGTGCCCGTCGCCGCAACGAGCACGAGCAGGACTCCCGCCCCCGTGGAAAACCGGCGGACCGCCGCGGCCTTCTCGGCGTCGGGCGCGGCGCCGAGCGCGGCCAGGAGCGCCGCGAGGCCACCGAGCCAGGCGCCGACCGACATCAGGTGGACCCACTGGACGGCGACGTTGGCCGGCCTCCAGGGTCCCGCCCCGGCCGCGGCGTGTCCTGCGGCGACGTGCGCGAGAGCGGCCCCCGCGGCGCCCACGCCGGCAACAGTCAGGATGGCGGGACTGAGCCGCGTTCCCCGAGATCCTGCCGCGGCCAGGGCGCCCGCCACGACGAGCAGGGGAAGGGCGCGCCATCCGAGGGCGCGGCCCAACGATGTTGCGAGAAACAGGTGGAGGGATGCGCCCGCGTCCGCGCGCTGCGCTTCCGCCAGGCCGATGACGCCGAGGACCGCGGCCAGCCAGGCCAGCCAGAGCAGCCGGAGTCCTCGCGGGGCTCGCTCCGGCGACCGTGGGAACGCGATGGTCCAGACCCAGGCCGCGCCGAGGAGCACCGACAGGCCCGCATAGAGCCCCCATCGAGCCGCTGCCCCCAGCACCGACGGCGGCGGGCTCGTGACCTCCCGAACGGCAACGTCTGCCGGGGTCGTCCCGACGCCAAACGCAAACGCCCCGCCGGTCACATGGCCGTCGACCCTCGAGACGGTCCGCCAGTTGACGGTGTAGACGCCCGTGCCCAGCGGACCGAGCGTGACCTCCAGCGTTCGGGGCGCGCCGGGGACGACGTGCAGCGGCCCGGTCGTTACCTGCCGGCCCGAGGGCAGAAGGATCCGCATGCTCGAGAGGGTGGGTTCGGGCTCTTCGGTAAAGGTGAGCGTCACCGCCTGCGGAGCCTGCTGGAGCGTTGCCCCGCTCGGCGGGTCGGATCGGCTCAACAGCGCGTGGGCGCCGGCGCGCGATGCAGCCGCCAGCGCCCCCAGCGCCACCAACGCGAATAGTGCGGATCGGCTCATTCGTGCGTGGTCCGGCGTCTCCGTCTCGTACAGCCTGCGACCGGTCTATCGGCGAGAGTTTGCCCGGCTAGTCTACCACACGTCGCATCACGTTTCCGCGATGCACGGATCGCGCGGCCGCGGAGCGAAGGGGTCTCATCATCCGGCAGCGAACGTCGGGCGCAGTCATGGACGCCGCGGACGTCATCGTCATTGGGGGAGGCAACGCAGGGCTGTGCGCGGCGCTCGCCGCCGCCGAACGGAAGGCGCGAGTGCTCTTGTTGGAGCGGGCGCCTTCCGAGGCGCGCGGGGGCAACTCGGCCGTCACCGCCGGGGTGTTTCGCTTTCCCTACCGGGGCATCGAGGATATCGCCCAGATCGTCAAGGATGCGTCGCTGGATCAGCCCGACAAGATCGAGATCGGGCGGTACTCGGAAGAGGACTTTTCCACCGATCTCCGGCGGGTCACGCAGGGTGAAGCGGATCCCGCCCTGGAGCGCACCCTGGTGTCCCAGGCGTTCCCCACGATGCGGTGGCTGTGTGGCCGGGGGGTCGAGTTCGTGCTGGCGTACGACCGGCAGTCCTTCCTGGTCAACGGCAGGCACCGGTTTTGGGGTGGGTTGATCGTCAAGACCAAGGGGGAAGGTCCGGGGCTGGTCGGCGCGCTGTATCGAGCGGCGCAGGCGGCGCGAGTGACCGTCCAGTATGGAGCGCGGGCCACGGGTCTGGCGTGGGACCCTGCCGCCGGAGCGTGGCGGGTGACCGCCACCGTCGACGGCCGCCTCCAGGAGTCCCATGCGCGGGCCGTGGTGCTGGCGTGCGGCGGGTTCGAGGCGAACCCCGAGATGCGCGCCGCGCATCTCGGGCCCCGGTGGAAGGCCGCGAAGGTGCGGGGCACTCCGTACAACACGGGAGATGGGATTCGGATGGGCCGGGGGGTCGGCGCCAGGCCCTTCGGGCAGTGGAGCGGGTGTCACGCCGTCGCCTGGGACGTCAACGCTCCGGCGGCCAACGAGGGGCGGTTGGTGCAGCACTTCGAGCGGGACTCGTATCCGCTGGGGATCTACGTCAACGCCCACGGCGAGCGGTTCGTCGACGAGGGCGAGGATTTTCGGAACTACACGTACGCGCGCTACGGGCAGGAGATCATGCGCCAGCCCCTCCAGGTGGCGTTCCAACTGTTCGATCAAAAGGTCGTCCACCTCTTGAAGAAGCCCTACACGCTGCCCGGCACGACGCGCCTCGAAGGCGAGACGCTGGAAGCGCTGGCCAGGACCGCACGCATCGAGGTCGCGACCCTCAAGCGCACGATCGCCGCGTACAACGCCGCCGTGAACGGCGAGGAGTTCAACCCCGCCGTCAAGGATGGAAAGGCGGCATTGGGGATCACGCCCCCCAAGTCGAACTGGGCGCAGCGGCTGGACTCCCCGCCCTACCTGTGTTTTCCTGTGACGTGCGGGATCACGTTCACCTTCGGCGGCCTCAGGATCGGCCCCGACGCGGCGCTGGTCAATGCCGACGACCGGAAGCTCGCGGGGCTCTTCGCCTGTGGCGAACTGGCCGCCGGGCTCTTCTACCACAACTATCCCGGCGGCTCCGGGCTGATGGCCGGGGCCGTCTTCGGCCGGCTGGCCGGAATGGGAGCCGCCGCGTACGCGGGACACGCCGGCTGAGAAAGGGGCCTCGGATGGATTGGAGCACCGTGATGGCTGACACGCTCAAGGCCAACGGGTACGACATGGTGGCGTACGTGCCCGATGAGGTCGCCGACCGGCTCCTGGAGCTGCTGCGCCAAGAAGACTCGATCACCATGGTCTCCGCGACCCGAGAGGAAGAGGCCGTAGCCGTCCTGTGCGGCGCGTACCTCGGGGGAAAGCGGGGGGCGCTGGTGATGCAGGGGAGCGGCCTGGGCAACTCCATCAACGCCATCTGCGGCCTGGCGATCGGCATTCAGATTCCGTTCCTCATCATCATCAGCGAGCGGGGCCGCCTCGGCGAGCTCAACCCCGTCCAGACGCCGATGGGCCGTGCCGCCCCCCGGATCCTGGAAGCGCTGGGGATTCAGGCGTTCCGGATCGACAAGGCCGAGGACGTCGCCGCCACGGTGGAAGGCGCGACCAAGCTCGCCTTCGCCGGTTCGCTCCCCGTCGCGCTCATCCTGTCGACGGCGCTCAGCGGGGGAAAGACATGGCGATGAACCGCCTGGAGGCGTTCCGCAGACTGCTCCGGCTGCTCGATCGGGAGCCCGTCATCGCAAACTTAGGGAAGAACTGCTACGATCTGTTCGTCGCCGGCCATCGCCCGGAGAACCTGTATACGTGGGGCGCGATGGGGTCGGTGTCCTCGGTCGGCCTGGGGCTGGCACTGGCGAGGCCGGAGCTGCGGGTCGTCGTGCTCGACGGCGACGGCTCGCTGCTGATGAACCTGGGCTCCCTCGCCACCATCGCCTCGCTGCGCCCTCCCAACCTGGTGCACATCGTCTGCGACACGGGGACCTACGAGACGACCGGCGGGCAGGCCACCCACACCGCGGGGGCGGCCGACCTCGCGGCGATCGGGCGGGGCGCGGGGCTCTCGCGCATCGAGAGCGCCGCGGACCTCGACCAGTTCGAGCGGGCGGCGCGGCGGAGCCTGGCGGAGCCGGGGCCGTGGTTGATCGTCGCAAAGATGGAAGGGACCGCCACGACCGCCAAAGTCCCCCGGCGCCCCATCTACGACAAGTACCGGTTCATGGAGGCGATTGGATCCCTGTAGGATCCGCGCGCGCCGTTCTCTTCAGGGCGGTTCGAAGCTTACGGGGCGGGGCTTAAGGCGGTGTCGAACCCGTCCACCTGAAGGCTTTTCATGAGGCGCTCCGCCGACGTCCGGTCAACCACCGGGCCCACCCACACGAGCAGGTAGGGGCCTCTGTTGATGATCACCGCGGGATAGTGGCTGGCGTGGAGTTGCCTGACGAGATCATCTGCGTTCGCGCGAATCCTGAATGCTCCGGCTTGGACGTGGAACATCGAAGAGCTTCCGGGGACGGCCTGCGACGCCGCCGGCTGCTGGGGTGTGGAAGGCGCCGGTTGGAGTTTCGGGACGCCGGGCGATGTCGCCGTCTGCGGGGCCGACGGCGCCGAGCCTGAGGGTGCCGCGGTGCCGGATGGCGCCGCTGAGCCGGGCGCGGCTGCCGATCCGGACGGGGCCGCCGTGTCGGATGGTGCTGATGCGCCGGATGACACCGCTGTACCGGGTGTGGCCGCTGTTGTGGTGGAGTCTGAGCCTGATGGCGCGGCCGTTCCAGGCGGCGTGGAAAGACCTGAGGTTTCCCGCACCGGGGGGTGCCCGCTCAAGTACAACGCAGCGAGCGTGACCAGGCCCACCGTCAAGAGCCCAGGGATCGCTGTTGTCAGTCGATGCAACGGCAACCGGGGTCCCCTCTCGTTGCCCCCCAAGACTAGTTTACCCCGTCCGGCGGGATTTCCCTCCTCGCACCGATTTTCTTGTGACTCTTGTACCGGCCCTCGTTCGTGCGCTGGTTCTGCCGGCGCCGATCGATCGCGGGGGTTCAGTCGAAGCGCCGCTGCGTCCTTCAGCCCTCCGCAGCGAGGGTTTCCTCCGAGGTTTCTGGAACACCTACCGGCATCTCGTTGAGATCCGTTCGGCGAGGGATCCAGAACGATGAGCGACGAACGCCCACGGCCCCTGCAGCCCGATGACCTGTTCGCGATCAAGGTTGTCGCCGACGTCCAGCTCTCCCCGGATGGCGGCCGGGCCGCCTACACGCTCACGGAGATCGCCGCGGAGCCGGATGAGTACCGCTCGGCCATCTGGATCGCGCCGGTGCAAGGCGGGGAGCCGCGTCAGTTTACCCGGGGTCCAAAACGCGACAGCGCGCCGCGTTGGTCGCCGGACGGCGCCTGGCTGGCGTTTCTCTCAGACCGCGATGGGGAGGTCCCCCAGCTGTATGTCATGTCTGCGAATGGCGGCGAACCGCGCAGACTCACCTGGCTCGGCCACGCGGCCGGCCCGGCGGTGTGGTCCCCGGACGGCACGCGGCTCCTCTTTGCCACGCGGGTCCCCAAGGAGCCGCCACCCTCCGGCAAGGAGGCCCGCGCGCGTTGGGCGGACCGGCCGAGGGTTGTGACGTCGGCGCATTACAAGGACGATGGGCAGGGTTACACGTTCGGTGATCCGAGCCAGGTCTTTGTCGTTTCGGTCGAACGCGGCGAGGTGGTCCAGCTGACGAGCGGAGACCGTCCGTCGGTCGCTCCGGCGTGGTCGCCCGACGGCGCGCGGATCGCGTTCAGCCGGGCGCGAAGCGGCACGGCCGACTATCACGTCTACGACCTCTGGGTGATGAACGCGGACGGGAGCAACCCACGCCGCCTCACCACGGACGTCGGCCGCGCGGCCTCGCCGAGCTGGTCGCCCGACGGCTCGACCATTGCCTGCTACGGGACGGACGAGCAGGAACCCGGGGCCGGCGATCCGATGACGCGCGTGTGGCTCGTGCCTTTATCCGGCGGCCGGCCGCGACGGCTCACCGGGGGCTATGACCGCCAGGCTGTGGTGATGGCGCGCCCAGCCGTTACCCCCGGTCCGGTCTGGTCGAGCGATGGCGCAACGCTCACCTTCGTCGCCGCCGATGCGGGAAACCTCCACGTCGTCCGGGCCGGCGCCGTCGACGGCTCCGTCCGTCCCGTGGTGGCGGGGGAGCGCCAGATCCTCAGCATGAGCGCCGCGGCGGCCGTGGGCCGGATCGCGTTCGTGGCGACCGATCCCCACCTCCCGAGCGATGTGTACGTCTGCGGGTGGGACGGCGCGGACGAGCGGCGCCTGACGCGCGTGAACGAGGCGCTGCTGTCGCATCTGGCGCTGCCGCGGGTGGAGCGCCGCGCCTTCGGAAGTCCGTCCGGCGGAACCCTGGACGGATGGCTGATCCGGCCGGCCGCGCAGGGTGCGCGTGCGGCAGAATCCGCGGGGGCTCCCGCGCCGCTCCTCCTGGATATTCACGGCGGTCCGGCGAGTTATCATGGCAACCTGTTCTCGCTCGGCTACTTCTACCGCTACGTCCTGGCGTCTCGGGGATGGGCCGTGCTGGCGCTCAACCCGACCGGATCCGGCTCGTACGGCAAGGCCTTTGCCCACGGGATCCGGGGCCGGTGGGGGGAGGGCGATCTGCCCGAGCAGCTCGCCGCGGTCGATGCGCTCGTGGCGGAGGGGATCGCCGACCCGGCGCGCCTGGCGGTCGCGGGGTACTCCTACGGCGGCTTCATGACCTCGTGGACGATCACCCACACGGACCGGTTCAAAGCGGCGGTGGTGGGCGCCCCCGTGGTGAATCTGGAGTCGTTCCATGGGACGTCCGATATCGGCATGTGGTTCATCCCGTGGGAGATGAACGGCGACCTCGCCACCCATCGCGAGACCTACCGCCGCCTCTCCCCGATCAGCTACGTGGAGCGCGTCACCACCCCGACGCTGATCCTCCACGGCGAGGCCGACGACCGCTGTCCCATCGGGCAGGGCGAGGAACTGTTCGTCGGGCTGATGGCCGCCGGCAGGGCGCCGGCGCAGTTCGTGCGGTATCCCGGCGAGAGCCACCTCTTTCTCGGGACCGGCCGTCCCAGCCACCGGCTCGATGTCACGCGCCGCGTTGTGGCCTGGGTGGAGCGCTATGTGAGCGGCGCGCCCGTCCGGCCTCCGGCCGATGAGGCGTCGCGGCCCGACGCAGCGCACGCCGCGCAGGGAGGACCGCGGGCGCAGGCCGGGAAACCGGCCGTGTCGGAGGGAGGCGCCCGTGCGGATCACCGACCTTGAGGCCATTCCGGCTGGGCCGGTGGCGACTGCCTGATCTTGGGGCGGCCCCTTACGCGGCGCTGATCGTGGCCGTGCTCGCGTGGGGGCTCTCGAATGTGGCGGCGAGATTTCTCCTCGTCTATCTGCCACCGCTCGACGTGGTCACGCTGCGCTACAGCATCGCCGCGTGCCTCTTTGCCCCCATCCTGGTCCGCCTTCGACGCCTGCGGTGCCCCTGGTCCGATCTGGGCTGGATGGCGCTGATCGGGCTCTTTGGCGTGGGGGGATTCAACCTGCCGGTGACGCTCGGCACCCAGTGGCTGCCGGCCGGCACCGTGGGCCTGCTCGTGGCGACGGAGCCCATCTCGATCGCCCTCATCGCCGTGATAGTGCTGCGTGAGCGCGTCTCCTGGGCGCTCCCCGCGGGCATCGCGCTGGCCGCGGCCGGCGTCACGAGCCTCGTTGGGGGGCAGGCGCTTGGGGCCCCCGTCCCCGGCGACGCCGGCGTGTTTGTGCGGGGAGCCGGGCTCGTGCTCCTGGGCGCGGCATCGTGGGCCGTCTACGCGGTTGCCGTGCGCCCGTTCACCGCGAAGTACGGGCCCGTGACCAGCACGGGGCTGACGACGATGCTGGGCACGCTCCCGCTCCTCGCGGGGTGGAACACAGCGCTCCTCGATCGGGCGGCGCATCTCGGCGGCGCGGCGTGGGGCAGCCTCGTGTTCCTGGGCGGCGTGTGCACGGTGCTGTCCACGGTCTTCTGGAACTACGGGACCGCGAAGACCTCCGCGGCGCGCGCCGGGCCGTGGCTCTATCTGGTTCCGCTCACGAGCGTGCTGGGCGGTCACCTGGCGCTGGGCGAGCAGATCTCCGCGAGCACGATGGCCGGCGGCGCGATGATCGTGGCGGGCGTTGCCATCACGCAGTTCCAACCGCATGGGGGCAGGTCTGGCCCGCGCCGCATGCCCAGCACGGGGCAGGGTGGAGCGGTGCCGGGCGCGATTGACACTTCGCGCCGCGGACAGGACAATGAAAGCGCCGGCCCCGGTCCCCTTTTTCCCCGCGCCGGCCGGTGAGGCGTGTGTCCAGAGTCGAAGACGCCGTAGATCGCCTGCTGGAGGCGGCTCCTCTCGCCGTTGACCTGGTCCCCGTCCCCGAGGCTCACGGTCGCGTCGCGGCGGAAGACGTGCACGCGCCCGCGGCGGTTCCGCACTTTGCCCGTCCGGCGATGGACGGGTACCTGTGCCATGACGCCGACGTCCGGGATGCCTCTCCGGGCCGGCCGGCGGTCCTGCCCATCACGGGGGCGGCCCGCATGGGGGAACGTCCGGGGCACGGCCCCGCGCGGGGGGAGGCCTGGGTGATCACGACCGGGGCGGCGATGCCGGCGCGCGGGGACCGGGTGCTGCCGCTGGAGGCCGTCCGCCGCACGGGGGATCGGATACGGGTTGAGTGGCCGCCTGGGAAGTCCCACATCGCGGCCCCCGGCGAGCTGATCCGCGAAGGCGCCCTGCTGGTGACCGGGGGGAGCGTGGTGAGCCCGGCCGCGGCCGGCGCGCTGGCCGCGGCCGGTGTGGGGATGCTCCGGGTCCACCGCCGGCCGCGGGTCGCCCTGGTCGCCACCGGAGACGAGCTGGTCGACGCGATGGAAGGCGCGGCCACGCTCCCGCCCGGACGGGTGTTCAACAGCAACGCCGTGACCCTCGCCGGCCTGGTCCGGGGCATCGGGTGCGAGGTCGAGTACCACGGGATCGTGCGAGATGCGCCCGACGGGATGCGCAGCGCTTTCGCGTCCTTACGGGAGCGGTACGACGTCGTCCTCTCGACCGGCGGCGTCTCGGTCGGCCGGCACGACGCGGTCCACCGCACCTGGCTCGACCTCGGCGCGCAGCGGATCGTCGGGCGGGTCGACCTCAAACCGGGCGGCCCGTTCTTTGCCGGGCGGCTGGGGCACTTGTGGGTGGTGGGGCTCTCGGGCAGCCCCGTCGCCTGCCTGGCCGCCTTTCACCTGATGGCGCGCCCGCTCCTGATGCGGCTGACCGGGAGGCGCCATGCGGTCAGACCGCTCGTGGACGTCGCGCTCGCCGCCGGTTTCCCGCGCGCCACCGACCGGACCCGAGCGCTCTGGGCGCGGGTGGGTCCGTCGGGACCGGCGGGCCCCGCGGCAGAACTGCTTGTGGGAGGATCCGCCGGCGATCTCGCCTCGCTCCTCGGCGCCGGCGCCCTGGTCCTGATCCCGGCCGGGACTCCGCCGCTGCCGGCGGGATCTCGCGTCACGGCGCTCATGCTCGACGCCGAGGAGGATCGCAATCGGCTGACGATCGCCGTGCCCCGCCTGGGCCCTCTGGTGATTGGGATCGTGGGAGAGTCCGGAGGTGGGAAGACGACCGTGATCGTCGACCTGATCCGGCGGCTGGCGGAGGACGGCATCCGGGCCGCGGCCGTCAAGCACGCCGCGCACGGATTCGCCCTGGACACCGCGGGAAGCGACAGCGCCCGCATGGCCGGCGCAGGCGCAGCGGTGGTCGTGGTGGGCGGACCCGCCGAGACCTTTCTCCGCATCGCCGCCCCGGCGGACCATCCTGACCGCCTGGTGCTCCTCGCCGGCGCGGCCGCCGAGCAGATGGGGGAGGCGCCGCTTGCCGTGGTGTTCATCGAAGGGTTCCTGCATCCGACCAGACCCGTGATCCAGGTCGGGCCGCAGAAGCCCGGGAGCCCGGCCGGCGAAGTGCTGGCGACGCTGCCGGCGCTGACCGGCGGGAGCGGAGCGGCGCTCGAGGCGGCGCTGCGGGGGGTGGTGGAAGCCATCAGCCTCCGGGTGCGCGGTCTCCCGGCCGCGCAGCAAACACACGAGGCGCGGCGGAGACGTCCCGCCGCGGCGCAGCAATCCACAGCGGCGGCGCGGCCGCCGGACGATTGACGCCCCTGGGGGCCGATGCTACCATGGGCCCAAGCAGCCGGCCGTAAACGTAGAACGTTCCTCCTGAGGGACCCCGTGGGCATCCGGCTCAACCGGCCAGAGGGGACGAGCAACGACCGGGCGGCGGAGCCCCTCCGCACGAGCACGACGCGGCGCCGTGTCGGGCAGGTGCGGGAAGGGGTGGTGCGGGTCCGCGAGGACGCGCTCGCGGTCGAGGAGCCGCTCGAACTCCGATTGTGCCTTCGCGGCGACCAATCGCCCCTGCAGGTCGCCGTCACGATGCGGACGCCCGGACACGACTTCGAGCTGGCCGCCGGCTTCCTCTTCACCGAAGGCATCGTGCAGACCGCCGAGCAGATCGATCGCATTAATTACTGCGCCGACCGCTCGCTCGACAGCGAGCAGCGATACAATATCGTCAACGTGTTCCTGCGGCCGGGTGTGCGGATCGATCAGGAGCGCCTCCGGCGGAACTTCTACACGACGTCGAGCTGCGGAGTATGCGGGAAGGCCTCGATCGAGGCGATCCAGGTCCGGGGGATCTCCCCCGTCCTCGACGATGGATTCGTCGTGGACGGCGAGGTCCTGGGCGGGCTGGCCGAGGCCCTGCGCGGCGCGCAGGCGATTTTCGACAAGACCGGCGGGCTCCATGCCGCCGCGCTCTTTGAGGAGCGGGGACGGCTGGTCTCGATTCGCGAGGACGTCGGGCGTCACAACGCCGTCGACAAGCTCATCGGGCATGCGTTCCTCAACCACAGGCCCCCGCTCAGCCGCCACCTGATGATGGTCAGCGGCCGGGCGAGCTTCGAGATCACGCAAAAAGCCGCCGCGGCGGGCCTGCCGGTCGTGGCCGCGATCTCCGCGCCGTCGAGCCTGGCGTGCGACGTCGCCCGGGCATTCGGGATGACCCTGGTGGGATTCATGCGGGGGGACCGGTTCACCGTGTATACCGGCGCCCAGAGGATCCGGCACAGAGGGCAGACGGTAACCGGCGTCGACTGAAACCGGGGCCGCGGCCGGAACGGACCGGGCCGCGGGCCTTCCTCACCGGCTCACAGCGCCCTTCAACAGATCATGGCGCGCCCTCGGTGGCGCAAGGACCTCGCCGCGGGGCAACCCCCGGGTTAGTCTTTCGGCTTCACCTTGATGAGCGCGCGCATCCAGGGATGGATGCAGCACATGAACAGGTGATTGCCTTCGCCGAGGCCGGTCACCTCCGTGCCGGCGCCTGGGGCCAGATCAACAGCAGCGGCGCACTCCGGAGCGGAGGTCAACCCTTGGTTGAGCCCGGGGATGCGGCCCCCGCCAAAGGCCGCAACCTCGGTAAACGTATGCACTTCGCCGCCCTTGTTCGTCACCCTCACGGTCTTGTTGGGCTCGATCGTGAGAAACGAGGGTTCGTTCCGCCACGCCGGATGTCCGATCGTCGCCGAGGACAGTGGGGAGAACAGCAATGCGCCGGCTTCATCCCTGGTGACGTCCCCCTTCTTGAGAGCGCAGCCGCCGGTGGCGGCCCAGGCAGGGTCCGTGGGATCGCAGGCGTCCAGGATCGCTATCTTGTCATCCTGTGCCGCCATGATCGGTCCCATCCTCCCCGGACCACCCAACACCATTGCGGCGATGCTCGTGAGCCACAACGCTCGGGCAATGCCTGCGTTTCGCATCTTTCCCTCCCCTCTCAAAAGCCGGCGTTTTCAAAGTGAGTGTGCCTGCTCCCCCATCGCCCGCTTCCGGAAAATAGGCGGCGGCTCACAGCCCCGGCGGCAGCGGCGGCAGCGGTATCGGCGGCGGCGGCAGCGGGGGCAGCGGTGGCGGTATCGGCGGTAGCGGCGGCAGCGGTATCGGCGGCGGCGGCGGCGGTGGTGGCGGTGGTGGCGGCGGTGGCGGCGGCGGCGGGGGGGGCGGGGGTGGGGGGGGGCGGCGGCGGCGGCGGTGGCGGCGGCGGCGGTGGCGGCGGCGGTGGCGGCGGCGGCGGTGGCGGCGGTGGCGGCGGTGGTGGCGGTGGTGGCGGTGGTGGCGGTGGTGGCGGTGGTGGCGGTGGTGGCGGAGCGCCCGACGAAATCTTCGCTACAAAGGCATCATACATGGTGTTCGGTGGCGGGCTAACGCCAATGGAGGTTGGATGAAGGGCACCCTGCGTCGTCGGGAAGTTGGTTGAGTTCGTGTAGCCCACCACGTAGGTGTTGCCGGCCCCATCCACGGCAATGGCGTGGCCCTGGTCTTCCCCACTGCCCCCAAGGTACGTGGAGTAGACGAGGGTGGCGCCGTTGGGGTCGAGCTCCGTCACGAAGACGTTGCTGGTGCCGCCCCCGTAGGTTGCCTGGAACGCGTTCGTCGTCGGGAAGTCGGTGGAGTTCGTGTAGCCCGTCACATACGCGCTACCCGAGCCATCCACAGCGATGCCCTGAGCCCAGTCGTTGCCGCTGCCCCCGAGGTAGGTGGAGTAGGCGGGGGCGGTAACGCCGGGACTGAGCTTCGTGACGAAGGCGTCGATGCTCCCCCCGGAGGTCGGCTGGTAGATCCCCCCGGTGGTCGGGAAGTCCCCGGAGGCGGTGGCACCGGTGACATAGACACCGCCCGAGGCATCCACGGCGATGCCGAAGCCGATCTCCTCGCCGCTCCCCTCCAGGTAGGTGGAATAGACGGGCGCGCCGCTCGGATCGAGCTCCGTCACGAAGACATGGGAGCCGCCCCCAGGGCTCGTCGGCTGATAGGCTCCCGCCGTCGTCGGGAAGTCCGGAGAGGTCGTGCCACCCGTTACGTAGCTGTTGCCCGAGCCGTCCACGGCGATGCCGCTGCCCAGGTCTTCCGCTCTGCCCCCGAGGTAGGTGGAGTAGACGAGGCTGGCGCCGCCGGGATCGAGCCTCGCCACGAAGACGTTGTTGGTGCCGGCCCCATGGGTCGCCTGGAAGGCGTTCGCCGTCGGGAAGTTGCGGGAGCTGGTGTATCCCGTCACATACGCGCTACCCGAGCCGTCCACGGCGATGCCCTGGCCCCAGTCGTCGCCGGTGCCCCCGAGGTAGGTGGAGTAGACGAGGCTGGCGCCGCTGGGATCGAGCTTCGCCGCGAAGGCGTCGATGCCACCCCCGGAGGCCGCCTGGTAGGCCCCCGGCGTCGTCGGGAAGTTGGTGGAGAGCGTGGCGCCCGTCACATAGGCGTTGCCCGAACCGTCTACGGCGATCCGGTAGCCCTCATCGGCGATGCTGCCTCCGAGATAGGTGGAGTAGACTAGGGAGCCGCTGGGGTCGAACTTGGCCACAAAGGCGTCGTAGGCCCCCGATGACGCCGTCTGATCGGCCCCCGCCGACGTTGGGAAGTTGGGCGACGCGGTGCCGCCCGTCACGTAGAAGTTGCCGGAGCCGTCCACGGCGATGCCGTAGGCTCCGTCGTCACCGCTCCCCCCGAGGTAGGTGGAGTAGGTGAGCGCCGGGTCGATCACCAGCGGCCTGTGTGTGTCGTAGGAGTTCACCTGGAAACCGATCTGGTGCGCGCTCTTCACCACAAAGCGGCCCGCGATTTCTCGCCGCGCTCCGTCGACGTCCTGGTAGACCACCGGCTTCAGGTGCCAGATGACGCCCTCGCGCATCTGCAGCGCGAGGTCTCCCCGGCGATTGACCTCGAGTTTCTGGGCGCCCTGGAAATCCAGGCTGATGGCGCCGGGATCGGCTCCCGGCTGCACCACGAAGTCGTATTCCAGTTTGCGCTGGTTGCCGTAAAAGATCAGATCGACCCCGGGATAGAGTCCTGCATACCGAACCCGGGCATACGTGGGGATGTTGGTCCTCCACCGCGCCGGGTCGTTGCCGGTGAAGTAGTGCGCATGGCCCGAGGACTGGTCCAGCCCGATGACCCGCGCATTCGGATTGGCGCCCGCGTAGATCATGCGCAAGACGGCCCGGGTCCCGCCGTCCGGCAGGCCCGAGGGCCGACGCGTCGTCGCGGATGCCTCTTTCCTCAAGTCTTTCGGAGCCCCGAGCGCGAGCACCGCCTCGGTGGCAGTGAGAAAGACCACGCGGTCACCGCTGCGGGAAAGGAACTTGACCTGCGGATCGGTCTGCCCGCGGTTGGCTTCAAAGGTCAGCGTGCGCGCGCCGTACGCTTTATTGATGCGCAGGCGATGTCCCGAGGCACCGACCAGCCCGCCGGCCGCCATGGCGAAGACCAGCCACAGCGCGAGGCACTTCCGCGCGATGTTCCCCCTTGGCGCCCCCCGGACTTCTCCGATCGGCGGAGAGACGGGCGATGGGTCGCTTGCGGTGACGCCGGCGGAAAGGCAGGCGCTCAGGTCATTGAGCATCAAAGGATTCCCCCTCAATCAGATCCCCTCAGACGATCGGGGCCCCTCGTGTCCAGACATATCTCCCCGATCCTAGGGTGTATTGCAACACACCCCAGGCGCATCACAATCGGATGAATCTTCTAAAGGAATATCCCTAAATGCTCATCGCCTCAGTGGATCAGGGGATTCCGGGGCAGGCGCCGGGAGGGCGGCGCCGGGACGTCACGGGCAGCCTGTGAACGAGTGCCCTGAGCCCTGCGATGATGCGCTCGTGCACGCGGAGGATGCTACTTTCACCCCGCGAATTACCCCGGGATACCATATCCGGGGGTGCGCCGGTGGCGAAGGTCTACGGGAAGACGGTCATCGAGGAGTACCTGAGCAGGAACCGGCGTTCGAAGGAGCTGCATGAGCGCGCCCGGTCGGTGCTTCCCGGCGGGATCACGCGCACCTCGGTGTACTTCGATCCGTTTCCCCCCTATGTGGCGCGCGGGCTGGGGAGCCGGATCACCGACATCGACGGCAACGAGCGGATTGATTTCTCGAACAACTACACCTCGCTGATCCTCGGCCACTGTCCTCCCTCCGTGGTCGCCGCCGTCCAGGGGCAGGTGGGGCGGGGGAGCGCATTTGCCGCGCCGACCCCGCACGAGGTCGGTCTCGCCGAGCGCATCATCGGGCGGGTGCCTTCGGTGCAGCGCATCCGGTTCGCAAGCTCGGGGACCGAGGCGGTGATGTTTGCCCTCCGCCTGGCCCGCGCCCGCACCGGGCGGCGGAAGGTCGCCAAAGCCGAGGGCGGGTTCCACGGCACGTCCGAGTATGCCGCGGTCTCCGTGAGCCCGGATCCGGCCGAGGCCGGCGACGCGCGTTCGCCCGCGGCGCTTCCGGCCGCGAGCGGGGTGACGGACGGGGTGGTCGGCGATGTGGTGGTGTTCCCGTTCAATGACGGGGAGGCGACCGAGGCGATCATTCGCCGGCACCGGGAGGATCTCGCCGCCGTCATCATCGAGCCGGTGCTGGGATCGAGCGGCATGATCCCCGCGCGGCGGGACTACCTCGAGCGGCTGCGGGATCTGACGGCGCGGCACGGCATCCTGCTCATCCTCGACGAGATCATCACCCTGCGGCTGGCGGCCGGCGGCGCGCAGAGCCTCTACGGCATCGCGCCCGATCTCACCGTCATGGGGAAGATCATCGGCGGGGGCTACCCGGTCGCCGCCTTCGGCGGCCGGGCGGAGATCATGGCGCTCCTCGATCCCGCGGGGGGCCGCCCTCCCATTCCGCAGAGCGGCACGTTCAACGGGAACCCGATCGGGATGGTGGCCGGGGCGGCGACGCTCGACGCGCTCACGCCGGCGGACTACGAGCGTCTGAACACGATGGGCGACGATCTCCGGCAGCGGCTGCGGGCGCTGTTCGCGCGGAAGGGCGTCGCGGCGCAGGTGACGGGGATGGGCTCGCTGCTGAACCTCCACTTCACCGACGTCGAGGTCACCGACTTCCGGACGATGCGCACCGGGGACGCCGGCCGGCTGCGCCGGGTCTTCTTCGGCCTCCTGAACGAGGGGATCTTCGTGGCGCCGCGCGGCATGGCGTGCCTCTCCACCCCCATGGGAGAGGAGGAGATCGCCGCCTTCGTCCGGGCCGTCGAGCGGGCCCTCGACGGATGAGCGCCTCGATCTCCACCCACGTCCTGGACACGCGGCGCGGGACGCCCGCGCGCGGCCTTCGGGTCGAATTGTTCCGCAGAAACGTCCGGCTCTCGGCCCAGGTCACCGACGCGGACGGGCGGATCGCCGATCTCGCCCGGACCCCGCTCCGGCCGGGGGTCTACCGCCTGGTCTTCCGCCCGGGGCGGCGGGGCGGGTTTTTCTCGCGGATCGAGGTCGAGTTCGTCGTGGCCGACGCCCGGCGGCACTATCACATCCCCCTGCTCCTGGCGCCCTACGCATGCATGACCTACCGCGGAAGCTGACCGTTGACGACCTGAGCACGCTCTTCGAAGGACGGACCCGATTCGTGGAGCGGCTGGCCGGGCGCGAGAACCCCCTGGGCGACGCCCGGGCCCTGCTCGCGTCGCTCCCGGAGCCCGAACAGGTCGAGGCGCTGAACGCGCACCCCCGCATCGGTGCGGCGCGCGTATCCTCGGTGTCCGCGCGCGAACAGGGCGGCGAGAGCGACCCTGCGGTGCTGGGCGAACTGGCCCGGTGGAACCGGCTCTACGAAGAGAAATTTGGCTTTCGGTTCGTCGTGTTCGTGAACCGGCGGACACGCGTCGAGATCCTGCGCGTACTCCAGGCGCGGATCACGCGCACCCGCGAGGAGGAGCTGCGGACGGGGCTCGATGATCTGGTCTCGATCGCCCTGGACCGGTATAGGGCGCGATGAGCATCCACTACGGCAAGGCGGCGGTGGGCGTCTACCGCACGGACGGCCGGAGCGCGCTGTTCGCCGCCGAGGTGCGGCTGGACGTCTCCGGCGGCGGGTTCCTCCCCGCCTACACCCGGGGCGATAACTCGACGGTCGTCCCCACGGACACGATGAAGAACTTCGTCCACGCCGTGGCGCTGGAGTACGAGGGCGCCTCGCTCGAGGAATTTCTCGCATTGCTGGGACGGCGCTTCCTCGACGCCTACGGCGACGTGGAGGATCTTCGCCTCGCGGCGCGGGAGCTGCCGTTCGGGCGGAAGAGCGAGGTGCTGTTCCAGCGGCTGCACGACGACTACGCGGTGGCCGAGCTGGCGATGGACCACACCGGCATCCGCGAGCACCGGTCCGGACGCGAGGCGCTTCACCTGATCAAGATCACCGGCAGTTCGTTCGCCCGGTTCCACCGGGACGGCTACACGACATTGCCCGAGATGATCGACCGGCCGCTCTTCATCCACCTGAACCTCTACTGGCGCACCAAGACCTTCGCGGATCGCATCGACCCTGTGGCCGCCCGCGACCTGGTGTGCGAGACCTTTGACGGGTTTGTGTCGAAATCCATCCAGCACCTGGTGCACGAGATCGCCCGGCGGCTGCTGGCGCGGTTCTCCGCGGTCGAGGAGGTCGCGCTGGAGGCGGAAAACCGCCTGTGGGAGACCGCCCTGGTCTCCGAGCGCGATCCCCGCGTCAAGGTCTACTGCGATCCGCGTCCGCCCTACGGGGTGATCGGGTACACGCTCCGGCGCGCGTGATGGACGTTCTGCTCCCCCGCACCCTGGCCGAGGCTCTCGACGTCAAGGCCGCGCACCCCGACGTGGTCCCGATCGCGGGAGGGACCGATCTGATGGTCGACCTGAACTTCGACC
This sequence comes from Candidatus Segetimicrobium genomatis, assembly GCA_005882275.1. Lineage (GTDB taxonomy): Bacteria > Sysuimicrobiota > Sysuimicrobiia > Sysuimicrobiales > Segetimicrobiaceae > Segetimicrobium > Segetimicrobium genomatis. The sequence goes on from VBAK01000146.1 coordinate 50,654, forward strand.
GGCGCCGCCCCGGGTCCCTCATGGACATCTCCCGCCTGCCCGAACTCGCGGTGTGGCGGCGCGAGGACGGTCACCTGTTCCTGGGGGCCGGGCTGACGTACACGAGGATCATCGGGGACCTCGCGGCGTTTGGGCCGCTGGTGGACGCGTGCCGGACGGTCGGGTCGCCCCAGATCCGCAACCGCGGGACCGTGGGCGGGAATCTCGGGACGGCGTCTCCCGCGGGGGACGCGCTCCCCGTGCTGGCCGCCTACGACGCCGACGTGGTGCTGATCAGCGCGGCGGGGACGCGCATCCTTCCCTGGGGCGAGTTCCTGATCGGCCCCAAGCGCAGCGCGCTCCGGCCGGACGAGCTGGTGCTCGGCGCGCGCTGGCGGATCGTCCGGGGTCCCGGCTCGTTCTCGAAGGTGGGCCCGCGAAACGCCATGGTGATCGCGGTCGCCAGCCTCTGCCTCGTCGTCGACGAGGACCGCCGCGAGGTCCGGGCCGCCCTGGGATCGGTCGGCCCGACGATCCTGCGCGCGCGCGCGGCCGAGCAGGAGATCGCGCGGGCGCTGGAGTCGGCCGGCGTGTGGGACGATCCCGCGGCCGCCGTTCCCCGCGAGGCGGTCGAGCGGTTCCAGAGCGCCGTGGCGGCGGCCGCGCGGCCGATCGACGACGTGCGCGGGAGCGCGGCCTACCGGCGCCACGCCTGCGGCGTCCTCGCGCGGCGCGCGCTGTCGTGGGCGCTCCAGGACCGCCGGACGGCGGCCGGCGCGCCGCCGGCCCGCTGAGGACGGCGCGATGCGGATCAGGGTCAACGTCAACGGCGACTGGAAGACGGCCGACGTCTGGCCGGGATCGAGCCTCCTGTTCGCGCTGCGCGAGCACTTCGGCCTCGCCGGCGCGAAGAACGCCTGCGAGCAGGGCGAGTGCGGCTCGTGCTCGGTGTGGCTCGACGGCACGCTGGTGTGCGCCTGCCTGGTGCTCGCCGCCCAGGCGCACGACCGCCGGGTGCGCACCGTCGAAGCCCTGGGGGGCGAGGAGCGGCTGCACCCCGTGCAGGAGGCGTTCCTCGAGGCGGGCGCGGTGCAGTGCGGCTTCTGCACGCCCGGCCTGGTCGTCGCCGTCGCGGACCTCCTGGAGCGCGAACCGGCGCCGGACGAGGCCGAGGTGCGGGAGGCGCTCTCGGGCAACCTCTGCCGCTGCACCGGATACGCGAAGATCCTCGACGCCGTGCGGATCGCGTCCGCGCGCATCCGCGGAGGCGGGGCGTGAGCGTCCTCACCGGAGCGCGCACGCGCGGCGGGGTGGGCGAGAGCGTCAGGCGGGTCGACGGCGCCCCCAAGGTCAAAGGCGCGTTTGCGTTCGCGAGCGACCTCTTTGCGGAGGGGATGCTCTGGGGGTACACGCTGCGGTGTCCGCACCCCAGCGCGCGCGTCCGGTCGATCGACATCTCGACCGCCCTGGTGACCCCCGGCGTGCACGCCGTGCTGCTCGCGGCCGATGTCCCCGGAAAGAAGACGTACGGGCTGGAGTTCGCCGACCAGCCGGTGCTGGCGCACGACCGCGCGCGGTACGCGGGGGAGCCGGTCGCCGTGCTCGCCGCGGTCGATCCGGAGACCGCCCGGCGGGCGGCCGAGCGCATCGCGGTCACCTACGAGGTCCTGCCGGCGGTGACCGACATGGAGGAGGCCCTCGCGGCCGCCGCCCCGCGCGTGCACGACTTCGGGAACATCCTGCGCCACCTCCGCATCGTCCACGGCGATCCCGACGCCCCCGCCGAGGTGTGGGTGGAGGGCTATTACGAGACGGGGATGCAGGACCAGGCGATGCTGGGGCCCGAGGCCGGCATGGCGATCCCCGCGGACGACGGCGGCGTCGATCTGTACGTGGCCACCCAGTGGCTGCACGTCGACCGCCAGCAGATCGCCCCCTGCCTCGCCCTCCCGCCCGACAAGGTGCGGCTGCACCTCGCCGGCGTCGGAGGGGCGTTCGGCGCCCGGGAAGACGTCAGCATGCACATCCATGCCTGCCTGCTCGCGCTGCGGACCCGCCGGCCGGTCAAGATGTCCTACGGCCGCGCGGAGTCGTTCTTCGGCCACGTGCACCGGCACCCGTCCCGGATCTGGATGCGGCACGGGGCGAAGCGCGATGGGACCCTCGTCTCCGTGCGCGCGCGCATCCTGCTCGACGGAGGGGCGTACGCGTCCTCGTCGGCGGCGGTGATCGCGAACGCCAGCACGTTCGCCACGGGACCGTACGAGGTGCCGAACGCCCTGATCGAGGGGACGTGCGTCTACACCAATAATCCGCCGTGCGGGGCGATGCGGGGCTTCGGCGCGGTCCAGGCCTGCGTCGCCTACGAAGCGCAGATGGACAAGCTGGCCGCGCGGCTCGGGCGGGCCCCCATCGACCTGCGCCTTCAGAACGCGCTGTCCACGGGGTCGCTCCTGGCCACCGGCCAGCTCGTGCAGGGGAGCGCGCCCGTTCGGGAGGTGATCCGGCGCTGCGCCGCCCTGCCGATGCCCGACCCCGCGCCCCGCGGTCCCCGGGCCGGGGGAGAAGGCCGCGCCTACCCGGGCGGCGCCGGGAACGTGTCGCGGGGAGAGGGGCTGCGGCGGGGCGTCGGGTTCGCGGTCGGATGGAAAAACCTCGGATACAGCGAGGGGTTCGACGACTCCTCCGAGGCGCGCGTCCGGCTCGCCGCCGGCCCGGGCGGGCCCCGGGCCGAGGTGGAGTGCGCGGCGGCCGAGGTGGGGCAGGGGATCCATACGGTGCTCGTCCAGATCGTCCGCACCGAACTGGGCGTCGAATCCGTCGTGATCCAGCCGCCGGACACCCGGATCGGATCCGCGGGATCGACGTCGGCGTCCCGGCAGACGATGATGTCGGGCGGCGCGGTCCAGCTGGCGTGCCTCGCCGTCCGCGAGGCGCTGTTCGCCCGCGTGCGGCGGCAGGCGGCCGGGGAGGGGACGCGCCTCTCGGGCGATCTCGGGATCGAGGGCGGGCAGGTGTGCGCCGGCGGGGCGCCGCTGGCGCCGCTGGAACGGTTCTTGGACGAGCCGATCGAGGCGACGCGGGTCTACCATCACCGCCGGACGCGTCCGCTCGATGCGGCCGGACAGGGCGACCCCCATGTGGCGTTCGCCTTTGCCGCGCAGCGCGCCGTCGTCGACGTGGACGCCGATCTCGGGCTGGTCCGCGTCGTCCAGATCGCGACGGCGCAGGACGTCGGCCGCGCGCTCAACCCCCAGAGCGTCTACGGCCAGATCGAGGGCGGAACCGCGCAGGGGTTGGGGCTGGCCCTCATGGAGGAAGTGCGGCTCCACGACGGGCTGATCGAAAACGCGTCGTTCACCGATTATCTGATCCCGACGATCCTGGATATGCCGCCCGTCCTCGCCGCGCTCGTGGAGGAGCCCGAGCCGGGGCTCCCGTTTGGCGCGAAGGGGGCGGGCGAGCCGTCGACCGTCGTCTCGACCGCGGCGATCCTGGCCGCGCTGCGCGACGCGACCGGCCGCGACCTCCATCGGGCCCCGGTCCGCCCCGATGACCTGGCCGGGCTGACCCCGCCCGCGCCGCGCCGGGAGCCGCCCCCCTCGCCCGAGGTCCCGGGGCCCGCCCCGATCCCGAAATATCTCGGGCTGGAGGCCGGTCAGCAGGAGATCATGGGCGGGTAGACTTACGGGGAGGCGAAGCGGAAATTGGTGTATTCGGCCTTGAGGGACGCATCGAACCGGGTCGAGTGCAGCACCTGCTCGGTGAGCACCCAAATCCCGTGCATGAGGGAGTACCGCTGCTCGACATCGACGCGCCCCCACGTGTACTGGAGCGTCCCGTCGATCACCAGGCCTCGATCGTAGTCGATCCAGACGATCAGTCCCCGGGGATTGTTGTTGGGATCCCGGGCCTTGCCCTGGACCAGATAGTACCGGTCATCGTCAACGAGCTTCTCCCCGAGCACGGTGAGGTCGAACCTCGACAGAAACGTCCCCACCGGCTCGCTGGATTCGAACAGCCGGCCGACGACGTACTGGTTGATGGCGCCGCAGAACGTGCCGGCCGTCACCTCCCCGACGCTGAGCGTCTGGCGCCCCTGGTCGAGGCGCAGCGTTCCGCTGAACACGCAGTTGGGCCGCCCGCTCACCGGCTTCTCGATCCACAGCTTGAACACGGCGTCCGCGGTGCCGGAAATGGTCCCGCTCGCCGCCGACACGCGGGAGCGGACCTCCTCAGGGAGAGGCGGCTGGGCCGCGGTCCTCTCGCTCGGCAGCCCGAGGGTGACCACCAGGGCCGCAGCGGTGGCCGCGGCGCGCCAGAGCGGTGGCGGAGATGCCTGCATGTCCTTCATCCTAGCATAGTTGGTCCGCGCGGCGAAGGAGAAGCGGGCCGGGAGCGGAACCATTCATCGAGCCCAGTCCAACACAGGGTCACTCCCGATGCTCGACCGGATCACGGTCTCTGTGGTGCAGCACCGCTTCGTCGCCATTGTGGCCGAGATGGGCGAGGCGATGCTGCGCACCGCCTACTCCCAGATCTTGAATTCGAGCCGGGACTTCTCGACCGCCTTGTGCGACGGGCAGGGCCGGCTGGTGGCGCAGGCGGAGCACGTGCCGATCCACGTCGGCGGGCTCCCGTGGGCGGTGCGGGCCGTCCTCGAGGACTTCGAGGGCGGCCTCCGGCCCGGCGACCTCTTCCTCCTGAACGACCCGTACCACGGGGGCAACCACCTCCCGGACCTGACGGTGCTCCTCCCCGTCTTCGCGCACGGCCATCTGGCCTTCTGGTCGATCAACCGCGCCCACCAGAGCGACATCGGGGGCTCGACGCACGGCGCCTACAACCCCGCGGCGACCGAGATCTGGCAGGAAGGGATCCGGATCCCGCCCCTCAAGCTCTACGACGCCGGCGAGCTGCGCAAGGACGTGATGCAGATGATCGCGGCCAACGTGCGCCACTCGCAGGACTTCCTCGGCGACCTGCGGGCGTCGATCGGCTCCGCCCGGCTCGGGGAGCGGCGTCTGCTCCGCCTCGTGGACGAGCACGGCGTCGATACGGTGGCGGCGGCGGTCGGGGAGATCCTGGACAGCACCGAGCGTCAGACCCGCGCCTGCATCCGCGCGTGGAAGGACGGGGTCTACCGCGGGATGGCCGTGCTGGACGACGACGGCCACGGCGCCACCGACATCGCCATCCGGGCGACCGTGCGAAAGGCCGGAGACCAGCTGACGGTCGACCTGACCGAGAGCGATCCCCAGGTCGAAGGATTCGTGAACTCGTCGTACCCCAACACGATGTCGGCGGTCCACATGGCCCTGGCCTACCTGATCGACCCCGACATTCCGAAGAACGACGGGACGTTCCGCCCCCTGACCGTGCAGCTCAAGCAGGGGACCATCGTGTGGCCGCATCCCCCCGCGCCCGTGACCCTCTCGACGAACCACTGCGGTCAGGAGATCGCCGAGGCGGTGATCAAGGCGCTGGCCGGGGCGTGTCCGGAGCGCGCGATCGCGGGATGGGGACGCCGGTTCCGGATCTCCATCCGCGGGGTCGATCCCCGGACGCGGCGGCCGTTCATCTGGCACATGTTCCACGCCCGGCCCGGCGGCGGCGCGTCGGCCGCCGGGGACGGCTGGCCGTCGGCGGGGGAGGGACAGGCGGCCGGCGGCATCAAGTTCGGCAGCGTGGAGGTCACCGAGGTGCGGTTCCCGCTGTTCCTCGGGCGGCACGAGTTCCGGCCGGGCTCGGGCGGGGCCGGGCGCTTTCGAGGCGGGGTCGGGTCAATTTTGTCGATGAAGATGGAGACCGATGAGCCGGCGCGCGCCAACACCGCGGGTGATGGGGTCCGCCATGCCCCGTACGGACTGTTCGGCGGCAAGGACGGCCTCCCGCATCGCTACCGGCTGGTCTCCCGCTCGGGATCCCGGTGGCTTGCGACCAAGGAGGTCGGGATTCCGGTTCGCCCCGGGGACGTCTTTCTCGTGGAGTCCTCCGGGGGCGGCGGCTACGGCGATCCGGCGGAGCGCGATCCCGCGGCGCGGGCCGCGGACCTGGACAACGGGTTCGTCGCCGGGAGACGCGCGCGGGCGGTGAGCCGGCCGCGGCGCGGGCGGCGCTGAGCCGCGACTCGGGACGGTCAATGTTTCGGATCGGCATCGACGTCGGGGGGACGTTCACCGACCTCGTCGCGGTCGATGAGGCCGGACGGGTGGCCCTGACCAAATCGGCGTCCACCCCCGACGATCCCTCGCGCGGCATCCTCGAAGGGCTGGGGCTGCTCGCCGGCGAGTTGGGGCGGGATCTGGCCGCGCTGCTGGCCGAGACCGACCGGCTCGTCCACGGGACCACGGTCGCCACGAACGCCCTGGTCGAGCGGAAAGGCGCGCGGGTCGGCCTGCTCACCACCGAGGGCCACCGCGACGTCCTCGAGATGCGCGAGGGGTTGAAGGAGGACCGGTACAACCTCCGGATGCCGCCGCCCGTCCCGCTGGTCCCCAGAGCGCTCAGGATCGGGATCCGCGAGCGCATCCGGTTCGACGGGACCGCCGCCGTTCCGCTGAGCCAGGCCTCCGTCGAGGCGGGGATCCGCGCGCTCGAGCGGGCGGGGGTGGAGTCGGTCGCGATCTGTTACCTCCACGCCTACCGCAACCCCCGTCACGAGGCCGCGACCCGGCGGAGGGTGGCCGAGCGCATGCCGGCCGCCTACATCTCCGTCTCCTCCGACGTCCTCCCCCAGATCAAGGAATACGAGCGGGTCTGCACGACCGTCGTGAACGCCTACGTGGGGCCGGCCCTGTCCCGCTACCTCGGGATGCTGGCGACGCGGCTCACGGACGCCGGGTACCGCGGCGACGTCCTCATCATGCAGTCGCACGGCGGGGTGGCGGGGATCCAGGACTCCGTGCGGCTCGCGGCCGGGGCGATCCTGTCGGGCCCGGCCGGCGGCCTGGCGGGGAGCCGGTACTGCGCACGCCTCCTCGGGGGGGGCGACTTCATCACGTTCGACATGGGCGGCACCAGCACCGACATCGCTCTGCTCGAAGGGGGCGAGCCCCCCACCACCGGCGACAAGGTCGTCGGCGGGCACAAGGTGGCGCTTCCCAGCCTCGACATCCACACGCTCGGCGCCGGCGGCGGCTCGATCGCCCGCGTGGACCCCGGCGGCATCCTCCACGTCGGACCGCAGAGCGCCGGCGCCGTGCCCGGGCCGGCCTGTTACGGCAGGGGCGGGTCCGCCGCGACCGTCACCGATGCCAGTGTGGTGCTGGGGTTCCTGGACCCGGCGAACTTCCTGGGGGGCCGCACGCCGCTGGACGCCGGGGCCGGACAGCGCGCGGTGGAACAGGTCGCCGGCCAACTCGGCTGCTCGGCCGTCGACGCCGCCGAGGGGATCCACAAGGTCGTCAACACCGCCATGGCCGAGGGGATCCGGATCGTCTCGGTGCGGCGCGGGGTCGATCCCCGCCGGTTTACCCTCCTCGCGTTCGGCGGAGCGGCCGGCCTCCACATCACCCAGGTCGCGCGTCAACTGGAGATCGGCCGCGTGGTCATCCCCCGTGTGGCCGCGGTGCTCTCCGCCTGGGGGATGCTCGCGACCGATCTGCGGTACGAGCTCGTGCGGACGCAGGTCGGGGAGGTGCACCGGGTGGGGGCGGCCGGTCTCGGCCGTCTCTTTGCGGAGATGGAGGCCGAGGGGCGGATGCGTCTCGGGGAGGCGGCGACGGGCGCGCCCCTCTTCCGGAAGTCGCTGGACATGCGGTATGGAGAGCAGATCTACGAGATCGGCGTGCCGCTCGACGGCCTGGCGATGGACGCGCCGGATCTGATCGATCAGGTCGTCGAGCGGTTCCGGCGCCGCCACGAGGCGCTCTATACCTACAGCGCCGAGGATCAGGACGTCGTGCTGGTCAATGCCCGCCTGACGATCGTCGGCGCGCTCCCGGTCACCCCGGTGGAACCGCGCGTGCCCGCCGCCGGGGCGGCGGCCCCGGCGAAGCGGCGGCGCGCCTATCTGGGCGCGTGGACCGAGGTTCCGGTCTACCGGTGGGATAGCCTGACACCCAAGGTCGAGGTCGGCGGGCCGGCGATCTTCGAGTCCGCGACGACGACGGTGGTGGTGCGCGCGGGCGACCAGGTCCGGGTGACGCCCTACGGCTGGCTCGACATCCGGATGTCTTGACGACCGCCCGGCAGGGGCGAGACGGGACGATGCCGTACGGTGTCGGGTGAATCTCGTTCCTCAGCGCATCCCAGGGAGGTGCGGAGTGGACGCCACTCAGCGAAACGGCGGCACGGCGGGCATCGTGGGCGCCGTCCTGCTTGTGCTGTTCCTGATCCTCACGATGGCCATGGGGATGGATCCGCACACGGCCGGCGATCCCGCCCAGGCACTGGCCATGATCGCCTTGAAGCGCGGTCTGTGGAGGCTGGTGGGCATCGTTGGTACCCTTGCCGCCGCTCCTGGGATCGTGTTTACGATTGGCCTCTCACACCGGCTCAAGGCGGGGGCCCCAACCAGAGCGGCCACCATTCTCTATTTCGTCACGGTGGGGCTGGGTGGGTATGCGCTCTCTTCCCTGCTCCAGTGGAAGGGCGGCCTTCAACTCGCCGACTACGCGGTGAAAGATCAGGTGGGGGCAGGCCATGCCTGGCTCGCCCTCCACGCGGCGGCCGGGGGCGCCCAGGTGCTTGGGAGTGGGTTCGTGGGGGCCGCGCTGCTCATTGCCGGATGGGCGGTCATCGAGACCGCCGCCCTCAATCCTATCGTGGGTTGGGTGGGGGTCATTGCGGGACTCCTGAACCTTGCGGGCGTGTTCGCCTCGGCGTCGTTCCCCGTGTTCCTCGGCACCATCGTCTTCGACGTCGTGTGGCTGGCCTGGGCCGGTGTCGAGCTGCGCCAGCCTCAAGAAGCCTGAGGGCCGCCGGCATCGCTACACGCTGAACCCGCCGGCCAGTCCCAGTTCGTGGACGGCGTAGATATAGACCCCGGCGTTCCAGGCAAACGGAACTTCGGCGGTGTAGAATCGCCGGGTCACCGGCGTGCCGCCGGCATCGTACACCTCGTTCACCGCGTTGTAGCGCAGGTACCATTCCCCGATCCGGGCGAGGTCGGCAAAGGCGCCCTCCCGGTCCCCCTGCCGGGCTTTGGAGACCGCGCAGAGGGTGCCCAGCCACGGCCAGATCAGCGTCCGGT
>VBAK01000054.1 GCA_005882275.1 Candidatus Segetimicrobium genomatis
GTACCGCGATTTCGCCGAGACCGATCTGTCGGTCCCGGTGCTTTCGGGCCGGAAGCCGGACAGCGAGAGGTTTCCCGGCGCGCTGCACTCGTACACGATCGAGGCCCTGATGCCCGACGGCCAGGCGCTCCAGGCCGGCACCTCGCACAACCTCGGCCAGAACTTCGCCCGAGCATTCAACATCAAATTTCTCGACAGTGACAACACCGAGAAGTTCGTGTGGACGACGTCCTGGGGGTTGAGCTGGCGGATGCTCGGCGGGCTGATCATGGCCCACGGCGACGACCGGGGGCTCGTGCTCCCGCCCCGTGTGGCGCCGTATCAGGCGGTGATCGTGCCGATCCTGTCCGGCAAGGGGCGCGACGAGGTGCTCGCGGCGGCCCGGTCGATCGCCTCAGGGCTCGCGCCCGCGGTCCGGGTCCGGCTGGACGATCGGACGGAGGTGACCCCCGGCTGGAAGTTCAACGACTGGGAGATGCGGGGGGTCCCGCTGCGCATCGAGCTGGGGCCGCGCGATCTGGCCCAGCGGCAGGCCGTCCTCGTCCCGCGGGTGGGCGGCGGCAAGCGGTCCGTGCCGCTCGACGGGCTGGCCGAGGCGGTCTCCTCGATCCTCGCGGAGATCCAGCAGACGCTGCTGCAGCAGGCCAAAGCCTACCTGGACGGCCACATCGTGACCGCGACGACCCGCGAACAATTCGCCGCCGCGATCGCCGCCCGGAGCGGATTCGTTCGGGTCGGTTGGTGCGGCGCCGAGGCGTGCGAGCAAGCGCTCCGCCGCGAGGGTGGGGCATCGCCTCGCCTGATCTCGACGGAGACGCCCGGCGGCCCCTGCCCTTCCTGCGGCGGCGTCGCGCGCCACGTCGTCTACTACGCCCGCGCCTACTGAGGCCGGGCGGCGGATGGACACCCCCGGCGCGCCGGTGCAGTCCCGCCGTTCCCTCTGGCCGGCGGTGCTGGTGGGAGGTCTGCTGATCGCGGTGGGGGTCGCGATGACGCTCATCCGCATGGCTCCTCCCGGGCCGCGCGGGGGGCTCGCGACGGGGCCGGAGGGCGGCGGGGGCCCGCCCGTGGGACGCCCCGCGCCCGACTTTTCGCTCCCCCTGATGTCCGGCGGGACGCTGAGCCTCCACAGCCTGCGGGGGCGTCCGGTCCTCCTCAATTTCTGGGCGTCCTGGTGCGTGCCGTGCCGGGAGGAGATGCCTCTCCTGGTCCGTCTGCACAATCGCTACGGGCCGCGGGGCGTGGAGTTCGTCGGTGTGGACACCGAGGATCTGGAGGCGGACGCCCGGGCGTTTCTCACCCGGTATCACGTGGACTACACGCTGGTCCGGGGCGCGGACGAGCGGCTGATGGACGCCTACGCCGTCCCGGGCCTCCCCACGACCGTGTTCATCGGGGCCAACGGCATCGTCCAGGGAAAGGTCGTGGGCGGGTTCGTCGGGTCCGAAGGGGAGCGGCTGCTCATCGAGCGGCTCGACCGCCTGCTCGAGTCCGCCCCGCGGTGAGCCGGCGTTCGGCGCCGAGCGCAGGGAAATCCCGCCTCACCGTTGTACCTTACACGGGTCCCGCATCTCGGGTCCATCGTATGCAATCCTCGTTGCCCGTCCGGGGGTGGTCGATGCCGTCTTGCACGCGCCTTGCCGGGGTGACGCTCGCGGCGTGCCTCGGTCTCTCCGCCTGCACGGGAAGAGACATCCTCGCGATGCGAAAACACCCGGAGCAGCCGGAGGCAGCCGCGGTGACCGCGCCCGCCGCCCCGTTCAAGGGACCCGCCCTCGCGGCGGCGACCGACTACCCGAAGAACCCGGACTCCCCCCGCCCGCAGCCCCCGGCGGCGTTCGCATCGGCGAAGGATCCCCTGCAGCCGACGCCCGAGAACCTCGCCAAAGGCAAGGCCATTTACGACGCCAACTGCGCCATCTGCCACGGACCGGCCGGCCTGGGCAACGGGGCCGCCGGCGCGTCGCTCAATCCCAAGCCGGCAAATTTCACCACCCCGATCCATACGCAACTGCCCGACGGGTACTGGTTCTGGCGCCTTTCGAAGGGCGGCACCGTGTCTCCGTTCAGCGGGGCCGGCTCGGCGATGCCGCCGTGGGAGACGAGCCTGAACCAGGAGCAGCGCTGGCTCGTGATCCTCTACGAGCACACCTTCTCCAAGAAATAGCCTGGCGACCCCCTCCGACCGCCGCGCGTCCAGCCCGGCCATCGAACGCGTCCGGGCCGCCCTGGCCACCCTGCGCATCGACGCTGACATCGTCGAGTTCCCGGAGAGCACACGGACCGCCGTGGAGGCGGCGCGCGCGGTCGGCACCACGGTCGCGCAGATCGTGAAATCCCTCGTGTTCGTCGCCGACGGACGGCTCGTGCTGGCGCTGGCCTCCGGCGTCAACCGCGTGGACCTCCACAAGCTCGCCCGACTCGCCGGCGCCGCCCGCATCGAAAAGGCCGCGCCCGAGGCGGTCCGGGAAGCGACCGGGTTCAGCATCGGCGGCGTGCCCCCCGTGGGGCACCCGGTGGCCCTGCCGGTCTTCGTCGACGAGACCCTGCTGCGGCATCAGGTCGTCTACGCGGCGGCCGGCACCCCGCACGCGGTGTTCGCCGTCAGCCCCCACGCGCTGGTCCGCGCCACGCAGGGCGTCGTGGGAGATCTCGCCGAGGCGTAATCTCCATGCAGCTCGCGCTGCTGTTCATGGTCGCCGCCGCCGTGGTGGCCATCGTCGCGCAGCGCCTGCGATTCCCGTATACGGTCGCCCTCGTCATCGCCGGATTGGCCGCCGGCGCCCTTCGCCTCCTCCCGCCCGTTGAGGTCTCCTCGGAGGTGCTGCTCACGATCGTGATCCCGCCCCTGCTGTTCGAGGGCGCGCTGCATCTGTCGCCCGCGCACCTCAGGGCCTACGGCCTGCTCATCGGCCTGCTCGCGATCCCGGGGACCCTCGTGGCGGCGGTCGCGATCGGATGGGCGGCGGCGGCCGCCGGCGTGCCCCCGCGGGCTGCGATGCTGCTGGGGGTGATCGCGGCCGCGATCGATCCGGTCAGCGTCATTGCGCTGGTCCGGGAGGCGGGGCTCGATCCCCGGCTCGCCGCCGTCCTCGAGGGCGAGGCCGTGCTCAATGACGGCGTCGCGATCGTCTTGTTCACGATTGTCAGCGGTCCGGCCGTGGGAGGCTTCTGGCCCGCCGCGGGACAGTTTGTCTGGCTGATCGCGGCGGGGGGCCTCGTCGGCGTGCTCCTGGCGGCGGGCGTCTCGTACGTCCTCGGCCGCGTGGCGCAGCCGCTGGTGGAGACGCTCGGAAGCCTGATTCTGCTGGTCGGCTCGCTGCTGGCCGCCGGCCGCGTGGGGGCCAGCGGGATCATCGCGGTGATGTGCGCGGGCGTGGTCTTCGCGAGCTCCGGCCGGCGCGGCCTGACCGGCGCCGGGGGGGAGACGCTCCGGACGGTCTGGGATTTTCTCGCCTTCCTGGCGAACTCGGCGCTGTTCCTGTTCATCGGGCTGCAGGTCACCGGAGCCCACCTTGCCCGCCACGGCGCCCTGATCGCCGCCGTCATCGCCGCGGCGCTGGCGGCGCGCGCAATCACCGTGTACGGGTTCGCCGCCGTCTCGCGGCGCGCCGGCGCCGGCATTTCCCCCGCGTGGCGGCACGTGCTCTTTTGGGGGGGCCTGCGGGGCGGGGTGGCGATCGCGCTGGTGCTGGACCTCGTCGCCGGCCTGCCGGGGCGCGATGACGTGGCGGCGGCCGTCTTTGGCCTCGTCGTGTTCACGCTGATCGGACAGGGCCTCTCCATGCAGCCCCTGATGCGCCGCGTGAGGCTGCTCCCCGCGACTTGACCCCTTCCGAAACCCCGTGCTATGCTTCCTCTTGCCTTCGGGGCAGGGTGAGCCGGCGTCGCCGGCAATTCCCGATCGGCGGTACAGCCCGCGAGCCCGCTCGCCTGGCGCGAGCAGGCAGGATCTGGTGAAAGTCCAGAGCCGACGGTAAAGTCCGGATGGTAGAAGGCGGGGACCGGTCTTTGGATCGGTCCGCAGGGGTCATGCCCCGGAGGCGTTTTTGCCTGCGGGGTGTTTTATTTGGGTCAGATCTCTGATTCGGACGAGCGCTACATGCAGAAGGCGCTTCAACTCGCGCGCCGCGGCGCGGGGACGGCGAGCCCCAACCCGATGGTCGGGGCCGTGGTCGTTTCCGACGGCCGGATCGTCGGCCGCGGCTATCACGCCCGGCCGGGATCGCCCCACGCCGAGGTCCTGGCGCTCGACGAGGCGGGCGAGGCCGCCCGGGGCGCCACGCTGTACGTGACGCTCGAGCCCTGCGTGCACTGGGGGCGCACACCGCCCTGCACCGAGACGATCATCGGCAGAGGGATCCGCCGCGTGGTCGCCGCGATGGAGGATCCCGACGAGAAGATGCGGGGCCGCGGGCTGCGCCGCCTCGCCGAGGCGGGGATCGAGACGGCCGTGGGCGCAGCCTGGGGCGGCGCGTCGCAGCTCAACGAAGCCTACATCAAGCACCGCACCACCGGGCTGCCGTTCGTGACGGCCAAATGGGCGATGACCCTCGACGGCCGGATCGCCACCCGCGCGGGGGACTCGCGCTGGATCTCCGGAGCGGCTTCGCGCGCGCTGGTGCACGAGGTGCGGGCGGCATCGGACGCGATCCTGGTCGGGATCGGGACGGTGCTGCAGGACGATCCGCGGCTCACGGCGCGGGGGGAGACGCCCCGCGAGCCTGCGCGCGTGGTCCTGGACAGCACGCTGCGGATTCCCCCAAACGCGCGGGTGCTCGCCCGCGACGGCGCGCCGGTGATCGTCGCGACGACGAGCCGCGCGTCGCCGCTCGCCCGCGAAATCTTGGAACGGCAGGGCGTGGAGGTGTGCGTGGCGGACGGACCCGGAGGGCGGGTCGACCTCAAGCCGGTCCTCGAAACGCTGGGGCGGCGGGGAGTGATGAGCCTGCTGGTGGAGGGGGGAGGGATCGTCCACGGCGCCTTCGTCGACGCCGGGCTCGTGGACAAGGTGCTGGCGTTCGTCGCCCCGGTGCTGGTCGGCGGTCCGGGGCCGCGTCCCGTGGGTGGGGCGGGCGTGGAGACGCTGGCCCGGGCCTGGCGGCTCGCCCGGCCCGTCGTCCGCCAGATGGAACAGGACGTGGTCATCGAGGGCTACCTCGTCCCGCCGCCGTGGGATCCGGAGACCGGCTCCGGCCGGGCGGGGGAGGGTCGCGCGCAATGTTTACCGGCATCGTAGAGGGGACCGGGGTCGTGCGGGCGGTGCGGCCGGGCGACGGGTCCCTCCGGTTGCGCGTCGAGGCCGGATGCGGCCTGGAGGGGGTGCGCGTGGGCGACAGCATCGCGGTCAGCGGGACGTGCCTGACGGTGACGTGGATCGCCGGCAGGCTTTTCGAGGCCGACCTCACGGGCGAGACGGTCGCGCGGACGACCCTGGGGCGGTGTGAGGTCGGCGATGTCGTGAACGTGGAGCGCGCCGTCGCCGTGGGAGACCGCCTGGGGGGGCACGTCGTGCAGGGCCACGTGGACGGTGTGGGCCGCATCACCGGCCGGGAGCGCCGGGGCGATGACTGGTGGCTCGAGATCGAGGCGCCCGCGCCGGTCGCCCGATACCTCGTGGCAAAGGGCTCCGTCGCCGTTGACGGGGTCAGCCTCACGGTGGCCGGGACCGCCGGCGACCGGTTTACGGTGTGTCTGATCCCCCATACGTGCGCGGTGACCACGCTGGGCGGCGCCCGGCCCGGCGCGGCGGTGAACCTCGAAGCCGACGTCCTCGCCAAGTACGTGGAGCGGCTGCTCGCCGCGTACGCGCCCGAGTCGCCGCCGCGGAGGAGCACTCCATGAGCGGCGGGGATCGGCACACGGCCGCGTTCGCCGCGATTGCCGAAGCGGTGGAGGCCATTCGCCGGGGCGGGTTCGTCGTCGTCGTGGACGACGAATCCCGCGAAAACGAAGGGGATCTGGTCATGGCCGCGGAACGGGTGACGCCCGAGGCGGTCAACTTCATGGTGAAGCACGCCCGCGGCCTCATCACCGTGCCGATGACCGGCGAGCGGTTGGACGCGCTCAACCTGCCGCAGATGGTGCAGCACAATACTTCCCACCAGGGCACCGCCTTTGCGGTCTCGGTCGGCGCCAAGCACAAGATCACGACCGGGATCTCGGCGCATGACCGGGCGGCCACCATTCGGGCGCTCGTGGACCCCGCCACGCGTCCGGAGGACCTGAGCCGGCCCGGGCACGTGTTCCCGCTGCGGGCGATCGCCGGCGGGGTCCTGCGCCGGGCCGGGCACACCGAGGCGGCGATCGACCTGGTGACGCTCGCCGGCCTCCTCCCGGCGGGGGTGCTCTGCGAGATCATGAGCGATGACGGCACGATGGCGCGCCTCCCCGAACTGCGGGCGTTTGCGGCGCGCCACCGGCTGCCCATCATCTCCGTGGCCGAGTTGATCCGCTACCGGCTGGAGCGGGACCGGTTCGTCGTCTGCGAGGGGCGGACCCGGCTGCCCACCGCCTTCGGCGAGTTCACCGCCGCCGTCTACCAGAACACGTTGGACGGGGCGACCCATCTGGCGTTGATCCGCGGAGATCTGGCGGGAGCGGACCCGGTTCTCGTGCGCATGCACTCGGAGTGCCTGACCGGAGAGGTGTTTGGATCGCTGCGGTGCGACTGCGGCGAGCAGCTGCGCCGGGCGCTCGACGCCATCAGCCGGGAAGGCCGGGGCGTGCTGGTTTACATCCGGCAGGAGGGACGCGGGATCGGTCTCGCCAACAAGATCCGCGCCTACGCGCTCCAGGACGCGGGGAAGGATACCGTGGAAGCGAACGAGCTCCTCGGCTTCGCGCCGGACCCGCGCGACTACGGGGTGGGCGCGCAGATCCTGGCCGACCTCGGCCTGCGGCGGATCCGCCTGCTGACGAACAATCCCGCCAAACGCGTGGGGTTGGAGGGCTACGGGATCGACGTGGTCAGCCGCGTGCCGATCGAGGTCACGCCGAATCCCGAAAATTACCGGTACCTGGCGACGAAACGCCACAAGCTCGGGCACCTGCTGAACGTCGACTAGCCGGGCGAGACTGGGGGCGGAGACGGGTGGGCGAACCTCTCCGGGGCGGGCGCGGCGGCGCCGGGCTGCGCATCGCGGTCGCCGTCAGCCGGTTCAACGAGCAGATCACGCGCCGGCTGCTCAACGGGGCGCTCGGCGCGCTGCGCACGTGCGGGGTGCCGGAGGACCAGGTGGACGTGGCCTGGGCGCCGGGCGCGTACGACCTCCCGGTCGTCGCCCAGGCCCTGGCCCGGTCCGGCCGGTACGATGCCCTGGTGTGCCTGGGCTGCGTGATCCGGGGGGAGACGACCCACGATCGGTATGTGGCCCTCGGCGCGACGACCGGCCTGGTGCAGGTGTCCCTCGAGGCGGCGCTGCCCGTGACGTTCGGCGTGCTCACGACCCAGACGCTCGAGCAGGCCGAGGCCCGCAGCGGAGGGGCGCACGGCAACAAGGGTGAGGACGCCGCCCTCGCCGCGGTCGAGCTCGCCAACCTCCTCCGGCAGATTCGCGCCCCGGAGCGCTCCTAAGCGCTACGCGTCCTCGTCGGGCTCGAGCAGTTCTGCCGGGATCTCGTCCTCCCCCTCAGGTTCCTGACGGTCTTCGTGTTCGTCGTCCTCGGATTCGACCGGCGTCTCAACCTGATAGCCGCACTCGGGGCACTCGTAAATCACGACCTCTCCGCCTTCGTCGGCGGTGAGGAGCTCCATCTCCCCCTCGCATCCCGGGCAGGATCGCGTTAACGGAACCGACATCGTCACCAACCTCGCGGCGAGCGTCGATGCTGGCGCCGCAACCTTATTCTGATATATGCCCGAGTCGCGCGGGGAACGGCGCACAAGACACGGAAGCCCGGGGGCGTCCCCCGGGCTCCCGGCCCGCCGGCCGGCGCCGGCATGCGCCAACCTTACTTAAAGATCCCGAAATGCTCCGCCTGGCGCTCAACGGCGCCCCAATCCAGCAGCTTGAAGAAGGTGTCGATGTACGCGGCCTTCCCCGTGCCGTAGTCCATGAAGTAGGCGTGCTCGAAGCAGTCGAGCGCCACGAGCGGCGTGCCGTTCCAGATCGGGTAGGTGTTCTGCTCGTCCCCGATATAGTTGAAGAGGGACCCCGTGTCCCAGTCGTACGCGGTCCACGCCCAGCCGCGCGCGGCGATCCCCGTGGCCCGGAGGTCGGCCTGCCAGCCCTCGAACGACCCGAACGCCTTCTCGATCAGCCCCAGGAGCTTGGCGCCCGGCTTCCCGCCCTTCCCGCCGAGGTGGTTGAAATAGACCTCGTGGTTCTTGATCCCCCCGAGGGCGCGGGAGAGCTCGACCTTCAGTTCGCGGAGCTCGGAGTAGGTGGGGTTGGCCTTGGTGAGGTCGACGCCGCCGCTCGCCAGACGGTCCAGGATCTCGTTGGCTTTGCCGACGTAGCCCTGATAGAGCTTATAGTGCTCCTCCATCGCTTTCTTGCTGATGCCGGCCAGTTCGATCTCGAACGACCGGAACTTCTTTGCCTCGTACTTCGCCATGCTGTACCCCCTCTCGGAGTTGTTGGAGGTGCGTCCAGAGGTGCGGAGCATGCGGGATGCGCAGGTAGTGAATCGATTATACGCCTCCGGCGCGCGGCGGCGCAAGCACTGCACACGGCGCTTCGATGCTGCACGGGGCGGTCCCTACTGCTCGCCGCGCCCGGCGCCCGGTGAGTTCGGCGAACCCTCCTCCTGTACGCGGAAGTCTTCCTTATGGTAGGTGCCGCGGCGTCCGCAGCGCGGGCAGGTGTGGTAATTGCTGGCAAAGGTCGCCCGCGCGAAGTTGCGCCGGTCCATGCGGATGCCGGTGTCGAACTCATGTCCGCACGCCTGGCAGCGGATCAAGAGGGAGAGCCTCGCCATCCGGTGATCTCCTTCAGCCCGCGGCCGGCGCGCCCGGGTTCCGGAATGCGGTGATGTCGGTCCGGCGCCAGACCTGATGCCGGCCCTCCCCCGTGAGGGGACGCGGGAATCCGGGGGTGCCGGAGAGCTCGAGCACACGGCCGGGCGGCATGCCGAGGAGGTCCGCGGCTTCGACGACCGTCACGATGTCTTCGCCGGCCTGCACGAGCCGGCAGAGGGCGGCCAGGAACGAGTCCCCGGCGACCGGGCGGGAGAGGAAGAACTCCACGGCCGTCCGCCCGTGGGGATGGGCCTGCTTCATCAGGTTGCTGAACCGCCGCAGCTCTTCGGGGTAGCCCCGCAGGTGCGCGAGAACGATCAGGTCGAGGTCCGTCGATTCCGAGGCGTCCGGCACGCGATGCCTTCCGCGGACTGTTCGTTCAGCCGTTGCAGCGGCGTCGATCCCCACACGACCGCCCGTACCTCCGTCGTGATCGAGCGGGTGAGGTGTGGTGCCGAAGGGGAGACTCGAACTCCCACGGGCTTTCGCCCACTACGCCCTGAACGTAGCGCGTCTGCCATTCCGCCACTTCGGCACGCATGTCCCGGCCCGCGGCCTCCCTAGCATACTGGAGGCTGTAAAATCGTGTCAAGGACCGGCCAGATCGCGAATGACTTCGGGAAGCGTGCGGAGGTCGGGGACGGCCCGGGTCGGCGCGGCCGCAACGGGCTCGCCGTGCCGGTTGACAAAGACGGTGCGGAAGCCGAGGGCGGTGGCCGGCACGATATCGTGGAACTGGCTGGCGGCGACGTGGACGGTGGCCGCCGCCGCCGCCCCGCTCAGGTCGCGGAAGCGATCCCAATGGCCCCGCGCCGGTTTGTACGACCGGCAGTCTTCCGCCGTGACCGTCAGGTGGGGCTCCACGCCGAGCCGGGCGATCGAGCTCCGGAGCAGGGCGTGGTCTACATTGGAGAGGATCGCCAGCCGGCGGCCCTCCGATTGGAGGGCGCGCAGGACCGCGGGCACTTCGGGAAACGGCCGCCACGATGGCAGGGAATCCGGAAGGACCCGCTCCCGGTCGGCCGGGAACGGGTGACCCAGCGCGGCCATCAGGCGGGCGCTCGCCACCGCGAGGATCTCGTGGTAGGGGCGATACGCCT
>VBAK01000055.1 GCA_005882275.1 Candidatus Segetimicrobium genomatis
TGCCCGAACCCGCGGTTGGCGTCGACGACGGCGGCCACCTCGGTCTCGCGCACCAGCGTGGGCCTGGCGGCCGGCCGCAGGGCGCCACGGTCGGCTTCGCCCACGTACTGGGGCACGCGGATGACCCCGTGGGAGTCGTGGCCGGAAAGGTTGGCGCGGATCAGGTGCGCCGCCACCACGCCGGCGATCTCGGCATCAGCGCCGATGGCGTTGAAGACGGCCTCAACGTACGTCTGCAGCGGGGCGGGTGGGCAGATCTGCACCGAACCAGCCATACCGGGTCGCGCTCCTCTCTACGGGCAGGACCTCAGCCGGGACACGCGAAGGGGTTGGCCGGGCGCGGCCCGCGATCCTGCCCAGTGTCGCGATCGCGCGGATTCCGCGCGCCCAGTGGACGGTGGTCCGCGTGCCCGCAAGCGTCCTTCCGGACGGCCATCCCCTCACCGAGGCGGCCAGATCCTGGCTGACGACCCTGCAGCGCTGTGTCCGCGCGGTCGACTACGCGGCGGCCCGTCCGCTTTTCGCCCCCGACGTCCAGGCCTTCGGCACCCACGCCGCCGTCGTCTCCGGGCGCGATCTCCTGGAGCGCGAGCAGTGGCGGCAGATCTGGCCCACCATCCGGGAGTTCACCTTCCGTCTCGCCGAGATGCGCTGCGTCGGGCACGAGGCGATGCTTGGGGCGATCGTGCCGTGGGACTCCCTCGGCGCCGGGCCTGACGGGACGACGTTCCCCAGGCCGGGCCGGGCGACGGTCATCCTGGTCCCGCGCGGGGATCGGTGGGTCGCGGTCCACTCGCATTTTTCGCTGGCCCCCCCGGCGGGTTGAGCGGCCGCGGTCGCAACGCGGCTCAGGCGCTCAGCCGAGCGGCGGGCGTTTGCCGGCCCAGGGGGCGACGGCCTCAAACGCGGCCGCGGCCCGCAGCACCAGCGCATCCGCCAGCCGGGGCCCGATGATCTGCAGCCCCACCGGGAGCCCATCCGATGTGAACCCGCAGGGGACCGTCGCCGCCGGAAACCCGGTCATATTGATCGGATAGGTGAACGCGAACCATCCCGGACGCCCGACCTTGCGCCCCCCGATTTCCTCGTAGTGATTGACGCCGACCGGCAGCGGAGGCGCGGCCAGCGTGGGAGTGAGCAGCAGGTCGTACCGGGCGAAGAACCGCCGGAAGGCCTCCCCGAGCGTGCGCCGCCAGTTGGCGGCGTTGACAAAATCCACCGCGGAGAAGCGCATGCCGTGCTCGAGCACCTCGACCAGCCCGGGGTCGAAGCGGCCGCGCCACTCGGGCAGCTTATCCGCCAGCCGCGCCGCCATCGAGCCGGCGAAGACGATGGTGAACGGCTCCTCAGGACTGGGAAACCCGGGATGGGCCTCGTCCACCCGGCAGCCCGTGTCCGCGAACCGGCGGGCGCCCGCTTCCGCGATCCGGCGGGTCTCCGGATCCACCGGCGCGTACCCCCAGTCGGGCGTCCACGCGACGCGCAGCCCGGCCACTCCCCGGCCGGCCTCGGCGAGGTAGTCGATCCCATCGCCGGGCAGCGAGCCGAGATCGCGCGGGTCGGGGCCGGCGATCGCGTTCATCATCAGGGCCGCGTCGCGCACCGTTCGTGTCATCGGCCCGGTGTGGGAGAGCGTCTCCAGCCCGCCGTACACGGGCGCGGCCGCGACGCGCCCCAGCGTCGGCTTCAAGCCGAAGATGCCGCAGCAGCTGCACGGAATCCGGATCGATCCGCCGCCGTCGGTCCCGACCGCCAGCGGCCCCAGGCCGGCGGCCACCGCGGCGGCCCCGCCTCCGCTCGACCCGCCGGGGGTGTGCGCGAGGCTCCACGGGTTGCGGCTCGGTCCGAAGACCGGGTTGTCGGTCACCCCCTTGAAGCCGAATTCGGGAGTGTTCGTCTTTCCGAGCACGATGGCCCCGGCCTGCCGGAGCCGCTCGACGACCGGGGCGTCCTCGTCCGGGACGAAGTGCTCGTACAACCTGGATCCCCACGTGGTGCGGATCCCCTTGGTCATGACCAGGTCCTTGATGGACACCGGGATCCCGTGCAACATGCCGAGCGTGCCGCCCCGCATCACCGCGGCTTCGGCCTCTCGGGCTGAGGCGCGGGCCGCGTCGGCGGTAACGGTGCAGAAGGCGTTGAGCGTGGGGTTGAGGCGATCGAGGCGGGCGAGCACCGCATCGACCACTTCGACCGGGGAGATCTTCTTGGACCGGATCGCCGCGGCCATCTCCACCGCGGGCAGGTAGCACGCCTCGGCTGCATCCATCGGTCTCCCCTCCATCCGGGCTGGGCCCGCCGCGGCGCCCGCGGACCGCGATCGTTGTGGACGCCGGCGCAGGGGGTGTTCGGACGCGGCGCGTGAAGCACCTGCCCATCGCGGCCGCGTGGGCCGCGCCTCAGGACAGGCGGCGCCGGGATCCTCGGCGTGGGCGCCCGCCCGACAATGTGCCACCAATCTTCTCAGAGACTTCCATCAAGCCTGCCGCGCGGGGCGGTAATCATCAGAGCGAAGGATCCTTTCCATTCTAACGGGACCCGAAATCCACAGGACGGATCAAGGCCGATGGAAGAGGAGGGCAGAACCATTCTCAGCGTCGGGGGAAAACGCGGCCGGAAGAGAGCGATCTGACGGCACACCATGACCCGGCCCGAGGGGAGCAGCATGACCATCGTGTCACTCGATCAAGTAGTAGGGGGATTGACCTCGATCCGCAAGAAGCTTCGCGCCATCAATGCGCAGTACGACGGGCTGGACAACCGCCGCGAGGCGATGTACACCGTGCAGGCCGCGATCAACGAGATGACCACGCTGCACGCCCTGCTGCCGCAGCATCTGCGGGAGAAGAGCTGGGTGTTCCAGAGCATTGAGCGGGGGCGGATCCCCTGGAGGCCGAGCCCGAACTAAGCCGGGGAAGGGGGCCGGGCGCGGGCACTCTGCGTCCGGCCGGCTTAGGGTTCCAGCCAGACCGTCCGAAACCGCATCATCCCGTCGGGCACGTGGACAAATCCGCGAAGGCGGGTCGACGCCAGCTTGTATTCCTTGGGAAAGAACAGCCAGACGTACGGGACGTCGTCGGCCAGGATCTGCACGACCTCGCGGTAGGCCCGCCGCCGCTGGCTCATGTTCTGTAACACCCGCGCGGCGTCGAGCAGGGTCTGGACCCGCTCGTTGGCGTAGCCCGTGTAGTTGAACGATCCGATCCCCGACTGCGTGACGAACGGGTAGATGTCGAAGTCGGGGTCCGGACGCCCGCTCCACTCGATGACCGCCGCCTGTTCCTGCAGGTGGGTGATCTGGTCGATGACGACGCCCTGCTCCAGCACCTGGATCTTCATCTCGATCCCCGCGTCGGCCGCCATCGCCTGCACCGCCTGGGCGAGCGCCTGGCGCTGCTGTCCCGGCATGATGAGCAGCGTGAAGGCGAACCCGTTCGGCCGGCCGGCGGCCTGCAGCCTCTCCTTCGCCAGCGCGATCTTCCGGGGCGGCAGCCGCCACGCCGGGTCGTACGCCGCGGTGCCGTTGGGAAATGGAGCGTAGGCCGGGTAGGCCGCGCCCTGCAGAACGGCGTTCACGAGGATCTGCGGGTCCACCGTCGCGCTGAACGCCTGCCGGAGCAGCGTGTTGTCGAACGGAGGCCTGGTCACGTTCAACGCGATCCCCGTCCAGGCAAACGCCCCGTGCTCGAGCAGCCGGAATCGCGCGCCGCCCGACGCGGCCTCTTGGGCCAGCGCCCTGACCTGGGGTAGCGGCACCAGGTTGATGATGTCCACGTCTCCGGACTTCACATTCGCCACGCGGGCGTTGTCGTCCGTCATGGGCCGGTAGACGATGCGGTCGAGGAACGGTTCGCCCTTCCTCCAGTACTGCGGGTTGCGCTCGAGGGTGATATGATCTTGCACCACCCGATCGACGAAACGAAACGGCCCGCTTCCCACGGGGTGCAGAGCGAAGTCGAGGCCTTCCTTTTGGGCGGCCGCCGGCGACACCATCATCCCGGCGCGGTCGGTCAGCACATACAAGAGCGGGCTGTAGGGCCGCTCCAGCACGAGCTGCACCGTGTAGGGATCGGCCGCCACGACGCTCTCGACCGGCCGGATCTCGCTCCGCCGCGCCGAGGGGAAGCGCGGATCCTGCATGCGGTCGAAGTTGGCCTTTACCGCGTCGGCGTTGAACGGCGTGCCGTCGTGAAACGTGACCCCCTGGCGGAGCCTCAGGGTCACGGTTCGTCCGTCCGCGCTGACCGCCCACGATGTCGCCAGCATCGGCACGATCGCCAGCGCGCCGTCCAGGTCCACGAGCTTGTCAAACAGGTTCTGGAACACCTGCCGGTCCACCGCCGATCCCGAGCGGTGCGGGTCCAGGGTCGGCGGATCGGCATCGAGCCCAACGCGCAGGGTCCCCCCCGGCCGTCCCCCCTGCGCGGACGCCCGGACCAGGCACCCGGCCACCAGGACCCCCGCGATCAGCAGCGCGCCCCACCGTCGCCTCATGCTACTCTTATCTTGGCTGCCATCCTGGATCGGACCTCTGAGGCGGGG
This sequence comes from Candidatus Segetimicrobium genomatis, assembly GCA_005882275.1. Classification (GTDB taxonomy): domain Bacteria; phylum Sysuimicrobiota; class Sysuimicrobiia; order Sysuimicrobiales; family Segetimicrobiaceae; genus Segetimicrobium; species Segetimicrobium genomatis. The sequence continues at coordinate 4,543 of VBAK01000055.1, forward strand.
ACGCCGCGTCGCGCGGGGGAGGGGCCATGGGTCAGGTCACGGTGCGGTTCCTCGGGTGCGGAGACGCGTTCGGCAGCGGCGGACGCTTCCAGACCTGCTTTCTCGTCCGATCGGACACGGCCCGCTTCCTGATCGACTGCGGGGCCTCGTCGCTGATCGCGATGAACCGCTTCGGGGTGGATCCCGCCGAGATCGATCTGATCCTCCTCAGCCATCTGCACGGCGATCACTACGGCGGGCTTCCCTTCTTCCTGCTGGACGCGCAGATCCTCCGCAGGCGCACCCGGCCCCTGGTCATCGCCGGGCCGCCGGGCCTGCGGAAGCGGCTCACCGACGCGATGGAGGTCTTGTTCCCCGACTCGTCCCGCACCCGGTCCAGCTTCCCCCTGGAGCTGATCGAGCTCCGGCCCGAACGCCCCCAGGCGCTGGACGGCATCACGGTCACGCCGTATGTGGTCGAGCATCCCTCCGGCGATCCTCCGTTCGCCCTCCGCATCGAGTGCGGCGGGAAGATCATCGCCTACTCCGGCGACACGGGCTGGACGGACGCTCTCGTCGAGGCCGCCCGGGACGCGGACCTTTTCATCGTCGAAGCGTACTTGTTCGACAAAAAGACCAAGCTGCACATGGATCTGGACACCCTGACCGCGCACCTCGGCGATCTCACCGCCAGGCGGATGATCCTCACGCATCTGGGCGCCGACATGCTCGCCAGAGCGTCCGGCCTTCCCTATCAGTGCGCCGAGGACGGCGCCACCGTCGTGGTTGGGTGAGGGGCGGGTCCACGAACGGGAGGAGCGATGGCCGGGCCGCGGTTCATGCTCAAGGAGATCCGGGAAGCCCCCCAGGCCGCCGCCCGTCTCCTGGAGCGGGAGGGAGGACGGATCCGGACGCTGGGGGCGCGGCTGCGGCGGTACCGGCCCGCCGGCATCCTCATGGCCGCGCGCGGCAGCTCCGACAACGCGGCGCTGTACGGCAAGTACATTCTGGAGACCCGCCTCGGGGTTCCGGTGACGCTCGCGGCGCCCTCGATCATCACCCTGCTGGGCGGGCGCCTCCGGCTGCGCCGGCACCTGGCGGTGGGCATCTCGCAGTCCGGGCAATCCACCGACATCGTCGCGTTCCTGGAAGCGGCCCGCGCGCGCGGCGCGATGACGGTGGCGATCACCAACCGCCCGCGGTCTGCGCTGGCCCGCGCCGCCCACGAGGTGGTGCTCACCCACGCCGGAGACGAGCGCAGCGTGGCGGCGACCAAGACCTATCTCAACCAGTTGATCGCCTTCGCCTTGCTCGGGGCCGAATGGGCCGGCGACCGGCGCCTCAGCGGGGACGCCGCGTCGATCCCCGACGCGCAGCGCGCGGTGCTGGCGCACGACGGGGAGGTCGCCGGGATCGCGGAGCGGTACCGGTACATGCACGAGTGCATCGTGGCCGCCCGCGGGTTTGACTTCGCGACCGCGAAAGAACTGGCCCTGAAACTCATGGAGACCTGCTACGTCGTGGCGCTCCCCCTGTCATCCGCCGATCTTCTGCACGGGCCGATCGCGCTCGTCGAACCGGACTTCCCGGTCTTCCTCATCGCGTCCCCCGGGCCGGTCCTGGCCCACCTGGCGGATGTCGCCTCCCGCCTCCGCGCGCGACGGGCGGAGACCGTCATCTTCTCCTCCGACGCGGCGGTGCTGCGCCTGGCGAGCGTCCCGATCCGGGTAGCGGCGCGGGCCGAGGGCGCGCTCGCGCCCCCCATCTATGGGGTGGCGATCCAGCTCCTCGCCTACCACCTCTCGCAGGCCAAGGGGATCGATCCCGATCATCCCCGCGGCCTGCGCAAGGTGACCAGGACGCTGTAACCCGCCAGTGCAGCGCGCAGGGGGACCGTCCTCAGGCCTGCCGGTGGCGATCCCCGCCGGGTCGGCGGTGCTCGAAGGCGCGCTGGAGTCGCCCGAAGGACGGCGCGGCGTGGTCCTCTTCGCGCACGGGTCGGGCAGCAGCCGGCACAGCCCGCGCAACCGATTCGTGGCCCGCTCGCTCCGCGACGCCGGGCTCGCCACCGTGCTGATCGACCTGCTGACCGTGGAGGAAGAGCGCTCGGACGCCGCCACCGGGCGCCTCCGGTTCGATATCCGTCTGCTCGCCGACCGCCTCGTCGGGATCACCGACTGGCTCGGGGCGCACCCGGAGACCCGCGGCCTTCCGATCGGCTACTTCGGCGCCAGCACCGGCGCGGCGGCCGCGCTGGTGGCGGCGGCCCGGCGCCCCGCCGTGGTCGCCGCGATCGTCTCGAGGGGAGGACGGCCGGATCTGGCACAACCGCACCTATCGGCGGTGCGCGCCCCCACGCTGTTCATCGTGGGAGAACGCGATCTCGCGGTGCTCGACCTGACCAGGGAGGCGATGCGGGCGCTGCCCGGGGTGACGCAACTCGCGACGATCGGCGGGGCCTCACATCTCTTCGAAGAGCCCGGAGCCCTGGAGGACGTCGCCCGCCTGGCGCGGGACTGGTTTGTCCGCCGCCTCTTGCCGCCGGCGTCCGGCGGCGCCTGAGGTCCTCGGCGGCGCGCGCAGGCGGTCACACGGCGCGCCAGACCGTCGACCACAACGCGCCAAACCCCACGAACAGCGCCAGCAGGTGGATCGCCCAGCCCGCGTACGGGACGGCAAAGAGCATCGCGAGCACGACCACGCCCAACACCACTCCCCATTGGTCCGGCGCCGGCGGCACGGGCCGCGGGATCAAACTCAGGAGTCCATGGCCCGCCCACGCCGCCGTGAACGCGAGGCTCGGATACAGGGTGGCGAGGTAGAACAGCATCGCGATCCCCGCGATGGGGATGCCCACCACCGTAAACAGGAGGAGCACCGCCGCCACCGGGACGGCGACCACCATGGCGAACCCGAAGACCAGGCTTCGCACGAACCGGTGCCGGATCTCCAAGATCACCGTGGTCACTCCGCGCGGCGAGGCGCCGAACGCCACGAGCCCCACGATGAGGAGCACGGCGGCCTCGACCAGGGCCTTCCAGAACCGGACGCCGGAGCCGAACGGAGCCGCGCGCACCCAGGCCGGCTCGGAGGGCGGGGTCATCTGAGCCGTGCCGCCGGTCACCTGCGCGCCCTTATGAATTTCGAGCGGCACGTCCGCGAGATAGCTCAGCTTTCCTCCGATTCGCGCGGTCGGCAGCAGCACGATCCGGTTCCCCTGGATCTCAGCGCTGCCGAGAATCACCCCGTCGACGACCACCATGCGACCGCTGATGAACGCATTCCGCGCCACCATCCCGGAGACGGTGATGCTCCCGCCTTGAACGACCAGGTCCCGCCCGATCTGGGCGGCAGGGGTCACGTGCACGTCGCCGCCCGCCAGGACCGCGTCGCCTTGAACCCGCGACGCGAGGGTCAGGCTCCCGGCGGCGGCGCGAACGCTCCGGCCGACGGCGCCGGTCACGGTCACCTTGCCGCCCGCCGCCAGCAGGCCTCCGCCCACGACCCCGCCCAGGTCCACGGAGCCACCCGCGGCCACCACGTCCCCCTCCACCGGGCCATTCACCGCGACCCTGCCGCCCGCGGCGTACAGGTCGTCCTGCACGGCCTCCGTGACGGCGACCGACGGCCCGCTGCGCGACACGAACGCCGCGGCCGGGGGCGCGAGCGCGGCGATGACGAGGGCGCTCGCGACCCCGTACCCGGCCCAGCGCCGCAGCCCCGTCACTTGGTCACCAGGCGCAGCGGCACGGGCGTGAATCGCGGCACGGCGCCGCCCTTCAGCACCGTGGCCGCGGCCTCGACCGCGAGCCGTCCCATCTCCTTGGGCTGCTGGGCGATCGTCGCCGCCATCTTGCCCTCCCGGATCGCCTTCAGCGCGTCCGCGATCGCGTCGAACCCGACGACGAACATCACCCGGTTGCGCCTGGCCGCCTCGATCGCCTGGACGGCGCCCAGCGCCATCTCGTCATTTTGGGCGAAGACCGCGTCGATCTTCTTCTGCGCCTGCAGGATGTTCTCCATGACCGCGAGGCCCTTGGCGCGGTCGAAGTCGGCGGTTTGGGACGCCACGAGCCTGATCCCGGGGTACTTCTTGAGCCCCTGGCGGAACCCCTGACCCCGGTCGCGCGCGGCGGAGGATCCGGGGATGCCCTCCAGCATCACGACATTCCCCCTGCCCGCGAGACGCCTGCCCACGTAGTCGGCCGCCATCACGCCCCCCGCCACGTTGTCGCTGGCGATGTGGGCGGCCACGGTCCCCCCGTTCGCGGCGCGGTCCACGGTGATCACGGGAATCTTCGCCGCGTTCAGCTTCTTCACGGTCGGCACGATCGCGTCGCTGTCGGTGGGATTGATGATCACGACGCCGGCCTTCTTGGCGATGAGGTCCTCGATGCTGCTGGCCTGCCGGGCCGGGTCGTTCTGCGCATCGAGGACGACCAGCGTCACCCCGGCCTTCGCCGCGGCCGCCTGCGCGCCGTCGCGCAGATCGACGAAGAAGGGGTTGTTCAACGTCGAGATGGCCAGTCCGACCGTGGGCCTGCCGGCCGCCGGCCCTCCGGCGGCGGCCGCCCCGATCAGCCCGGCCGCCAGCATCGCCGCAATCCACGTTCCTCTCATACGCGCGCCTCCCTCGGGGCCGTGGTCTTTCACGCTGCGCGGCGCCGCCCGCCCCGCCGGCGAAGCCGCTGGTCCACCAGGACCGCGAGCAGGATCACCAGTCCCTTCACGACCTGCTGATAGAACGACGACACGTTCAAGAGATTGAGACCGTTGTTCAAGACGCCGATGAGGAACGCCCCCAGGAGGGTCCCGCCGATGCCGCCCTCCCCGCCCATCAGCGTGGTGCCGCCCAGCACGACCGCGGCGATCGCGTCGAGCTCGTACCCGAGCCCGGCGGTGGGCTGCGCCGAATCCAGCCGCGCGGTCAGGATGACCGCGGCGACGGCCGAGAGCAGGCCGCTCAGCGCGTAGACGAGGACCGTGGTCCGGCCCACGTTCACCCCGGACAGGCGCGCCGCCTCCGCGTTCCCCCCGATCGCGTAGATGTACCGGCCCACGATCATCTGGGTCAGCATGACGTAGGCGGCCGCAAAGACGAGGACCATGATGATCACAGGCACCGGGATCCCGCCGAGATCGCCGCCCCCCAGCCAGTCGAACGCCGGACCGAGGTCGCTGATCGGGCGGCCGCCCGTGTACACGAGCGTGGCTCCCCGGGCGATCGTCAGCATCGCCAGGGTGACGATGAACGGCGCCACCCGGCCGTTGGCCACCGCGAGCCCGTTCACCACCCCGAACCCCGTGCCGGCGGCGAGCCCGGCGAGGAGGCTCAGCGCGAGCGGGACGCCGCCCTTCAGCGCGCCCGCCATGATCGCCCCCGCCAGGGCCAGGAGCGAGCCCACCGACAGGTCGATCCCCGCCGTCAGGATGACAAAGGTCATCCCCGCCGCGATGATCGCGTTGATGGACACCTGCCGGGCGACGTTGAGCAGGTTCTCGGCGGTGAGAAACGCGGGGGAGAGCAGCGCCAGGGCCGCGACGAGCGTCACGAACGCGATGGTGAGGCCGAAGCGCTGGAGGTTCAGGCGCACCGGAGCCGGCGCCGGCCGGGCCGGAGCTTCCCCGACCGCCTTAACGTCCGGCTGCGCCACGGTCCGGCCGCCCCGACGCGCTCGCCAGGATCTTTTCCTGCGTCGCCTCTCCGCGCGTGAACTCCGCGGTGACCCGCCCCTCGTGCATCACGAGGATGCGGTCCGACATCCCCAGGACCTCCGGCATCTCGGAGGAGATCATCACCACCGCCACCCCGGCGCGGGCCAGTTCGACCATCAGCCGGTACATCTCGACCTTGGCGCCGACGTCGATCCCTTGGGTCGGCTCGCAGAGCAGGAGGATGGTCGCCCCGGCCTCCAGCCACCGGGCGACCACGACCTTCTGCTGGTTTCCGCCGGAGAGGTCGCGGACCGCCTGGTCCCCGCCCCGCGCGCGGATGTCGAGGCGGCGGATCGCCTCCTCCACGAGCGCCCGCTCCTTGTCCCTGCGCACGACCCCCCCGACGCTGATCCGCCCCATCGACGGCAGGGTGACGTTGTCGCGCACGCTCATGGCCAGGACGAGCCCGAGGGTCTTGCGGTCCTCGGGCACGAGGCCGATCCCCAGCGCGATCGCCTCGGCCGGGGACCGGATCGCCGCCCGGCGCCCCTCCACGTCGATCTCGCCGCGGTCGAGGGGAATCATGCCGAAGATGGCATGGGCCACCTCGATCTTCCCGGAGCCGACCAGGCCGGCGATCCCGAGGATCTCCCCGCCGTGCGCGGCAAACGAGACGTCCCAAAACAGGCCCTCGGCGGTCAGCCCCCGGACCGCCAGCCGGGGCGGGCCGGACGAGATGGGCGCCTTGGGATACTTCTCGGTCAGCCGGCGGCCCACCATGCGCTGGATGAGCCCGTCCATGTCGATCTCGCCCGCCGCGTAGGTGCCGATGTAGTGGCCGTCCCGCAGCACGGTGATCCGGTCGGCGACACGAAAGATCTCCTCCAACCGATGGGAGATGTAGATCACCGACACCCCCCGCGCCCGGAGCTCACCGATGATCGTAAAGAGCCGATCGACTTCTTCGAGCGTCAGGGCCGCGGTCGGCTCGTCCATGACCAGGATGTCGGCCTTGAGGCTCAGCGCCCGGGCGATCTCCACGGTCTGCCGCTCGGCGACGCTCAGGAGATCCACCCGGGCCCGGGGGTCGACAGGCACCCCCAGGGCGTCGAGCAGTGCTCCGGCGCGGGCGCGCAGGACGTCCCAGTCCATGAACCAGCGCCAGCGGCGCGGCTCGTCCCCCAGGAACAGGTTCTCGGCCGCGGAGAGCGGTCCGACCTGGTTCAATTCCTGGTGGATGACGGCGATGCCCAACTCCCGCGCGCGGCGGGGGGTGGGAATGGCCACCGGCTGCCCCCTGAGGAGGATCTCGCCCCCGTCCGGCCGGTGGACTCCCCCGAGGATGCGGATGAGGGTCGACTTGCCCGCGCCGTTCTCCCCCACCACCGCGTGCACCTCGCCCGGCAGCACGTCCAGGTCGACGCCGGCGAGCGCCTGCACCCCGGGAAATTCCTTGACGATGCGCCGCATCCTGAGGATGGGCTCCGCGGCCGGGGCGGCCTTGGCTTCTGTCGGGGGCGCGCCCGCGGCGGCCATCAGAACGCCACCCCACTGCGCAGCAGCACATTGGCGTACGGCGTGCACTCCCCGGTGCGGATGACCCCGCGCACCATGGGGAGCATCGCCTTCAATTGCTCATGCGGGACCTGCTCCCGCGGGGTCTGGCCCAGCAGCGCGCGCAGCGCGTCGTAGCACGCCCGGTTGCGGCCGGGCATCTCGCCGGCCACGACCGCCCCCTCGACCACGACCTCATCGAGGATCGCCTTGACGACCTCCACAAACGGGGGGATGCCGCACCTGAGCGCCAGGTCGATGCGGGTCACCTCCGAGGGGATCGGCAGCCCGGCGTCCGCGATGCAGATCAGATCCGTATGGCCGAGGGTGGCGATCAGGCAGGACAGGTCGGGATTGAGGATGCCGCGCCGCTTCACTGCCGCATGGCCTCCTCCACTTCCGCGCGCGTCGGCATCGAGACCTGGGCGCCCATCCGGGTCACCTTGATCCCGGCGACCCGAGTGGCGAAGCGGACCGCGTCGGCGCTCCCCCTCCCCTCGCCGAGCGCCACCCCCAGCGCCGCCGCAAAGGCATCGCCGGCCGCCGTCGTATCGACCGCCCGCACCGCATCGGCCGGCACGTGGCCGCGGCCATCGGGGGCGGCGTAGAAGGCGCCGCGGTCTCCCAGCTTCACCACCGCCATACGCGGTCCCCGTTCGAGCAGCGCCGACGCGGCG
>VBAK01000056.1 GCA_005882275.1 Candidatus Segetimicrobium genomatis
TCGATCCGGCCGACCCCACCTCCATGGCGCCGGCCCCTGTCGGCGCCGGCGGCCGGCTCCCGCTCGAAGCCTCCGCTCCGGCCGTCCGGTCTCTGCGTCTCGGCGCGGTAGACGGCCAGCTCGCCAAGGAGACGTCGGCGGACGTGGCGGCGTGCGTGCGGGAGGCCGTGCGCGTGCTGCAGCCGCTGGTCGCGGAGGTGGAGGAGGTCATCCTCCCGATGCTCGAGGAGATGGTGGCCGCGTGGTGGACGATCTGTCTTGCGGAAGCGTCGGCGTACCATCAACAGACGCTCGCCGCGCGCGCGCAGGACTTCGGGCCCATCGTGCGCGAGCGGCTGCAGGCGGGCCTCGCGATCCCGGCGGTCCAGTACCTGCAGGCGCAGCGGGTGCGCCGGGCGGCGGTGCTCGAATTCGACAAGCTGCTCGCCCACGTCGACCTGTTGGTGCTGCCCGCGACCTTCGCCGAGGCGCCGCCGATCGCGGCGGCCGACGCGGTCCACTCGTCGGAGGTGCTGCGGCGGCGGACCGTGCCGACGGCGCCCTTCAATCTGCTCGGCCTGCCGGCGGTTTCTGTGCCCTGCGGGTTCACGGACTCCGGCCTGCCGGTTGGGCTGCAGATCGTCGGCCGGCGCGGCGAAGACCGCCTCGTGCTGGCAGCCGCCCATCTCTATGAACAATCGGCCGGCTGGTGGACCCGCCGGCCGCCCCTCGACGAGCGCACATCGTCATCGTGATGGAGAGCGCGGGCTCACATCGGGAACTGCGATCCCGCGGACCTGAGGGAACCTGCCGCAGTTGAGATCCGGGAGGGATGGAGAATGTCGGGTCCTCGCTCCAGACCACGCGCATTGATCACCGGGGCGTCCGCCGGCATCGGCGCGGCGTACGCCGAGCGATTGGCGCGCGACGGGTACGACGTCGTCCTGGTCGCCAGGCGGCGGGACCGCCTGGAGGCGCTGGCCGAACGGCTGCACCGCGAGGCGGGCGCGCACGCCGAGGTGCTCGCGGCCGACCTCACCGATCCCGGCGCGCTCGCGCAGGTGGAAGCGCGCGCCGCCGGCGATGAGTCGCTGGCGCTGCTGGTCAACAACGCCGGCTTCGGCGGTTACGGCCCCTTCGTGCAGGTCGACCCGGAGGTCGTGGACGGCCTCATCGACATCCACATCCGGGCCGTTGCCCGCCTCACCCGCGCCGCGCTCCCCGGCATGGTCCGCCGGCGCGCCGGGGGCGTCATCAACGTCGCATCCCTGCTCGCGGTCAGCGGTCCCGTGCCGCCGGACCCGCTCCCGCACCGCGCCACGTACGCCGGCGCGAAGGCGTTCATGTTGACCTTTACGCAGGCCCTCGCGGGCGAGCTCACCGGCACAGGGGTCAGGGTGCAGGTGGTGCTGCCGGGGCTCGTCGCGACCGAGTTCCACACCGTGCTGGGGATGGACCTGAGCGCGAGGCCGCGGATGACGGCGGCCGATGTGGTCACAGCATCGCTCGCGGCATTCGCGCGGGGCGAAGTCACGTGCGTCCCCGCCCTCGAGGATGCGTCGCTGCTCGAACGCCTCGCGGAGGTACAGCGCTCGGTGCTGAAGGCCGCGACCACGCCGACGCTTGCGGGCCGCTATCGGTCCGGCTGATCTCGCGGTGCGGCCCGAGGACACAGGGCTCCAATCTATGCAGGCGCGCCCTGCGGGCTCAACGCATGGCGGAGGGGCGGGGAGGAAGGCCTTCCAGGACCATGGAACCCTAGGCGTGTCACCGTGGATGCGCGCCCGCGAGGACCGGCGCGTGGGGAGGGGGACATCGTGGACGAGATGCGCGTGCCAAACTCTCGGCAGGGACGGTTGAGCCGTCGGGGCTTCGTCGCCGGCGGGCTGGCGGTGGGTGGCGGGCTGGCCGGGGTGCGCGCGTTGGGAGGCCCCGGAGGGCTTCTGGCTCCTGCCGCGGCGGCCGCGGCCGCCCAGCCGAAGCGCGGCGGGATCCTGATCGCCGCCCAGGAGATCGACCCGGTCAGCCTGGATCCGCACACGAACTCCAACTTCTCGGCGCTTCAGGCGTACGAGCACATCTACGAGAGCCTGACCGGCTACGACGAGAAGACGAACATCGTGCCGGCGCTCGCGGAGCGGTGGGAGACGTCGAACGCGGGGAAGACGTACGTGTTCCACCTGCGCCCCAACGTCAAGTTCCATAATGGCCAGACGATGACCGCCGAGGACGTGAAGTACAGCATCGACCGGGTGCTCGATCCGAAGACGGCGTCTCCCTGGCGGAACTGGTTCGACCTGGTCCAGGAGGTCAGGATCGTCGACCCGCTGACCATTCAAATGAACCTGAAGGGTCCCTATCCGGGGCTCCTCGGATCGTTCGCCGGCATGCGCGCATCGGGGATCATGCCCAAGGGGCTCGCGGAGCGCGAGAACCTCAAGATCAAGGCGATCGGGACGGGCCCCTTCAAGCTCGTCGAGTTCGTCTCCCAGGACCACATCACGTACGCCCGCAACCCGGACTATTGGAACGCGCCGCAGCCGTACCTGGACGGCATCACCTTCAAGATCCTCACCGAAGAGAACGCCCGGCTCGCCGCGCTCCACGCCGGTCAGATCCAGTACGCGGTGGTCACCGCCCAGGGGGAAGCGCAGCTCAAAGGCAGCCCGGGAATCACCGTCTTCAAGAGCCCCAATGCCTGGGTCTCGCTCCACTACATCAACGTCTCCAAGAAACCGCTCAGCGACGCGCGGGTGCGCAGGGCGATCCGGATGGCGGTCGACACCAACGAGGTCATCCAGAAGGCGGTCTTCGGCGCCGGCGTCCCTTCGGGCCCGGCGCCGACGGGCTACGGCGACTGGTACCTCGACCCCAAGACCCTGCCGTATCAGCGGGCGGACGTGGACGGGGCCAAGAAGCTCCTCGCCGAGGCCGGGTACCCGAACGGCGGCTTTCGGATCGAGATGAAGTGCTCGCCCCAATACCCCGAGTTCGTCGCCTCGACCCTGGTGGTCCAGGACTCGCTCCGGAAACTCGGCATCGACGTCCAGGTGGTGCAACAGGAGTGGGGGACCTTCGTCAACGACCACAACACCGAGTTGAAGACCGGCGGCAGAGAGGGAGGAGAGATCTTCGCCTCCGCCAATACCTTCCGTCCCGATCCGGACGGGTACATCTACCCGTACTTCCACTCGGCCGGAGCGCTCAACGACGGGGGCTATCGAAACGCGAAGATCGATCCTCTGATGCAGCAGGCCCGGTCGATCTTCAACCACGACCAGCGCAAGAGCCTGTACCGTGAGATCCAGCGGACCCTGCTCGACGAGTCGCCCAACTGGTGGTGGTACGCCCGGTTCAACATCGAGGCGATCAGCAACAAGGTGCAGGGTTACGCCCAGTCCTTCACCGGGCGGCGCATCTTTCTCAAGAAGGCCTGGCTCGGCTGAGGCCGGGGGCGCTCCCGGACGGCGGTTCCGCCGGGACCCCTGCGCTGCCTGAGGCCGGGACCGCGACATCCGGATGCGCTACCTCGTCCGGCGCCTCCTGTGGACGCTCGCCGCCCTGCTCGGCGTGTCGCTGCTGATCTTCGTGCTGGTCAGGCTGATCCCGGGCACGATCATCGAGGTCATCACCGGCACCGAGGGACAGCTGAGCCCGCAGCAGCGGCTCGACCTGCTGCGCAGCTTTGGCCTCGACCGGCCGCTGCCGGTCCAGTACGCGCTCTGGCTCTGGAACATGCTCCAGGGAAACCTCGGCTGGTCGTTCCGAACCAGCCAGCCCGTCGCCGGGCTCCTCGTCTCCCGGCTGCCCATCACGGTCGAGCTCGCCGTCCTCACCGTAATCTGCGTCACCCTGATCGGGCTGCCCCTGGGCGTCGCCGCCAGCATCACCCGCAGCGTCCGCCTCAAGACGTTCGTCCAGATCATCGGGCTGGTGGGCCTGTCCGTCCCGAACTTCTGGGCCGGCATTGTCCTGATCATCGTCGCGTCGTTTGCGTTTCACTGGTTCCCGGCGCTGATCTTCGTCACGCCCTGGCAGGACCTGCCGGTGAACCTGGAGCAGATGTCCCTCCCGGTGTTGTCGCTGGCGCTCGGGCTGGCGGCCGTCGTGCTGCGGATGACCCGGTCCTCGATGCTGGAGGTGCTGGGCCAGGACTACGTCCGGGTCGCCCAGGCCAAGGGGCTGAGCCACTCGATCGTCCTGCTGCGGCACGCCCTCCGCAACGCGCTCATCCCGATCGTCACCGTGCTGGGCCTGCAGATGGGCACGCTGCTCGGCGGGGTCGTCATCACCGAGCAGATCTTCGGGCTCCCCGGGCTGGGGTGGACGCTGCTGAACGGCGTCTACCAGCGGGACTACCCGGTCGTGCAGGGGGCGGTGATGCTGTTCGCGGTCCTGTTCGTCCTGACCAACCTCTTCGTCGACCTGACGTACACGTACCTGGATCCGAGGATCAGGTATCAGTGATGCGTCGAGTGATGCGCGCGGCGCCGCGATGAGCCGGGTCGAGGCCGAGCTGCGGGACGCCCCGCGCCAATCCGCCTGGCCGGTGAGACGGCCGGGGTACAGGCGGTTCGTGCGCCGGAGCCCGGTGACCGTGATCGGCGCCGGGCTCGTCCTCGCGGTCGTGCTCGTCGCCATTGTGGCGCAGATCATCGCGCCGTACGGCCCGAACTCCCAGGACGCTCAACCGCTCCTCCGCCCCGACCGCCGGCACCTCGCCGGCACCGACGAGCTCGGACGGGATGAGTTGAGCCGGCTGATCTACGGGGCCAGGGTCTCGCTGTACGTGGGCGGCCTCGCGGTCTCGATCGCGCTGGCCTGCGGCGCCACGTCGGGCGTCCTGGCGGGGTTCTACGGGGGCTGGGTCGACAACGTCACAATGCGGATCATGGACGTGCTGTTCTCGTTCCCGGCGATCGTGCTGGCGATCGCGATCACCAGCATCCTGAGGCCGAGCCTGACCAACGCGATGATCGCGATCGGGATCGTCTACGCGCCGATCTTCGCCCGGATCGCGCGGGGGCCCACCCTCGCGGTGGTCACCCTCGCCTACATCGAAGCCGCGCGGGCCGTCGGCCTGCCCAACTGGAAGATCATGCTGCGGCACGTCGTGCCGAATGTCTCGGCACCCTTGATCGTGCAGACGACCGTGTCCCTCTCGACCGCCATCCTCACCGAGGCCGCGCTGAGCTTCCTCGGCCTGGGCACCCAGCCGCCGACCGCCTCCTGGGGGTTGATGCTGAGCGCGGCGCGGCAGTACATGCTGCTCGATCCGTGGATCGCCGTCCTGCCGGGCGCGGCGATCGCGCTGACCGTCCTCGGGTTCAATCTCCTCGGAGACGGCCTCCGGGATCTGCTGGACCCGCGCATCCGGACGCTGTGACGGCCCGCGCGGCGGCTTACGCGCTCCTGGAGCGCCGCGGCGTGGAGGGGCGTCCGCTGCTGTCCTCCGGTCCGCCGTGACGGCGCGCCCGCCTTGACAGGGGCACCGTCTTGTCGTTCCAGGGGGGACCCATTTCCGCTTGACGAATCCTGAGCGAGAAGAGCAACCCCCACCCCGAGAGTCCCAGCAGGCCGATCGCCAGGGCCGTCGTGATCCACTTCGCGGCGGCGCCGGGGGCCCTGTTGGCGAGCGCCGTCAGCAGGGCCAAGGCGATCACGATCGTGGTCATCTTCTTCACGTACGCCTGCGTCAGTCCTTGTCCTCGCATCTCGACTCCTCTGCGTGTGCGCCGGGGCGCCACATCTAGTTTTCGATCGACTGGAGGGAGGGCGCCCCTGTCTGCGAGGAGCCGTGCTGCGCCTCCGGATCCCGCTGCAGCATGCCTTCCAGGATCCTCGAGAGGCGCCGGTTGAGCGCGTCCAGGACCGCCCGGGAAACGGCGAGGTGCGCGTCGGCCGCCCGGGCGCTGCCGACGAGCCGCTCCGGTTGGCCGGGCGCGCCGGCCAGGATGGCCACCGCGACCGTCTCGTTCTCGGACGGCATCAGGGAAAGATCTTCGAGGAGGAATCCGGACGAACTGGCGATCACCTGCGCGATGGCCGCGAGCGTCGCGTCCGCGACCAGGAGCGGCACCGCGCGTCCGGAGATCCGCGCGGCCGCCGTCCCGTGCACGACCCGGTCGCCCAGGCCGAGCGCCACCGTCGCCACGCTCTGGTGGGGCTCGGCCGACACGACGGCGTGGTCCAGCCGCAGGCGGATCTCTCTCCGCCGGTAGCGCCCGCCGGGCTGGCGCAGGTCCCGCTCCTCGTCCCGCCGGGTGTGATGGACGATCCCCTGGCCGGACTCCTTGGCGAGGGTCGACCCGCGGCTGGCCAGCGTCAGCAGGTCGTCCACGGTCGCGGCGATGTGCGCCGCGGTCCGCGGCTCCACGCGGCGGCCGCCGGCGAATCCGACGCTCGCCGTCACCCGCTCCTGCGTCCCTTCGATTTCCACCGGCAGGTTCACGGTCTCGCGCAGCCGCTGTGCCAGCGCGGTCGCGTCCTCGATGCGGCGGGTCGTCGCGATCGCAAACTCGTCGCCGCCGTAGCGGCAGATGACGTCGGTGGACGGATCGAGGGCGGCGGAGAGGAGATACCCCACCGAGCGCAGGATGTCGTCCCCCACCACGTGGCCGAGGGCTTTGTTGACGATCCCGAAGTTGTCCAGGTCGACGAACAGGATCACGACCTCTTCGCCGCGCCCGAGCGCGCCCATGGCCCAGTTGCGCAGGGAGGCGGCCCAGGGGAGGCCGGTGAGCGGATCGCGTTCCTGATGCCGGGCCTCGAGGACGGCCGTCAGCGAGATCAGCCCGACGAGCCGCCCGCGGTCGACGACGGGAAGCACCTCGGCCTGCTGGCGCGCGAGCAGGTCGTAGGCGTACGAGAGTGGAAGATCGGGGGTGGCGGGGATGACATCCTTCGACATCGCCTCCGCAACCGTTCGATACAGAGGCTTGCGCAGCAGTTGAATCGGCGTGATAAACCCGATCAGGTGATCATTCTCCACCACCGGCAGCCCGGGCGCGCCCAAGGCGCTGATGAGATCGATCGCGGCGGCCACCGTGGTCAGGCCGTGAATCGCCTCGGGGGCCGGGGTCATCAGGTCGGCGACGGTGCTGGGGGAATTTCTCATGCGCGTCGGCAGATGGTGGCCGGCCGGGGGGTGCTGGTCGGAGACCCGAGGCTCGAAGGAGGGATCATACGCCAAAGATATTATCCGGCTTTGGACGGATGGCTGCCACCCCCCGAACGGATGGATTCACCTCTCAAACACACGATCGGTCGGTCTCCCCCGGGGGGGCGCCCGCCGTGGTCTCGGCGCCAGCCTCCGGGGGTACTAAGAGGAAGGAAAGACATCCCGCCGCGGGCTAGGGTGGGGAGCGTGCCCGCCCGCCGGTCACACGGCAGACGTCGAAGGGGTGTCACATCGAACTGATTACTCCGAACGGACGACTCCTCCAGGGGACGAACGATGGGCCTCGCCCGCAGTAAGAGTGCCACCAAACGCGCGCCGAAGGGGCGCGCCAAGGCCGGGTCCCCGGTCGCCAAGCCGGCCGACGGCAGTACGGCCGGTCCCCGCGGGAGAGTCACCGACGCGGACCGGCGTCGGCTGGCGGAAGTGCTTCACGATGGTCCTCTGCGGATTGCCACGGCGGCCAATATCCGCCTGCAGGCGCTCCGCCGGTTCATCAACGATCCGGAGGCGTCGGAGGCCCTCGACGAGGCGATCCTGCTGATCCGGGAGGTGATCACCTCGATGCGCGACCTGCTGCGCGCAGGCAGCGGGGCTGTCGGGGATGATCCGCTGTCGACGCGCCTTCAACGGGCCGCTGCGCGCTGGAGCGAGATGACCGGCCTGCGCGTGCACCTCAACGTGCCCGACGGCGCATCGGACGACCCGTCGGGATTTTCCCCCGAGGCGCTCGATGTCGCCGAACAGGTCATCGGCGAGGGCATCGTCAACGCCTGGAAGCATGGGGGCGCGCGGCAGATGTCGGTTGACGTTTACCCGCGCAAGGGGGGGGTGATGCTGACCCTGCGCGACGACGGATCCGGGCTCCGGCCGGCGACCGGCACCGACACGCTGAGCGGCACGAAACTGGGCCTCCGTCTGCTCCGCTCCAGGATCAGCGAGCTCGGTGGCTGGTTTCACGTGCGCTCGCCCCAGGGCGGCGGGACCACCGTGAAGGCCTGGATCCCCTCCGGCCAGCCGCCCACAAGCGGGGAAGCGTAGACACCGCCGCTCTCGCCGGCCCTCCCGCGCCGGATCAGGCACCGACCGCCACCCACCCGAAGCCGCGATCACGACCGCCATCCCCCCGATGCACGGCAGGGGGGGCCGCGCCGCCGGTCGAACACGTCTGCATCGACATCTTCCACAGGGCGGTGTGATTCCTATGGCGGTCTCGCAGTACGTCGGGGCGCGGATAAAGCGGATCGAAGACCCCAAGCTGATCCGGGGAGAAGGGGCCTTCCTCGACGACCTCGTGCTCGGCGGGCTGCTGCATGCGGTCTTCATCCGAAGTCCCCACGGGCACGCCAAGATCCGCAAAGTCGACCTTCGCCGCGCCCGGGCCCATTCCGGGGTCGTGGCCGCGGTCGCGGCGGGAGACGTCCAGGAGATCCAGCGCCCGCTCCCGGTCATCCCCGTCCAGGGGATGCGCGGCGCGGACCACCTCCCGCTCGCCGCCCAGGAAGTGTGCTACGTGGGCGAATGCGTCGCCGTCGTGGTGGCTGAGGATCTGTACGCCGCCCGGGATGCCGCCGACCTCGTCGAGGTCGAGTACGATCCGCTCCCGGCCGTGGTGGATTTGGAGCGGGCGGCGCGCGGCGCGCCGTTTACGCACGCCGGCTGGGACACCAACGTCGCCTACACGAGCACGGTCGAGCGGGGGGACCTCGACGCTGCCTTCCGAAGCGCCCCCGTGGTGGTGCGCCAGCGGATGGAGAACCAGCGGGTCGCGCCGGTCTCCATGGAGCCCCGCGGCACCATGGCTATGTACGATGGAAGCCTCGGGCAGGGGCTGGTGACGGTCTGGACGTCCACCCAGGAGGCCCACGCGATCCGCGACGGGCTGAGCGGGGTGCTGGGGCTCGACGCCAGGCGGATCCGGGTCGTGACCCCGGATGTCGGAGGCGGGTTTGGCGCCAAGTTGAACACGTATCCCGAGGATGTGCTCGTGACCTACCTGGCGCGCCGGCTGCGGCGGCCGGTGAAATGGGTGGAAACCCGCCAGGAAAACCTTCAGACGACCACCCACGGCCGCGGCCAGGTGGTCGAGGTCGAGGTGGCGGCCGAACGGGACGGGCGCATCCGCGGGATGCGCAGCCGCGTCCTGGCGGATCTCGGCGCGTCCCTCGTCTACACGACCGCGATCGTCCCCACGCTGACGCCGCTGATGATCCAGGGGCCGTACGAGATCCCGGCGCTCCGCTGCGAGCTCACCGCGCTCTACACGAACACCTGCCCCACCGGCGCCTACCGGGGGGCCGGCCGGCCGGAGGCCTCCTACTACCTGGAGCGGGTGATGGACCTGGTGGCCGACGAGGCGGAGGTCGATCCGGCCGAGGTGCGCCGGCGGAACTTTATCCCGTCGTCCCGGTTCCCGTACAAAGCGGCCAGCGGAGCGATGTATGACTCGGGCGATTACGCCAAGCCCCTCGACGAGGTGCTGCGGATCGCCGACTACAAGGCGCTGCGGACGGAGCAGGCGGCGCAGCGGCGCAATGGGAAGCTCATCGGCGTCGGTCTGGCGAGCTACGTGGAGATCTGCGGCTTCGGCCCCTGGGAGCTCGGGACCGTGCGCGTGAACAAGGACGCCTCGGCGACGGTGGTCACCGGCACCTCCCCCCACGGGCAGGGCGACGCGACGGGATTTGCGCAGATCGTCGCGGACGCTCTGACGATCCCGATCGAGCAGATCTCCGTGGTGTTCGGGGACACCCTGCTGGTCCAATACGGCGGCGGCACCAGCGGGAGCCGCAGCATGTCGCTCGGAGGATCGGCGGTCTACCTGGCGTCCCAGGAGGTGCGCAGGCAGATCCTCGGGGTCGCGGCGAATTTGCTCGAGGCCGCGCCGGCGGACCTGGCGCTCGCGGAGGCCCGGGTCTCGGTGCGGGGCGCGCCGGGCCGGTCGGTGTCGATCGCGGAGGTGGCCGAGGCCGCCTACGACGGCAAGCACGTCCCGAAGGATCAGGCGCCCGGGCTCGAGGCCACCAGCCGCTTCAAATCCGAAGGGACGACCTTCCCCTTCGGGAGCCACCTCTGTGTGGTCGAGATCGATCCCGAGACGGGGCAGGTCCGGATCGTCCGGTACGTGGCGGTGGACGACTGCGGGCGGGTGATCAACCCGCTGCTCGTGGACGGCCAGGTCCACGGCGGCATCGCCCAGGGCGCGAGCCAGGCCCTGCTGGAGGCGGTCAAGTACGATGATCAGGGGCAGCTCATCACGGCGACGCTCTCGGAGTACGGCATCCCCTTCGCGCATTTCCTCCCGCGCATGGAGCGCGGGATCTCGGTCACCCCCACGCCCCGCAACCCGCTCGGGGCCAAGGGGATCGGGGAGGCCGCCACGATCGGCTCGACGCCCGCGGTGGTCAACGCGGTCGTGGACGCCCTGAGCCATCTCGGGGTGCGCCACCTGGACATGCCGCTCCGGCCCGAGCGGATCGCGTCGGTGCTCCGCAAGGATTCCATCACGGCCGTCCGGGGAGGACGCTGATGTCTCGGATGCTCGAACCTCAGCAGCGGGCGGCGACCCCGCAGGCGGTCGACGCGCTCGATACCCCGGTCCTGATCGTGGATCTCGACCGGCTCGACGCCAACATCGCCCGGTGGGCGGCGTTCGCGCGGCAGGCCGGGGTCAAGCTCCGGCCGCACGGAAAGACGCACAAGTGCGTGGAGATCGCCCGGCGGCAGATCGAGGCGGGTGCCGTCGGCCTCACGCTGGCCAAGATCGGCGAGGCCGAGGTGATGGCCCGGGCGGGCGTGGGCGACATCTTCCTCGCCTACGAAGTGATCGGCAGCCCCAAGCTCCCCCGCCTGATCGCGCTGGCCAGACAGGTTCGCGTTCGGGTCGGTGTGGACTCCGCCGAGGGGGCGGAACCGCTGGCGCGCGCGGCGCAGGCCGCCGGGATGACCCTGGATGTCCTCATCGAGGTGGACAGCGGCCTTGGGAGGTGCGGGGTCCGCCCCGGCCAGGAGCTGGCGGCGCTGGCCCAGTCGCTGGCCCGGATGAAGGGACTGCGGATCGCCGGCATCTTCACCTACCGAGGCTACCGGCCGGACCTCGAGGCGGCCGGCCGCGAAGAAGGCGAGATCATGGTCGCGGAGGCGGACCGGCTGCGGCGCGCGGGAATCGAGGTCGAAGAGATCAGCGTCGGCTCGACCCCCACAGGACGCAGCGCCGGGCGGGTCTCGGGGGTCACGGAGATTCGCCCCGGCACCTATGTCTTCAACGACGCGATGCAGGTCCGCTGGGGATCCGCCACCCCGGACGACTGCGCGCTGGCCGTCCTGGCCCGGGTGATCAGCCGTCCGTCCCGCGACGTCGCGGTGCTGGACGCCGGGAGCAAGGCGCTCACGGCGGAGCGAGGACCGTACAGCAGCCGCGGCGACAGCCACGGGGTGATCCGCAACTATCCCGACTGCCAGATCGACCGGCTCTGGGAGGAGCACGGCCGGGTCCAGCTCACCGACGAGGCGCGGCGCCTTCGGGTGGGGGACCTCGTCGAGGTGATCCCCGCCCACGTCTGCCCCACCGTCAACCTGGCCGAGCGTCTCGTCTGCACGCGGCAGGGCCGGGTGGTGGATACCTGGGCCGTGGCCGCGCGCGCGCAGGTGCAGTAAGCCCATGCCCGCCTCCAGCTCTGAGCTCGCCTCCCTGACCCCAAATCCCCTGATGCCCACCCGGTAATCACAGGGCAGGAACGCCGCCCCCTGGCATCGAACATACGTTTGCAGGGCTGAACGAACCCTGGAGGCGTATGACCCTCGAGCAGATCCTGGAGGCGCTGCGGACCCGCCCTCGGTTTGCGCCGCAGTTCACGGCGTGGCGGGCCGTCCCGGCCGTCCCGGCCACGTTCGCGGAGCTGCCTCCCGGGCTCGATCCCCGACTGGAAGCCGCCCTCATGGGGCGGGGGATCAGCCGGCTGTACTCGCACCAGGCCCAGGCCTACCACGAGGTGACCCGGGGCGGGGATATCGTCGTGGTGACCCCGACGGCCTCAGGGAAAACCCTCTGCTATAACCTGCCTGTTCTCGACGCCATCCTCAAACAGGACGACACGCGGGCGCTGTACCTGTTCCCGACCAAGGCGCTGTCGAGCGATCAGGTAGACGAGCTGCACGGGCTGGTCCGCGCGCTCGGCGTGGATGTGCGGACCTCCACGTACGACGGCGACACGCCCGCCGATGCCCGGCGGACGATCCGCGCGGCCGGCCACATCGTGGTCACGAACCCGGACATGCTGCACACGGCGATCCTTCCGCATCACACGAAGTGGCTCCGCCTCTTCGAGCACCTCCGGTACATCGTCCTCGACGAACTCCATCACTACCGGGGCGTGTTCGGCTCGCACCTCGCCAACGTGATCCGCCGGCTGCTGCGGATCTGCCAATTCTACGGGAGCGCCCCGCAGTTCATCTGCTGCTCCGCGACGATCGGGAACCCGCGGGAGCACGCCGAGCGGCTGATCGGCCGGCCGGTCACCGTGATCGACCGGAGCGGAGCGCCGTCGGGTCCGCGGGTGATCGGTCTCTACAACCCCCCGGTCGTGAACCAGGCCCTCGGCATCCGGCGCGACGCCGTGCGGGAAGCGGTGGCCCTCGCGGGCGAGCTGCTGGCCGGCCGCGTGCAGACGATCTTCTTTGCGCGCACGCGCCTCAGCGCGGAACTGCTGACCACGTATTTGCAGGAGGACGCCCGCCGGCGCGGGGGGGACCCCGGGGCGATCACCGGGTACCGGGCCGGGTATCTCCCGAGCGAGCGGCGGCGGATCGAGGCGGGCCTGCGCAGCGGCGCGGTGCGCGCCGTCGCGGCGACGAACGCCCTCGAGCTCGGCATCGATATCGGCCAGCTCGCGGCGTCGATCCTGGTGGGATACCCCGGCACGATCGCCAGCACCCGGCAGCAGATGGGGCGGGCTGGGAGGCGGGGCGACCTGTCGCTCGCCGTCCTCGTGGGGACCAGCGCCGCGCTGGATCAGTTCATCGTGACGCATCCGGAGTATCTGTTCGGGCACCCCGTCGAAGAGGCTCGAACGAACCCGGACAACCTGTTGATCCTCACCAGCCATCTCAAGTGCGCCGCGTTCGAGCTGCCGGTGCGCGACGGAGAGACCTTCGGCCCGAGCACGCTGCCGGAGATCCTCGCGTACCTCCAGGAGGAGCGCGTGCTGCACCACGACGGCGACGCCTGGCACTACATCGCCGAGGCCTACCCGGCGGAGGAAATCAGCCTGCGCAGCGCCGGCACCGAGAACGTCGTGATCATCGACACCACCGACCCCGCCCCCCGGGTGATCGGCGAGGTCGACCTGGCAGCGGCCCCGGCGTTCGTGCACGAGGATGCGATCTACCTCCACCTCGGCCAGCAGCACCACGTCGAGCGCCTCGACTGGGAGGAGCGCAAGGCCTATGTCCGGCGGGTGGACGTCGACTATTACACGGACGCCCAGATCGCGGTCGATGTGCGCGTGCTCGAGGAGTTCGCGCAGGCCGCCGGCGCGGCGCACGGAGAAGTGGTCGTCACCTTCCGCCCCACGATCTTCAAGAAACTGAAGCTGGCCACGCACGAGAATGTCGGGTTCGGCCCGATCCGCCTGCCGGAGACGACGCTCCACACGACCGGGGCGTGGTGGGTGTGCCCCCGCGCCCAGACGCCGGGGCTGCGCCCCGACGAGCTTCAGGGGGCGCTCCTGGGGCTCGCCCACGCGCTCGCGAACGTGGCGCCCCTGTACCTCATGTCCGATCCCCGGGATCTCGGCGCGGTGGTCGAGGTCAGATCCCCGCACACCGGCGAGCCGACGGTGACGCTGTTCGAGCGGGTCCCCGGCGGCGTCGGACAGGCGGAGCGCCTGTTTGCGCTCGGCGGCGACCTCCTGGCCGCCGCGCGCGCGCTCGTCGAGGCCTGCGGATGCGCCGAGGGGTGCCCCTCGTGCGTCGGACCGATCCTGGAGGTCGGACCCCAGGGCAAGCAGCACACCCTCCGCCTGCTCAAAGACGCCCGTGTCCCCGCCTGAGGCCCCCGACAGATCCACGGCCTCTCCAATCCCGGCCGGCATGGACGCCGGGATCCGGATGAGGCTCAGGCAGCTCGGGGCGGCCGGGACGGCGCGCCGCCCGGCCGCCACCCCGGTCTCGGATCGTCCGCCCGCCCCCCAGGTCCCGCGCGCTGCGCCAGCTCGGCCTGTGCCTGCCGTCGGAGACGGCGTCGAGGTCGTCCGCGCGCGCTATTCGCTCGCGCACCGTCACGGGCATAGCGCGCTGGGAGAGTCCCTGGACGCCATCGCGGCGCACGGGGAACAGTTCGACCCTGGGCGGACCGTTTGGCTCGACACCGAGACCACAGGGCTCGCCGGCGGCACAGGGACCTACGTGTTTCTGGTGGGGCTGGCCTCGCTGGGAGAGGGAGGGATCGTCATCGAGCAGTTCCTCCTCCGGCGGTTGAGCGCGGAGGGCCGGTTCCTCGCGATGCTGCAGGAGCGGCTCGCCCGAGCCCGCCGCCTCGTCACCTTCAACGGCCAGCGATTCGACTGGCCAATCCTGGAAGCCCGATTCGTGCTCTCGCGGCTTCGCCCGGCGCCGGTCGATGACCACACCGACCTCATCCATCCCGCCCGCCGCCTCTGGCACCGGGTCCTCGGCACGCACCGCCTCAGCGCCATCGAGACCGCGGTCCTCGGCGCGCCCAGGACCGGCGATATCGAGGGATGGGAGATCCCCGCGGTCTACGTGCACTACCTCCGCACCGCCGACCGAGGCGCCCTCGAGCCGGTGCTGGCGCACAACCGCACGGACCTCGTCGCGCTCCTGGGCCTTCACGCGGCCGTGGTGCGCGTCCTGCGCGACCCTCCCGGCCCGCACGGGCCGATCGACTGGGAGGGGGCGGGCGTGCTCCTGGGGCGGCGGGGGGATCACGCGCAGGGGGCCCGATGCTTCGAGCACGCGCTCAAAGACGATCGAATGCCGCCGCTCGACGGGCGGGACCGGTGGAGAATCCTGCGGCGGTGCGTACGCGAGTACACGCAAATGGGCGACGCGCGGCGGGTCCGCGAGCGGTGGGAGGAAGAGGTCTCCCGCCCACCCCAGCGCGACCGGTACCACGCCCAGATGCTCGTGGAAGTCTCGCGGATCCGGGAAGCCGAAGGAGATGACCGCGGCGCGCGCGCGGCGGCGGCGGAGGCGCTCGAGATCACGCAGAGCCTCGAAGGCAGCCGGACCCCGTGCCCGCCGATCTTCGTGGAGCGCCTCAGGCGCAGAGCGGCGCGGCTTGCCGGCAGGCAGCCGGCGGTGGCTAGGGGTAAACCTCTTCCCAGCGCGTGATCAGGACTTTGGTGGGCTGCTGGAAGGGCGTGGCCCCGGACCCGCCGTAGTGGATCTCCACGACCGCCCGGATGGCGCGGCTCTGCAGAACCGCGGGGCCCCCCGTTTGATGGATCTCCCCGGTGGCGACGATCTGCCAGGTCCGGGTCTCGAAGTTGGTCGCGCAGTTGAGCAGACACGTCAGGGCCGTGCTGTACCAGTACTCCTGCCCGGGCGTGACGGGGTAGTTGGTGAGCGCGATCGCCCCCGCATTCTTGTTCGCCTTCAGATTATAAATCTGATGCTCGAGGGCGGCCTGGGCGAGGTAGATCGACCGGACGTCCCGGTGCGCCGGAAGGGCAAGGCTCAGGTCCGACGTGGTGGTCTCGGCGAGCCCGAGCGTCAGGGCCGAGAGGATCAGGATCACGATCATCGCGAGCGGGAGCGCCAGCCCGTCCTCGCGGCGGAGACCAGAGGCGCGCAGCAGCGCGGCTCGGGCGGGAGCGGCGGTTGCGGGCGGCCGCGTGGGCAGGGAGGACTTCATGGGCGCTCCCGGAGCGCCTCGCCGGTCAGGGTCAGGTCGGGGACGCTGCCCGAGGCATCCATCACGACCAGCGTGACCTGGACCGCCTTGACGGAAGGCATGGGCGAGCACGATGGGATGGACGCGCCCGTCGCGTCGAAGCACGCGACCGTGAGCGATCGGAACGGCCCGGCCAGGGGCGTGAGCGCGTCGGTACGGGCGCCTGAGGCCTCGACCCCGAGGGAGGTCGCCGGCTCCGGGTCCGCGACCCTCGGCCGCACAATCATCGTGGAGTGGAGGTGGTTCATCGAGACGGTGGTCGCGTCGATCTGGCCATAGTGGGTGCCGCTCGACGCGCTGATATCCGTGATCACGCCCGTATCAGCCCACGTTCCGCTGGATCCCGGCAGGACCTGCCAGGCTGGCTCCGTGATGCTGGCCTGCCAGTACTTCCCATGAATCTTGGAGCCGACGAGGTCGAACCGGCCGTAGTAGTTGACGCTGGTGGTGATGCCCGCGTTTACGCTGCCGATCTGCGAACCGATGCTCCCCCACGCGGTCGTGTAGTAGATGCGGAACCTGTTGTTGTTGCCGTCCCCGGGCACGAGGAGGTACCCGCACCCGCCGCTCGGGCACGCCACGCTGGCGTCGCTCAACCGGGCGCCGACACCCGCCTCGTTCCCTCTTGAGTTATTGCTGGTGGTCCAGAACCCCCAGAAGATCTCCACATCGCTGTTCGCGACGTTCTTGGTGAGCTCATAGAGGCCGCTGTTCGACGTCACGGGCTCCGTGAAGACGAACCCGCCGGCGGAGGTGGAGTAGGGAGTCCCCCCCAGACTGTCCCGGCGGGTCCACCCATCGAGCGCCGTGCCGGGGGCGGGCGAACCGTCCTGGTAGTCGAGGAAGACGTTGGGGCCGTACGCCGGCGGGTTGGCGTCGTTCAGGTTGCCGTAGTAGAGGTAGTAGTTGTTGTCGGTCCCGGCAGCAGCGATCGCCTTCTGGAGCGGGAACCAGATCTTGGTGGTCGTATTGTTCCAAACCGAGGGTGGGGTGACAACGGGGTCGAGGACGCGGTCGAGCTCGACCATCGAACTGCCATTCCAATAGCGCACCCGGACATCGTCGCCGCTTGCCAGGCTCTTGCCGGCCGTCACGAGCGCCGCGTGGTTGAAGGTGAGCGCCACGGCATACGGGAGGGAAGTGGTGGGCACCGCGCTTCCGGCGGTCACCGTGATCTGCTCCCGGTAGTCGTAGTCGGCGCTCCACCGGTACTCGAGGTTGTGCGTGGCGCCGTTGAGCGAGTACTGGACGGTCGGGGCGGCGCCCGTGCCGTCTCCGTAGTTGAAGGTGAGGACGACCGACCCGGAGGCGAGCGTGCGGAAGGACTCGGCCGCCCGCAGCTCGCGGATGAGCTTGTCGAGGGCGACCCGGCCGGTCTGGGTCATCGTCTGGCGACGGCGGGCGTAGTCGGACCCCTGCTGCCCGATGGTCAGGATGGGGAAGAGCGCCCCCACCACCATCGCGAGGAGCAGAGTGGTGACCAGCACCTCGATGAGCGTGGCGCCCGCCTCTCCGGAGGGATCTCCGGCGGGCGGCCTACGGTCGGGATGTGACCTTGGCATCGTAATGGACCTGGGTGTCGCCCGCGTCGCAGGCTCCGTTGCCGCTCGCGTCCGCGCAGGCGGTCACCCCAACATCGACCAGGCTGCCCACGCCCGTGGTCGCGCTCGACGCCTCCGTCGTGACGGTCCACACCACCAGGCACTTGGGGAAGTCCGAGCACGTCGCGGATCCTGAAGCGACGCTCGCGATCGTGTTGCGGAGGCTGGTGGTGATCGATTCCATGTTGCGGACCGCCACCGCGCCGAGGACCATCGTCGTCTCGTCGGTGAGGTCGGTCTCCACCAATCCCGGGAAGAGCTGCATCAAGGGTACGAGCGCCATCGCGATCAGCAGCGCGGCGACGAGGACCTCCACATAGGTGAAGCCGCCCTCGCGGCTCACGGCCCGGTGACCTGGATGAACCCGGTCGCGGCGGTCACCTGGACCAGCGCCGTCGCGGTCCCCTGAGCGATGGTGATGGTCCCCGCGGTCGAGGCGGCGCCGGAGGGGAGGAAGGTGACCTGCGAGGTGGTGGCGGTGACGGTGAGCCCCGACTGGAAGGTCTTGGGGAAATCCTGTCCCGGGGACCCGCCCTGGGGGGCCACCGAATACGCGGTGAACGGACCCCCGCCGGCCGGCGTGAACGTCACCAGGTAGTTCGCGCGGCCGGCGATCGCCAGCCGGCGCGCGAGCCCGAGGTCCGCCGCCACCCGACGCGCGACGGACGCCACCGGCACCTGGTTCGGGAGAATGAGAGAGGGGAGGGCGGTCAGCAGCAGCGCTCCCGTCAGGGCGACCACGACCAGCACCTCGGCGTAGGACATCCCCGCCGAGGAGGAGCGCCGCATCATCTGCGACAACCAAGCCGCGGCCCCGGCCTCTCGGTCCCGGGGCGGGCGTCTACACGTCCCCGGCGCCGGCGGTCCGGCCGATCCGCGGCCCGGGACCCCGCCGCCTACTTGGTGCGGCAGATGGGCGGGGTCAGCGCCAGGTTCGTGGCGTAGTTCGTCGAGAACGACGTGCTCGCCGGCGGGTTCACCGTCGGGTCGAGCGGCGGGC
>VBAK01000106.1 GCA_005882275.1 Candidatus Segetimicrobium genomatis
GCTGGGGGGTCGTCACGATCAGCATCTCGGCCCGGGGCAGGGTCTGCGCAATCGACAGCGAGACGTCGCCCGTGCCGGGCGGCAGGTCGATCAGCAGCTCCTGCGTGTCCCCCCAGTAGACCTCCCCGAGGAACGTGGTCACCGCCTTGTGCAGCATGGGACCGCGCCAGATCACCGCCTCGTTCTCGTCGACCATGAACCCCATGGAGATCACGCGGACGCCCTCGCGCTCCAGCGGAATGATCATCTGGTCGATGATCGTCGGCTTTCCCTGGACCCCCAGCATGTGGGGGATGCTGAAGCCGTAGACATCCGCGTCCGCGATCCCGGCAATCCGTCCCCGCCTGGCCAGCGCGATGGCGAGGTTCGTGGTCACCGTGGATTTCCCGACGCCGCCCTTCCCGCTGGCGACGACGATCACCCGGGTCGTCGACGTCGGCGAGAGCAGCGGCGACTGCTTCTGCGGGCCGGGCCGCAGCTGGCCCACCAGCGCCTGCCGCTGCTCCTGCGTCATCACGCCGAGGTTCACGTCCACGCGGGCGACGCCGGGGAGCTCCTTGACCTTGGCCTTGATCGAATCGATGATCGTCTCCCGCAGCGGGCACCCGCTGATCGTCAGGAGCGCGTCGACGCGCACGGACCCGTCCTGGATCGCGATCT
This sequence comes from Candidatus Segetimicrobium genomatis, assembly GCA_005882275.1. Lineage (GTDB taxonomy): Bacteria > Sysuimicrobiota > Sysuimicrobiia > Sysuimicrobiales > Segetimicrobiaceae > Segetimicrobium > Segetimicrobium genomatis. Next base: position 661 of record VBAK01000106.1, read on the forward strand.
CCTTGACCATGTTGAGCTCCACGATGCTCCGGTGGAGCTCCGGGTCCATCACCCCGCGCAGCGCCTCGAGCACCTGCTCCTTGGTCACGCCGACCTTGTGGGCAAACACCGATGCCTCCTGGGCTCCAGCCTGGGGATGGGGGCGGAGGGCCGACCGCGCGGACTGCTGAGAGTAATTATCACTTGCACTTCGAGCCTAGCACCGCTTGCCGAATGGTGTCAAGGTGACATCAAGAAGACGGTCCGCCTGGTCCACCGCCCTCAGCCTTGCCGTGCGACCGGCCGCGACGGCGATGCCGCCGCCGGCGGCGCCGTCCCGGCTGTCCCGGCTGCCCCGGCTGTCCCGGCTGTCCCGGCCGCCCGCGCTGTCCCTGCGGCGTCCTCGCCACGGACGATCCTGGCGCCTGCGCCCCGACCCGCGAAACGCCCTGCGCTCCTGGTGATCCCGCCGGATGGGCCCCTACCGGGGAAGCGCCCTGCGCTCCCTGCGCCGCCGGATGGGCGCCCTGCCCAGTCGCCGCGGGGCGCGCAGGCACGGCGGACCGGTCTTCAAACGCTCCAACGTGCGGTGCTCCCTCCCCGGGCTGCTCGTCCTCGGACGCCTCCAGAGCCTCCGGCCCCTCCGTGCCGCCTTCGTCCTGCACGCCGGCTCCGACGGTCTCCTTCTCCTCCTCGTCGTCGGCCGCGGCGACCCCGCCCCCGGGGGCCGCGGCGGGGCGCGGAAGCGGGGGCTTCCGCTCGGCGGCAAGCTTGATCCGTTGGAGAAACCGCTCGACGAACTGCACCAGGAATTGCCGGGCGGCGTCCTCGGAGATCATGGCGATGCCGAGGTCCACCTCGAGGCGGTACCGCACCTCGGTGCCGTCCTCGACGGCGGCGAGCGAGCACTGCCCGTTGAACATCCGCAGCGTGCCCCGCACCTGCTTGAATTCCAGGGCGCTCGGAGGCCGGAGGGTCACGCGCTGCACCGACTCGATCGGCAGGCCGATGAGGTACCCGGTCAGGGCCACCACCTGCGCGTTCCGGCGCTTCTCCACCGACTCCGCGGTCATCCACAGGGGCGCCCCGTAGCGGGGCAGATGCTCGATGCGCCCGATATGCGCGAAGACCCGGTCGGGGGCCGCGTGCATCACCCGGCGCGCTTCGATGGCCAAAACGGGCGGCGGAGGTGCGGCTATCGGGAGAGCTCCTCCCGCATGCGCCGGGTCCCTTCCGCCATCGAGGTCAGTTTCCCCACGGTCTCCTCGACGGTCCGGGTCTTCAATCCGCAGTCGGGCGTCACGTAGACCTGCTCGAGCGGGATCACCTTGAGCGTTCGCCGGATCCCCTCCACCACCTCATCGGCCGTCTCCACGCGATGGCTGTGCGCGTCGAGCACGCCGAGCCCGATGTCCTTGGTGAACCGCGGCGATCGGAACGTCTCCAGGAGGGCGAAATCGTCGTTTTTCAGGGCGAGGTCGATCTGGTTCACGGCGAGGCGCAGCATCGCGGGGTAGATCCGCGGGACGTCCCCGTAGCAGACGTGCGTGATCGTGTAGGCGCGCAGGCCGCGGGTCACGATCTCCATCGCCTCGACGGCCAGATCGAAGTCCTCGTCCGGCCGCGTGTGAATCGCGGGTTCGTCGATCTGGATATAGCGGGCCCCGGCGCGCTCCAGGTCCACGGCCTCATCGTGGATCGCCCGGGCGAGATCCAGGACCAGTTCCCGGCGCGTCGGGTAGTGCTCGTTGAACGACCACTCCGCGATCGTGTACGGCCCGGTCAGCATGCCCTTGACCGGCCTGGGCGTCAGCCCCTGGGCGAACTTCCACCAGCCGACGGTGACCGGCGCGCGCCGTCCGACCGGCCTGACCACCGCGGGCTTGGGATAGTAGCGGTTGCCGTACGACCGCACCATCCCGGCGATCGCGAAGCCGTCCATCTGGTCCGCGAAGTACGCGACCATGTCCCCGCGGTACATCTCGCCGTCCACGAGGATGTCCATGCCGATCTCCTCCTGCCGGCGGATCCACTCCTCGGTCGCCCGGCGCTCCAGCGCCTCGAGCTCCTCTTGCTCCAGCTGTTTGCGCGCCAGTTTGCGGCGCGCCTCGAGCAGATAGGGGGGCTTGGGGAAGCTTCCCACCGTCGTCGTGAGCAGTGGCTGCGCGGTCATGCCGCCTCCTCCCGGGCCTGCCGCACGCCGGCGGCCAGGACCTCCAGCTTCTGCCTCGCCACCCGCCGGGGGAGAAACTCCAACCCGGCGCTGGGGCCGACGTGCAGGTGGGACGGAGAGACGATCTCGGCGGCCCGCCGGCAGGCCTTGGCCACCGCATCGCGGGTCTCCATCTTGGTGTTCCGGGCGTCGAGGATCCCCAACCCCAGCTGCTTGGTGAACCGGGCCCGGCGGAGCACCTCCCAGTTTCTCGCCCCGGCGACAAAGTCGAGCCCGATGATGTCGACGGGGGTGTCGAGGATGGCCGGGTAGAGGCCGTCGACGTGCCCGAAGTACGTGTACAGCGCCCGGGTCGCGCTCACCCCCTCCCACAGCACGCCCATGGCCCGCTGAAACAGGGGGAGTCGATCCCGATGGGTCAGCAGCCCGGGCTCGTCCACCTGAATCAGCTTCGCGCCGGCCGCGGCCAGCGCCTTGAGCTCCTGGTTGAGCCCGGCGGCGAGCGCCATGACGAACTGGTCCAGGTTCCCATAGAACTCATCCCGGCTGAGGAGCGCGAGGGTCAGCGGACCGGTGACCACCGGCTTCACCGGCCGCGGACTGTGCGCGGAGGCGAACTCGTAGGCGGCGACGCTGATGGGGCCGCGCCACGCGATCTCCCCGGTCGCCACGGGCTGACGGTAGTAGACGTTGGTGTCGAAATAGCGCTGCAGGCTGTGGATCGTAAACCCGCCGAGCCCGCGGGCGAAGTAGGTCTGCCCGTCCTCCCAGCGGATCTGCCCATCGGTGACCACGTCGACCCCCGCCACGGCCATCTCGGCGAGCACCTCGGCGGTCACCTCATCTTCGATCCCGCGCATCTCCTCGGGGGTGATGTCGCCGCGCTGGAGCTTCTCCACCCCTGCGCGCCACCGTCCCGGGGCAGGCGGATCCGGGATCTTCGGATAACTGCCCACGACCGTCGAGTTCACACCCCACCCCTCTTCACACCGCGCACCTGCGCCGGCGCGGATCCGGCCCGCCTCGGATCAGGCCAGCGCCTCTTTGGCGATCAGCATCCGCTGGACCTCCGAGGTCCCCTCGCCGATCTCGCAGAGCTTGACGTCGCGGTAGATCCGCTCGACCGGATAGTCTTTGATGAACCCATACCCGCCGTGAATCTGCACCGCTTTGGACGCCGCCCGGGCCGCGGCCTCGGACGCGTAGAGCTTCGCCATCGCGCTTTCCTTCTGGTAGGGCTGCCCCAGCGACGCCCGGTACGCTGCCTCCATGACCAGCAGCTCGGCCGCGTCGAGCTCGGTCGCCATGTCCGCGAGCATCCACTGGATCGCCTGGAACTCGGCGATGGGCTGACCGAACGCCCGCCGCTCCCGCGCATACCCCAATGACGCTTCGAGCGCCGCGCGGCCGAGGCCCAGCGCCATCGCGCCGATCCCGATCCGGGCGCGCTCGAGCACGTGCAGCGCGTTCCGGTACCCTTCCCCCGGCGCGCCGAGCATCTGCTCTTCCGGGACCGCGCAATCCTCGAGGACGATCTCCGCCGTATCGCTGCTGCGCACGCCGAGCTTGTCCTCGTGCTTCCCGACACGCAGCCCCGGCGTCCCGCGTTCCACGATAAAGGCGGAGATGCTCCGGTGCCCCCCCTCCGGATCGGTTCGCGCCAAGATGACGTAGACGCCGGCCAGGCTGCCCTGGGTGACAAACACCTTCGTCCCGTTGAGCACCCACCGGTCGCCCCGGCGCTCGGCCCGCGTCACCAGCGCCTTCGCATCGCTGCCCGAGCCGGGCTCGGTGAGGGCCCAGGCCCCCAGCGCCTCGCCGCTCACCAGCCGCGGCAGATAGGTCCGCTTCTGCCGCTCGCTGCCGGCGAGCACGATGTGGCCGGAGCACAGCGAATTGTGCGACGCCACGGTCAGCGCCACCCCGCCGTCGGCCCAGGCGACGGCTTCGATGGCGAGCGCAAAGGCGACGGGGTCGAGGCCGGATCCACCGTACTCCTGGGGGATCACCATCCCGAGGAGCCCCAGCCCCGCCAGTTTGGGGACGAGCGACGCGGGAAACCTGCCCTCGGCATCCCACCGCCGGGCGTGGGGACGAAGTTCGCGCGCGGCGAACTCCCGGATGGTTTCTCTGATCAGGCGCTGCTCTTCCGTGTATTCGAATCGCACGCTCAGCGGCCTCCGCGCGGCGCTTTCGCGCCATAACAAAAGCCTCTCATGCTCTTCCATGAGAGGCTCAGGGTACCTCTCAAACGCGCTTCGGGCGCGCAGGAGGCGCGCCCTCCGCAGGGCGAGACGATCAGAACGGCGCGGCTTCGACCGCTTTGATCTCCGGAACCTGCTCCTTGAGCATCCGCTCCACGCCGGCCTGGAGCGTCATCATCGAGTACATGCACCCGACACACGATCCGGCCAGCCGGATCTGCACGATCCCGTCCACGATATCGATGAGCTCCAGATCCCCCCCGTCCTGCTGAACGTAGGGACGGATCTGGTCGAGCACCTTCTCGACCCGGGCGTGCAGGTCAGCGCCCGCCTGCGTCCCGGTCTCCGCGGTCTGCTGGTCCATGGGCGTCCTCCAGTCGATGGCTGCGGCTACTGCGACTCCTGCTCTTCGCCGCAGGGGTCGGCGTGCCCCGCGTCTTCGCCCGTCTTGAACGAATGCCCGCAGCCGCAGGTGGACACCGCATTGGGGTTGCGGATCGCGAAGCCGGTGGCCGTCACCGAGGTCACGTAGTCGATCTCCGATCCCCGCAGCACCCGTGAGCTCGTCTTGTCGATCAGGAGCCGGACCCCGCCCCGCTCGATCACTTCATCGTCTTCGGCGGGGGCGTCCCACGTCATCCCATACGAAAACCCGTCGCACCCGCCGGGCTGGACGAACACCCGGAAGCACAGACCCTGATCCTCCTGCTCCGAGAGCATTTCCTTGAGCTTGGCGACCGCGCTGTCCGTCAGGCTGATCGTTGGACGACCGACCTCAAGAACCACGTGCTTCACCTCGTGTCATCGACGTATTCTGCACAGCCCTTCAATTGTACCAAACGCGTCCCCCGCTGTCACTCGGTCGGGTACTGGGCGTTGGCCCAGGCCAGGATCCCGCCGGTCAGGTTCAGGACCTTGTCGTAGCCCGCCTCTTGCAGCAGCGCGACCACCTTCGCGCTGCGCCCTCCGGAGCGGCAGTAGATCACCGCGGGCGTGTTCTTGTCGATCTCCTGAAGACGGGAGCGGACCTCCCCCACCGGGATCAGCCGGCCGCCGGGGATGTGCGCCTCCTCGTACTCCCACGGCTCGCGGACGTCCACCAGTTGGACTCCGCCCCGCGCCAGGAGCGCCTTCGCCTCCTCCGGCGTCACCTGGGGAACCGGGGCCTTGGCCGGCGCCGCCGCGCGGTCGTGGGCCGGCATTCCGCAGAACTGCTCGTAGTCGATGAGCGCGCGGATCGTCGGCCGGTCGCCGCAGACCGGGCACTCCGGGTTCCGGTTCCACCGCACGACCCGGGTCTCGCCCTCCAACGCATCGTAGATGAGCAGCCGGTTGGCCAGCGTCTCACCGACCCCGAGCAGCAGCTTCATCGCCTCGAGCGCCTGCCGGCTTCCCATGTATCCGCAGAGGGCGCCGAGGATGCCCCCTTCGGCGCAGCTCGGAACGGCGCCGGGAGGCGGTGGGGTCGGGAAGAGGCAGCGGTAGCAGCCGTGCCCCGGCACAAAGGTCGTCGCCTGGCCCTCCCACTTCAGGATGCTGGCGTCGACCAGGGGCTTGCCCAGGAGCACGCAGGCGTCGTTGACCAGGTAGCGCGTCGGAAAGTTGTCGCTGCCGTTGATCACCACATCGTAGGCCCCGATGATCTCCAGGGCGTTGGCGCTCGTCAGCACCGTCTGATGCGGGACCACGGTGACGTCGGGATTGAGAACCCCCAGCGTCCGCTGCGCCGACTCTGTCTTCGGCCGCCCGAGATCCGGGGTGCCGTGGAGGATCTGCCGGTGCAGGTTGGTCACGTCGACCTGATCGCCGTCGACGATCCCGATGGTGCCGACCCCCGCGGCCGCCAGGTACAGCGCCGTCGGAGACCCCAGTCCCCCGGCGCCCACGATCAGGACCTTGCTGCGGAGGAGCCGCGCCTGCCCCTCGATCCCCATCTCCTCCAGGATGATCTGGCGCGAATACCGCTCCATCTGGGCGGCCGTGAGCAGCGCTCCTGCCGGCTGCGCGTTGGCTACCCTGGTTGTGGCCATCTTCCACCCTCCATCGCAACGGCCCCGCGGGCCTATGTCTCCCCCACGATAAGACGCGCCGTGGGGGCTGTCAAGGTCGCTCTTATTGGTCCTCAATGACGGAAACGCGCGGCGAATCCCGGCGCTTCCCCCGGCTCCAGTCGCCCGCCTGGGCCTCCGGTGGTATAATAACCGCTGGCCTCGAGACCCTCTCCGTTCCAGAACGGCGGATACGATGGCGCTGACCGGTGCAGACCTCCGCGGGGCATAATATGCGCAGGGGAACGTTGAGCGCCGCGGCCGCCGGCGCGGACGGCGGGGTGTGGAAAATTATCATGTGGGGGGATCGTTGATGGCTCCAGACATGTACGACGTCACCATCCTGGGCGGGGGCCCGGTGGGGTTGTACGCCGCGTACTATGCCGGCTTCCGGACCCTGCGCACCAAGATCATCGAAAGCCTGAACGCCCTCGGCGGCCAGGTCACCGCGCTCTACCCCGAAAAGTGGATCTACGACGTCGCGGGGTTCCCCCGGATCATCGGCCGGCAGCTGGTGGACAACCTCACCGAACAGGCGATGCAGTACAAGCCCACGATCTGTCTGGGCGAAACCGTGAACAGCCTCACGCTGCTCCCCGACGCGACCCTTCAATTGAAGACGGAGCGCGCCGTCCACCTGACCCGGACGGTGCTGATCACCGCCGGCATCGGCGCGTTCCACCCCAAGACCTTCAAAAACCCCTCGATCGACGGGTTCGACGGCAAGGGGCTCTACTATTTCGTCAAGAGTTTCCAGGACTTCAAGGACAAGCGCGTCCTCATCGCCGGCGGCGGGGACTCGGCGGTCGACTGGGCCCTCGGGCTCCTGGGGATCGCGCGCTCGATCACGCTGATCCACCGGCGGGACCAGTTCCGCGCGGCCGAGGACTCGGTCCAAAAGATGCTCAAGTCGTCCATCCAGGTCAAGACCTTCTACGAGCTGCGCCGCCTGGAGGGCTCGAACAAGGTCGAGCGCGCGGTCATCTACAGCAACAAGACCAACATCGACGAGACGATCGAGGTCGACGCGGTGATCGCCTCGCTGGGGTTCCTGAGCACCCTCGGCCCGATTCAGGAGTGGGGGCTCGACCTGGAGCACGACAGCATCCGGGTGAACACGCGGATGGAGACCAACCTCCGCGGGGTCTACGGCGCCGGCGATATCGTGACCTACCCGGGCAAAGTCAAGCTCATCGCCACGGGGTTCGGGGAGGGCGCGACCGCGGCCAACAACATCGCCGCCTACATCAACCCCAAGGCGAGCGTCTTCCCGGGCCACAGCAGCTCGCAGGACGTCCACGAGAAGCAGAAGGTCTCGGCGAAAACCTAGCGTGCCCCGGCTCCCACCGCCTGTTCGTCCGCGTGGTAGGAACTGCGGACGAGCGGGCCGGACTCCACGTGCCGGAAGCCCATCGCCAGCCCGTCGCGCTTGAACTCGGCGAACTCTTCGGGATCGTAGTACCGGGCGATCGGCGCGTAGTCCTTGCCCGGGCTGAGGTACTGGCCGATCGTGAGGATGTCGCACCCCACCGATCGCAGGTCCCGCATCGTCTCGAGCACCTCGTCCCGGGTCTCCCCCAGCCCCACCATCATCCCGCTCTTGGTGAGCCAACGCCCCTCCCCGGCCTTCGCCCGGGCGAGCAGATCGAGGGACCGGCGGTAGTTTCCGCCGCGGCGGACCGCCCGGAACAGCCTCGGGACCGTCTCGATGTTGTGGTTGAGGATGTCGGGGGCCGCATCGAGCACGGTGCGCAGCGCCGCCGGATCGCCTTTGAAGTCGGGGATCAGGACCTCGACCGAGCACTGCGGGCGGCGCTCGCGCAGCAGCCGGATCGTCCGGGCAAACATCGCGGCGCCCCCATCCGCCAGGTCGTCGCGGTCCACCGAGGTGACGACGACGTGGCGGAGCCCCATCGCGCTGGCGGCCTCGGCCACCCGCTCCGGCTCCCGGACATCCAGTTCGGTGGGCAGCCCGTGGGCGATGGCGCAGTAGGCGCAGTGCCGGGTGCAGACGTTGCCGAGGATCAGGAACGTCGCCGTCCGGCGCTCCCAGCAGTCCCCGATGTTCGGGCAGCGGGCTTCCTCGCACACGGTGTGCAGCGCCTGCGTGTGCATGATGCCCACCAGTTCCCGAAAGTTGGGCCCCGAGGGCAGCCTGACCTTGAGCCACTCCGGCCGCCGCGCCGCGCTCATCGCGTCCTCAGCCCGCGCCCCGCTTCTTGACCGGCTCGTCCATATCAGAACTCGGGGGAGTCCCCTGCGGGCGCAAACTCTTCCAGCTGCCGCTTGATATGGGTCAGGAACTGGACGCCCACCGCGCCGTCGAAGATCCGGTGGTCGAACGCCAGCCCCAGATTCATCATCTCCCGGATGGCGATCCCTTCGCCGACGACGACCGGCCGCCGCACGATCGCGTCCGTGGCGAGGATCGCCGCCTGGGGGTAGTTGATGATCGGCATGGAGATGATCGAGCCGAACACCCCGGGGTTGGTCAGCGTGAACGTGCCCCCCGAGACGTCCTCGAGCGCGAGCTTGCCCTCGCGCGCCAGGGTGGAGAGACGCGCGACCTCCTTCGCCAGGTCCGCCACGGACTTCTGGTCCGCGTGCTTGATGACCGGCACGATCAGCCCGTCGGGGATCGCGACACCGATGCCGACATGAATCGCCTGCTTGTGGAGGATCCCCTCCGGGGTAAACGTCGCGTTGACCATCGGGAACGCCCTGAGCGCCCGGGTCGCCGCGCGCACGATGAAGGCGGTGAGCGAGATGTTGATGCCCTCGCGGGCCTGCCACGCCGCCTTGTGGGCCTCCCGGTGCCGGACCAGGGCCGTGAGATCCACCTCGATGATCCCGTAGGCGTGGGGGATCTCCCGCTTGCTCTGCGCCAGGCGCTCGGCGATCGTGCGGCGGATGGGCGTGAGCCTCTGGAGTTGATCGCCGGCGGCCGGGGACGGCGCGGCAGGGGCGGGCGCCCGCGTGGCCTGCGCGGGCGCCTGGGCGTTCTGAGCGCTCGCGCGGGTGGACGCGGCCGGGGCGCCGGCGGAGGGGGCCGCGCGGGCCTGGAGGTGGCGGAGCACGTCGTCCTTGGTGATGCGCCCGCCGTCCCCCGTCCCCGGGATCGATTCCAGTTCCTGGGCCGGGATCCGGTGCTCCTCCGCCATGCGGCGCACCAGGGGCGTCAGGCGGATCGACCGGTCGCGCGCCGGCGGCGCCCCGGTCGGACGCGCCCTGCCCCCGTCCCCGCTTGCCGCAGGCGCGCGGGCCGCGCCGGCGGCGGCATCGGAGGCCGGGCGGGCGGCGGACGCGGACGCCCCCGCCGCATGAGGGACCGCGGCGGACGGCCGGGCCGCCGCAGGCGCTCCGGCCGCTTCCTCGATCACGGCGATCGCCGTGCCGACCACGACCGTCTCCCCTTCCTTGACCAGGATCTGCTTCAGCACGCCGGCAAAGGGCGACGGCATCTCCACGTTCACCTTGTCGGTGATCACCTCGACGAGGGGCTCGTACTTGGCCACCGATTCACCGGGGCGCTTGAGCCACTTGCCGATCGTCCCCTCGTGGACGCTTTCACCGAGTTGGGGCATCTTGATGTCGGTCGCCATCGTGGCTCCCTCTAGGTCGCGAACACTACGCGCTCGGTCGAGTCCGGGCTGCGCTAATAGGCCACCAGCGTGCGCGCGGCCGCCGCGATCTTGTCGGCGGTGATCATAAACCACTCTTCAATCGGCGCGGAGAAGGGAACGGCGGGGACCTCCGGACCGCCCAGCCGGGTCGGCGGGGCATCCAGGGACCTGAACCCTTCCTCGGCGATCGTCGCCGCGATCTCCGCCCCGAAGCCTCCAAACCGGTTGTCCTCGTGGACGATGAGCGCGCGGCTGGTCCGCGCCACGCTCTCGAGAATCGTCTTCGTGTCCAGCGGCCGCAGCGTGCGCACGTCCACGACTTCGGCCTCGATCCCTTCCCGGGCGAGCAGCTCCGCGGCCCCGAGCGACTCGTGCAGCATCAGCCCGTAGGCGAAGATGCTCAGGTCCCGGCCCGGGCGGCGGACGGCGGCGGGCCCGATCGGGACGGTGAAATCTCCGTCGGAGACGTCCCCGCGCACCGAACGGTACATCTTCTTGTGCTCGAGGTAGAGCACCGGATCGTGATCGCGGACCGCGGACTTGAGCAACCCTTTGGCGTCCGCCGGCGTGGAGGGCACCACCACCTTCAGGCCGGGGATGTGCGCGTAGAAGGCCTCGATCGACTGCGAGTGGTAGAGGGCGCCGTGGACGCCGCCGCCGTACGGCGTCCGGATGACCATCGGGCACTCGAAGCCGTTGCGGGAGCGATACCGCATCCGGGCCGCTTCGCTCAGGATCTGATCGAACGCCGGGTGGATGAAGTCCGCGAACTGGATCTCCGCGATGGGACGCAGCCCGTTGACCGACATGCCGATGGCGACGCCGACGATGCACGACTCCGCGAGCGGCGTGTCGATCACCCGCGCCTCCCCAAACGCTTCGTAGAGCCCGTCGGTCACCCCAAACACCCCGCCCTTCCGGCCCACGTCCTCGCCCAGGATGACGGTGGAGGGATCCCGGGCCATCTCCTCGTGGAGGGCATCGTGGATAGCGTCGAGGAAGCGCTTGTCGGCCATGACCTACCGCTCCGCGTCGGGCTCGAAGTAGACGTACCGGAGGGCGGTGGCCGGGTCCGGCAGCGGGGCCGCTTCGGCGATCTCGGTGCCCAGGTCCACCTCGCGCTGGATCCGCGCGCGGATCTCCTGCTCCCCCTCGGGGGTGAGCACGCCGCGCTCCCGCAGTTCCGCCGCAAAGACGTGGACCGGATCCTGCGCCCGGGCATGCGCGAGGTCCTCGGCGGTCCGGTACCGCTCCTGCCGGTCATCGCTGCTGTGCGCGGTGAGGCGCGGCACCTTCACCTCCAGCAGCGTCGGACCCTCGCCGCCGCGGGCGCGCGCCACCGCCTGCCGCGCCGCGGCGTACACCTCGAGAACGTGGCTGCCGTCGACGGTCACCCCCGGCATCCCGTAGCCGGCCGCCCGCGCCGACACGTTGTCCACGGCCATCTGCTTTTTCTGGGGGACCGAGATCGCAAATCCGTTGTTCTCGACGACGAAGATCACCGGGAGCCGGTGCACCCCGGCGAAGTTCAGCGCCTCGTGAAAGTCGCCCTCGCTGGTGGCGCCTTCGCCCATGGCCGTGAGGCAGACCTCGCCCGTCCCCCGGACCTTGGCCGCGTAGGCGATCCCGGCGGCGTGCAGGCACTGGGTGGCGACCGGACTGCTGGTGGACAGGATCTTGTGCCGGGCATGCCCGTAATGGCCGGGCATCTGGCGGCCGCCGCTGCTGGGATCGGTGTCTTTGCCCAGCTGGATGAGGAAGATCTCCGCCGGCGGCATGCCCTTCATCAGCACCGCCGCGATGGACCGGTAGAAGGGGACCAGCCAGTCCAGCGCCCGATCCAGGGCGTAGACCGCGCCGACCTGCGCGCCCTCGTGCCCCTGGCCGGAGATCACAAACGCGGCCTTCCCCGAGCGCTGCAGCGCCCACATCCGTTCGTCCACGGCCCGGGCGAGACAGAGATAGTAGTACATCTCGAGCAGGGCGGTCGCGGCCGGCTCGCCTTTGTCCCGGGAAACGCTGGCCTGCGTTTTCGTGGCCTTCGGGCTCATGGACCCTCCCCTGCTTTGGTACCACGCCGCCCGCGAGATTTCCAGCGAGAGGTTCCCTCTCTCCGGGACAACGCTCCTCCCCCGGGATGGGTTCCCCGGCCGTCCCTGGGTGGACGCCGGCTCACGTGTGCACCCCGCGGCCGAGCGCGCCGAGCGCGGCCTCTTTGACGGCTTCGGAGAGCGTGGGGTGCGCGTGCACGGCGTTGCCGATCTCCAGCACCGTCGCTTCGAGCGACTTGCCGAGGACCGCCTCGGGCAGCAGCTCGGTCACCTCGGGCCCAACGAGGTGCACCCCGAGAATCTCGCCCAGGGCGCGGTCTGCCACGATCTTCACCAGGCCTTCGGCGCGTCCGAGGATCCTGGCCCGGCCGTTGGCGATGAACGGGAACCGCCCCACGGTCACGTCGCGTCCCTGCTCGCGGGCCTGCCGCTCCGTGAGGCCCACGCTGGCGATTTGGGGAATGGTAAAGGTCGCGCGGGGCGCGAGCGTCGGGTCCAGGGCGCCGGCGGTCTGACCGGCGACCGCCTCGACGGCGGCGGTCGCCTCCGCGGAGGCGACGTGGGCCAGCAGCAGCCCGCCGGTCACGTCTCCGGCGGCTGAGATCGACGGGACCGCGGTCTGGAACCGTCCGTCCACGGCGATCCCCGCCCGGCCCGGCACGAGCCCCACCGCCTCGAGACCCAGACCCTCGACGACGGGGGCCCGCCCCACCGCGACCAGGGCGTAGTCGGCCTCCAGCGTCTCGTCGCCGGTGCCCGTCCGCAGGGCGATCCGCACGCTGTCGCCGGCGGCGGTCACCCCGGTCACGGACGTCCCGGTCCGGATCGCCACCCCCCGCCGGCCGAGCTCCTTGGCGACCACCCCGGAGAGCTCCTCATCCTCGAGCGGCAGAATCGCCGGCATCATCTCGATGAGCGTGACCGTCGACCCGAACGCGGCGAACGCGCTGGCAAACTCGGCGCCCACGGCCCCCGCGCCCAGGATCGCGATGGACCGCGGCACCTCCGGGAGCCGCAGCGCCCCCGCGTTGTCGAGGACGCGGTCGTTGTCGATGACCACTCCCGGCAGGCTGCGCGGGCGCGAGCCGGTCGCCACCAGGGTGTGCCGCGCCTCCAGGCTGACCTCGGAGCCGTCGGTGGCGGCCACGCGCACCTGGGTAGGCGTGACGAACCGTCCGGCGCCCGGAAACAGGGCGATGCCGTTCTTGCGCATCAGAAATTCGATCCCCCGGAAGTTCGCCGTGACCACCCGGTCCATCCGGCGGCGCACCTGGCCGTAGTCGAGTCGCACGTCCCCCACCTGCACGCCCATCTCACCCGCTCCGCGGATGTCCCCGAGCAGCTCGGCGGTATGGAGGAGCACCTTGGTCGGGATGCACCCGACGTGCACGCAGGTCCCGCCGAGCTTCTCCCGTTCAACCAACGCCGTCTTGAGGCCGAGCTGGGCGGCGCGGATCGCGCCCACGTACCCCGCCGGGCCGCCGCCGATGATGAGGAGATCGTACGGCCCGCCGGCCGCGGGAGCGGTCATGCCTCGTCCCGCGGGAGCCGGTCGAGGGACTTGCGTCCCGCAAACCCCTCATCGGTCCCGTGCCAGAATCGAATCGCGGGCTCCCCCAGCTTCCAGCAGAGATAGACCATGGAGCCGCCGCGGGCGCGAAACGGAAAATCGATCAGCCCCAGATCGAGATCGCGCAAGATGCACCCGGTCGATTCGATGTCGCCGGCGATGGCGACCAGACGCGTGGTGAGCCCGTCGAACCGGCGCTGCTCGTCCCCCAGCTCGCTCAACACCGCTTCGCCGCCCTCGAGGCGCTTCCAGAGGAGATCCATCTGGGCCTTCTTGACGAGGGCTTCATCGCGCACCCGCCGGAGCGCGCCCATCAGTTCGGTCAGGCGGGAGAGCAGGCCCTCCGCCTCGTCCAGGGTGAAGTGCCGGATCGCCATCGAGGCCCTATCCCGCCCGGCGCACGCGACGGCGCCGCCGGCGGAGCAGACGTCCGGGGTCGATGAACAGCACCCCGTTGAGGTGGTCGATCTCGTGCTGCACCACCCGGGCCAGCAGGTCCTCGCCGGTCACCACGATCCGCCGGCCGCGCAGATCACGGCCTTCCACCTCGATCGCGCGGGCGCGCCTGACATCGCCGTACACCCCGGGAATGCTGAGACAGCCTTCGATCCCCACCTGGCTCCCCCGCCGCCGGCGCACCCGCGGGTTGACCACGGCCAATGGACCCCGGCCGATGTCGGCCACGAACAGCCGCACCGGCACGCCGATCTGCGGGGCGGCCAGCCCGATCCCCTGGGCCCGGCGCATGCTCACCAGCATGTCGGCGACGAGTTGCCGGGTGGTGCGGTCGACTGTGCGAATGGGCCGGCTGCGCCTCCTGAGCACCGCGGCATCGGAATCCCGCAGGGTGACGATTCGCCTGGGGCGCCCCCGAACCCCCCCAAGCCCCTTGATGCGTCCGGCGGGCCGGCGGCTGCTCACCATTATCCTCGGGCGGACGTGCTCAGATCAAGGATCGTGACTGGCCGCCGTCGACGTTCACGCAGGCCCCCAGCACCAGGCTCGCGGCGTCCGAGGCGAGGAACGCGACGACGCGGGCCACTTCGTCGGCCCGGCCGAGCCGCCCGAGGGGCAGGTCCGCTTTGATAAAGGCGGCCATCCCTTCCGGATCCTCGCGGAGCCGGCGGTCCCACCCGCCGCCGGGGAAGAGAATCGATCCCGGGGCGACGCTGTTGACCCGGATCCCGTACGGCGCCAGTTCCAGGGCGAGCGCTTTGGACATGGCGATTTCCGCGGCCTTGGCGGCAATGTAGGTGGGCCGGCGGAGATACGCCCCACCCCACTCACGCCCGTAGATCGACGCGACGTTGATGATGGCGCCGCCGCCGCGCTTGTGCATGTGCGGAACGACCAGGCGGCTGGCGCGCACCGCCGGCATCAGGTTGAGGTCGATTGACCGCTGCCAATCGGATTCGCTGCTCTCCTGGAATGAGGTCCCAACGGATCCTCCGACATTGTTGACGAGGACGTCGATGCCGCCGAAGGTGCGCAGCGCAACGTCGACGACCTGCCGGATGCCCTCGGCGGTCGTGACATCGGCCGTCACCGCCGCCACGGGGGCGCCCAGCGCTCGAATCTCCGACGCCGCGGCGTCCAGGGCCTCGGCGCCCCGCGCGCACAGGCAAATGTGACATCCCTCGCGCGCGAGCTCGATGGCGATCGCCCGGCCGAGCCCGCGACTGGATCCGGTAATCAGCACGGCCTTCCCACGAAGCTGAAGATCCATAGCTCCCCGCGGCGCTCCCGTGATTGACGTCGCGCCGACACGAGCGTTCGCCGCCGGTTCTTCATCCCCTCCGCGCGTTCGGCGCGGGCGAGGTGCTGGCGACGAGTACCGTGCGCGACCTCGTCTCCGGCTCGGGGCTCACCTTCGCCGAGCGCGGCGCGCAGGCGCTGAAGGGTGTCCCCGGCGAGTGGCGCCTCTACTCGGTGACGGGCTAGCGCGTCGGCTCACAGCCACGCGACGGATGGTCAAGGAGGGACAGGGCCTGCCACGGCCGCCGGCCTTCCATCGGACGCGGCGCGGGCGTGATCCGGATCGCCGCACCACACGATCGATTCCGTGTTGCCCGCGGGCGTGAACCACTCCAGCGTCTCCCGGAGGCGCACGATCTCGCCGACGACGAGCACCGACGGCGGCTCCAGGCCCGCGCCCCCGGCGAGGGAGGCGAGCGTGGCGAGTGTGCCGGTGATCACCCGCTGGCGCGGCGTTGTCCCATGGCTGATGATCGCGGCGGGCAGAGACGGCGGGGCCCCGTGGTGCATGAGCCGGCGGGTGATCGTTGAGAGCGCGCGGTGTCCCATCAGGACGACCAGCGCGGGCATCTTCGCGAGCGCGGCCCAGTCCAGGTCGTGATCGCGCCCGCACTCATGGCCCGTGACGACGGCAAACCCGGAGGCATGACGGCGGTGCGTCACGGGAATGCCCGCGTAGGCCGGCACGGCCACCGCCGACGTGACGCCGGGGACGATCTCGAACCGCACGCGGGCGGCGCGGAGGGCTTCACATTCCTCGCCGCCGCGCCCGAAGATGAACGGATCGCCGCCCTTGAGGCGCGTGACGACCAGGCCGTCGCTCGCCCGAGCGATGAGGAGCGCGTTGATCTCTTCCTGAGCCGCCAGGTGACGCCCCGCGGCCTTCCCCGCGAAGATGCGCTCGGCGCGGGGGGCCTCCAGGAGCAGCGCCGGATGCACGAGCCGATCGTAGACCACCACATCGCTCTCCCGCAGCACCGCCAGCCCGCGGACGGTGATGAGCCCCGGATCCCCGGGGCCGGCGCCCACGAGGTACACGATGCCCCGGCGGCGGGCCATCGTCATCCGTCCCGTGCCGCCGGCGTGGCGCTCTCGAGCAAGGCCGTGACGCGCCGCCTCGCGCCGCCGGCGTCGCCGCGTTTGAGGTACGCCATCACGTCCGAGTCGACAAGCCGGTACCACAGCCGGGCGCGGCGGGCCAGATCGGGTTCGCGCGCGGCGACCTCTTCCCGCAGGCTGCCCAGCAAATCGAGAAACGCGGCGTACTCCTGGCCGACCAGGGCGCCGATGCGGTCCCGCAGGCGCACGCCGAGGGCCGGGCTCTTCCCCGCGGTCGAGACGGCCACCGTGAGATCGCCCCGCCGGACAATCGCGGGGGCGATGAAGTGGCAGTGCGGCATATCGTCCACCGCATTGAGGATGACGCGTTCGCGCTCGGCCTCGTCCCAGATCTCCGGATTCGCCCCGCGGGTCTCGCCGGCGGCGATGGCGAGAAAAGCGCCGCGGAGGTCTCCACGCCGGTAGGACCGTCGCATCACCCGGATGGCGCCCTGAGTCTCGAGATCATCGAGGCGGGTGGTGAGCACCGGGGCGATCACGACGACGCGGGCGCCCGCGTCGAGCAGGCCCACCACCTTCTGTTCGGCGATGGGACCGCCCCCGACAACGACGCAGAGGCGCCGGTGCAGGTTCAAGGCGACCGGATAGAAGCGCGGCATCACGGCGCTCCGGCCTGAGCGAAGTGCGCGGCCAGGGCGTCGACGAGCGGCGCCATTTTGGGGTGCGAGGGCTCGACGCCGGCGCGGACTCCTCGCCGGTCAAGCGCGCGCCGGGCGACCGGTCCAACCACGGCGACCGTCACGCGGCTGTTGAGCGCCTCTCGAAGCGCGCCCCCCTCCCCTTGGGCCTCGGCCACCTCGAAGAGGTGCGTGACCTGCGGCCGGCTGGTGATCAGCAGGGCGTCAAAGGCCCCCGCTTGGAGTCCGGCGACCGCCTTGCGGAGCGGGTCGAGATTCGCGGGCAGGGCCCACCGGTACGGCAACGCGTCCACGGTCGTCGCCCCCCGCCGTTGGAGGTACTCCCGCAGGCGCTCGTTCATCTCGCCGTAGTGCTGCACAAAGGCCGTCTTCTCGGACATGGGGTGCTCCGCAAGGGCGGCGCAGAGCTCGTCGGTCGTATACGGGCTGCGGGCGGCCAGCGCCGGATGGATTCCCCAGCGGTGCAAGATCGCCGCGGGCTTGGGACCGCGCACCGCCACGGGAAGGCTGCGCAGCGTCTCGAGGTAGGCGTCCCCCAACCCCAACCCCGTCGCCT
Source organism: Candidatus Segetimicrobium genomatis (assembly GCA_005882275.1). Classification (GTDB taxonomy): domain Bacteria; phylum Sysuimicrobiota; class Sysuimicrobiia; order Sysuimicrobiales; family Segetimicrobiaceae; genus Segetimicrobium; species Segetimicrobium genomatis. Next base: position 18,377 of record VBAK01000106.1, read on the forward strand.
GGCGGTGCAGGCACACCGTTCCGACGCCCGTTTGCAGCACCACGAGATCGACCTTCCGTGCGCAGAGGAGCCCGAGCGGGGCGGCCACCGCGCTCGCGGGAGCCTCCACCTCGACGGCGACCGGGACGCAGACCGCCTCGCCGCCTCGGCGGGCGACCAGGTCGGCCAGGATGCTGGGGAGACGGGCCTCGAGGACCAGGATGCGCCTGCCGCTCAGTCCTGAGACGACTCCCGCCCGCGCCTCGCCCTCCATGGCGCCGCTCAGTCCTCCGGCCCCCGGGTCTCCACGATGTCCACGGTGATCAGAGGCCGGGGTTCGAGATCCGTGCGCACGAGGGCGGGCCGCCCGCGCGCGGACGCCGAGAGATCGATGCTTTTTCCCGCGAGGCCCAGGGTGACGGCGATCCCGCCGGGGAACACCACCGTGACCTCCATGTCGTCGCTGTGCACCGTCCGCACGCCCGCGTCCTTTCCGGTCTGCCGCCCGTTACGCGGCCCCAGGCGCTTCCGCCCCCACCCGGGCCGGCTGGAGGTGCGCCTTGAGCTCGGCGTCGGTGTGGCGGCGGCAGAACGCGTGGAAACTCTCCCCGATCCGGCGCCCGTCCAGATAGATGCGCAACAGCCTGGCGAGGGTATCCGGGACATCGGCCGCGGCCAACCGGACGCTGACCCGGCGGGCAAACTGCGGCTCCGCGCCGAGTCCCCCGCCGAGGAACACGTCGTAGGCGTCGACCATCTGGCCGTTCACCTTGGCCTTCGCCCCCTGCAGCCCCACGTCCGCGATCCAGTGCTGCCCGCAGTCATTCGGACAGCCGGCGATGTGGATCTTGAGGTTCGTATCGAAGTCCGGCACGCGCTCCTCGAGCGCCTCCACGAGCCACCGGGCGAACCCCTTCGTCTCCGCCACGGCCAGCTTGCAAAACTCCGAGCCCGTGCAGGCAATCGTCCCGCGCCAGAACGGGGAGCCTTCCAGCCGCAACCCGGCGCCGGCCGCCTCCTGCGCCAGCGCCGGCGTGCGCGCCGCGGCGATGTTCAGGATGACCACGTTTTGCATGGTGGTCAGGCGCACCGACCCGTCGCCGTAGCGGTCGGCCAGATCGGCGACCGTCCGGATGTCCTGGACGGTCATGCGGCCCCGCAAGATGGCGAACCCGGCGGAGCACAGCCCATCCTGCTTCTGGGCGTGAATGCCGACGTGGTCCCGGTACACGTCCGGCGGCGGTGTTTCAGGGACGTCGGGATCCAGGGCGAAGCCGATCCGGCGCGTGAGCTCTTCCAGGAACGTCTCCGCGGTCCACCCGTGACCGACAAAGAGATACTTGAGCCGGGCCCTGTCGCGATGTTCGCGCAGCACGCCGCTGTCGCGGAAGATCTCGGTAATCCCCCGCACGACCGCCAGCGCCTGGGACCACCGGACGAATGCGGGGAGCCGGACACCGAAGTGGGGGTGCGTCGAGAGACCCCCGCCGACGCGCGCGCTGAACCCGATCTCCCCGGTGGCCGGGTGCGCGATCCCCGTCAGACCAATGTCGTTGATCTCGGGGGACGAGCACCACCGCCGGCAGCCGGTGATGCCGATCTTGTACTTGCGGGGCAGGTTGGAGAACTCCGGGTTCCCCGCCAGCATGCGGTTGGCCTGCAACAGGATGGGCGAGGCGTCGCAGATCTCCTCCCGGTCCACGCCGGCGAGCGGGCACCCCACGAGATTGCGGGTGACATCGCCGCACGCGCCGATGGTCGTGAGGCCCGCGCGCCACAACGTGTACAGCACGTCCGGCACGTCCTCGATGCGCAGCCAGTGCAACTGGACGTTCTGGCGGACCGTGACGTCGGCGACGCCCCGCGCGTACCGCTCCGCGAGATCGGCGATCGTCCGAACCTGGTGCGCGAACAGGAAGCCGTTCGGAATGCGGATGCGGGCCATAAAAAACGGCGCCGCCCCGCCGAGGGCGCCCCGTCCGTCTCCCTGCGTGTACAGGCCCCACCACCGGAAGCGCAAGTTGAGGTCGTCCGGCGCGATGGAGTCGAAGCCGTGCCGGGCGTACCGGACGATGTCCGGGAGGATGGCCCACGGATTCCGCTCGAGCTTGAGCCGCTCAGCCTTCTGCGCGGTGGTTTCCTTGACCGGTGCGTCCATCACATCCCTCCTGAGGCGCCACACTTCCCCGGCGGCCGCGCCGGATCGCCAATGCAGATGGCCCTGAGGACGCGACGTGGCGCGTTGGAGCATGGTGATGCCGTGAGTCAAAAAGCGGGGCGGCGGAGGGAGCCTAGCGGCCTATGCGGGTCCGGGGCGCAGGCTGCCTCCGCCCTGGACAGATGCACTGCAGGTGACACAGCACGTGACACAAGCGCAGCCCAATCATCTTAGTGGAGACTCTACGGAATTCCACCGTGTTTGTCAAGGCGGGCCGATCCTGTCGTTGACCGTCACGCCGTCAGAACTGCGCGCTCCAGATGACGACGAACCGCATCAACAGCACGCCGAGCAGCACGCTGGCCACCATCGGCGTGCGGGAGGCCCCCGCCGCCCGGGCGACCGCCGCCGACCCGGAACCGGACGCCACCTGAACGGCCGGCCCCCCCATCCCCACCAGGGGAGGCACCAGGCTCGCCACGACCAGCGCCCAGAGCACGCCCCAGGGCTTCGCCAGCGCCCGCGCCAGGGTCCCGGCCCCGGCCAGGTTGGCGAAGACGAGCGCGATCAGCAGCAGCTCCATGATCGCAAAGTAGCGTTCCGCCTGGGCGAGACGCCACTCCGTCGCCTCGCCCTCCGGACGGTACCGGGCGAGCCAGGCGAGCAGCGCGGCCGACCCGCCGAGGCCCGACGCGAGGAAGAGTCCGCCCAACGCCCCCGTGTCGCTCCAGATCGGCTGGTTGGAGACGCTGAGCAGGATCCCGGTGTACGACGCCACGTAGAGGCCCAGGAGCGCCCCGACCACGTTGAATGCCCGGCCGGCGCCGCCGGCGAGCGCGTGGGCGATCGCGCGGGCGAGCGGAGCGCGCGTGCGCCCGTCGAGGGCCCGCACCTCGATGAACGAGACCAGGGCGAAGGCGCCGTAGACCAGCAGCGCCCAGCTGCCGACCGACATCGGCGACCAGTACTTGAACGCGAGGCCGCCGTGCCCGGGCGTGGTATCGACCAGCATGTGCCAGAAGCGGACCGGCCGGCCGAGGTCGATCGTGAGCAGGATGGGGCACAGCACCAGGAGCGGGAACGCGGCGAGGAAGCCGGTCCGGGCGGCCGCCTCATCGCGCGGGCTCCCCCAGAGCCGCAGCATCGTGGCCAGCGCGTACATGCCGCCCGCGAGCCCGCCCAGGAAGAAATACCCGAGGATGTACCACTCCCACCGCGGGGCGGCCACGAAGTGCTCAGCCATGGGCTACATCCTCCCCCCAGGACCCGACCGGCGGAGCGCGTCCTCGGCCCGCCGCGTCGCGCCCCGGTCCCGGAGCGCGACGAGCCCGGCCAGCGCGCCGAGGGCCGCCGTCACCACGGCGCCGAAATAGCCCGACCGGTTGTTCCGCCTGGGCAGGACGGCGTTCGCTTCATTGGGGAGCCCGTAGGCCTCCGGCTTGTCCATCAGCAGGAAGAACGCGTTCAGCCCCCCGTACACCTTCTCGTCCCGGCCGTACAGCCGCGCCTGGGTGGTCCCCTGGGCCTGCAGCGTGGCGAGGCGCGCATCGGCCTTCTTCTGCATCTCGCCGAGCGGCCCGAACTGGATCGCCTGGGTCGGGCAGACCTTGGCGCAGGCCGGCATCAGGCCGCTCTGCAGCCGGTCGTAGCAGAACGTGCACTTGTGCGCGGTCCCGGTCTGCTCGCTGAAGCCGATCACCCCGAACGGGCAGGCGGCGATGCAGTCCCGGCAGCCGTTGCACACGTCCTGCTGGATGAACACGGTGTCGAACTCGGTCCGGATGATGGCGTTGGTCGGGCAGACCTCCATGCAGCTCGCGTGCTTGCAGTGCTTGCAGACGTCCGAGAACATCAGCCACGCCGCCCCGTTCCCCGTGGTCATGGTCGCCTCGGGGACCTTGTCGATGAACGCGACGTGGCGCCAGTTCTGGTCGTCGAGCCTGCCCGTGTTGTCGAAGCTGTCGGCAAGGAACGCGGGCGTGTTGCCCTTGAGCTGGTTCCACTCCTTGCAGGCGACCTCGCAGGCTTTGCAGCCGATGCAGACGCTGGTATCCGTGAAGAAGCCGACCGCCTCCGCCATCGTCCCCAGCTCCTCCCTCAGAGCCCCATGAGATTGGGCACGATCTTGGCGACCCCCTGTTCGCGGGCGTACAGGTCGAGCGGGATCGCCGCCATCTCGTCCACCACCGGCACCGCGCGCGCCTCCCGGCTGAGATCCACGTTCAAGAGGTAGCGCGAGCAGGTCGTACACGCATGGATGCTGACGTGCGGCAGGCGTGCCGCCGGTCCGGGCGCGGCGCCGCGGCCTGCGCCCTCGAGCCCCCGCACCACCCTGCCCGCCGCCTCGGAGGCGGTCGCGCCCTCCTCCGCATGGATCGGCAGGCGGCGGCTCTCCGTCTCGCCGCAGGCCGGGCAGGTCATTCGAGGAAACGCCCAGCGGGACGCGCACCGCGAGCACTCCAGGTACCGGCGCGGGGCGACCAGGCTGTCGTCCGTGGGGACAAAGAGGCTGAGTTGAGGCAGCCCCCCGCAGCGGGGGCAGTGGCGCTCATCGCGGGGTCCCGCCCCGACCCCCGCGGCCGCCGCACCGAGCGCTTCGAGCACCGGCCCCGCCGCCGCGCGGACCAGGTATCGGTCCACCGGAGACAGGTCTCCGTTCCCAAGCCAGCGGCTCACCGTCTCCTCCCACCGACCCGTCAGACCGTTCTCCCCAGGCGGCGCATCCGCCACCGCGCGCGCCAGCGTCTCCGGCCCGCGGGCCACGGTCACCTCCCGCACCGGGGGCAGCGCCCGCTCCGCCACATAGGCCGCCAGCCGGGAAAGGTCGGACCAGTGCGCGGGGGGCAGCGACTGGGCCGCCTCGTACACCCGCTCCTGCGCCCCGAGGAGCGCGCCGTAGAAGGTCAGGACCTCCGAGGCGAACGGCCAGCGCCCCGCGAGATCCTCGGCGCGGCGCCGGCGTGCGGCCCACTGCCCGGCGGCGACGGCCGGCGCTCCCATCACATCTTCTCCACGCTGACCAGGAAGGCTTTGAACTCGGGCGTCCTGGCGTTCGCGTCCCCCACGAACGGGGTGAGCGCGTTGGCCAGCCAGTGCTGGGATTTTTCCGGGAACATGTCGGCCGAGACGCCGACGAACCCCCAGTGGATGGGGATGCCGATCTGGTAGACCTTTTTCCCGCCCAGATCCAATTGCCCCAGCCGCCGGGTGACGACCGCGCGCACCTGGATCTCGCCGCGCTTCGACCGCACCCGCACCATGTCCCCGTTCTTGATGCTCTTCTCCTGCGCCAGGCCCTCCGGCAGCTCCACGAACGCCTCGGGCTGGAGCTGGACCAGGCGCTCCACCTGCTGCGTGATGTAGTGCTCGTGCTCCGTGAGCCGGTAGGTCGTGGCGATGATGGGAAACTCGTCCGGCGTCCCAAACCGGTTGGGGCGCCCCGCGGCCTGATCGTAGAGAAACGCGACGGGCGAGGCCGAGACGCTCGGGTGCAGCGCGTTCTCGACCGGGGACTCCACCGGCTCGTAGTGCTCCGGCAGCGGCCCATCCACCATGGAGGTGCTGAACAGCCGGCCCGTGCCCTCGCCGGTCATGATGAACGGCAGCCACGCTTTGGGGTCCTTCGGGTCCATCTTCGGCGGGTAGTCGGGCACGTCGCCGGTCCACTGCTGGCCGTCCCACCGGATCCCCGACCGCTTCGGGTCCCAGGGCTGGCCCGCGAGGTCCGCCGAGGCCCGGTTGTACATCACCCGCCGGTTGAGCGGCCAGCTCCACGCCCACCTCGGATAGAAGCCCATCCCTGTCGGGTCGTTCTTCTCGGGATCCTGCACGCCCTCGCGCCGCTTGGAGAGGTTGCCCGATTCCGGGTACGAGCCCGTGTAGATCCAGTCCCCGGCGGCCGTCGTCCCATCGTCCTTGAGGGCGGCGAACGTCGACAGGCGCTTCTCGGTCACGTTGTCCTCGCCGTTGATCTCCGCGGCGATCTCGTCCAGTTCGGGCTTGAGCGGATCCTTGTAGTCCATGGAGAGGTTCATGATCGGATCGGGGAACTTGCCGACGTGCGGATCATGCTGATAGAGGCCCTTGATCCGGTGGAAGAGGTCCGCGAGGATCCAGTGATCGTGCCGGGCCTCGCCCTGGGGCGGGATCACCTGATCCTTCCACTGCATCCACCGGCCGCTGTTGACGAACGAGCCGTCCTTCTCGATCCAGTGCGTGCACGGGAGCAGGAAGACCTCGGTCTGGACCTTGGCCGGATCCATCCCCGGCCCGTGCCAGAACTCGGAACTCGTGGTGGGGAACGCGTCCATGACGACCAGCCACTTGAGGTTCGCCAGGGCCTGGAGCACCTGGTTCGTGTCCGGGCCGATGCTCGTCGCCGTCATGCCCGAGAGGATGACCCCCTCCATCTTGCCCCGCAGCGCCTGGTCGTAGATGGACATCCAGGAGGAGTTGCCGGCCGGCTTCGGGATGTAATTGAAGGCGAAGTCGTTCGCCTTCGTTGCCGCGTCGCCGTACCAGGCCTTGAGCAGGCTCACCATGAACTTGCGGTAGTTGGTCCCGAAGAAGTTCCACGAGTTCGGGTCCAGCTTCTTGGGCGCCTTCTCCCTGACGTAGTCGTCCAGGGTCCGCTCGCCCGGCGCCGGGATGGCGAGGTAGCCAGGGAGGATCTCCCACGAGATGGCGTGATCGGTGTTCCCCTGGATGTTCGCGTGCCCGCGCTCGGCGTTCATGCCCCCGCCCGGGCGTCCCATGTTGCCCAGCAGCAGCTGGAGGACGGCGCCCGACCGGATCAACTGGCCGCCGGTCGTGTGGTGGGTGAGCCCGACCGCGTAGACGATCGTCATCACCTTGTCGGGCCGGCCCATCTCGCCGACGAGCGTGGCGACCTTCATGAAATCGTCCTGCGGAATGCCGGTGATCCGGGACACCATCTCCGGGGTGTAGCGGGCGTAGTGCGCCTTCATCAGCTGGAACACGCTGCGGGGATGCGCGAGCGTGAGATCGCGCCGGGCGAAGCCCTTCTCGTCCAGCTCGTATCCCCAGCTCGCGGTGTTGTAGGCGCGGTGCTGGGCGTCGTACCCGGAGAAGAGGCCGTCCTTGAAGCCGTACCCCTCTTTCACGATGAACGACGCGTTCGTATAGTGCTTGACGTACTCGTCGTGGTGGAGGTTGTTCTGGAGGACGTAGTTGATCAATCCGCCGAAGTAGGCGACGTCGGTGCCGGTGCGGATCCGGAGGTAGATGTCCGCCACGGCCGACGTCCGGGAGAAGCGGGGATCCGCGTGGATCATCTTGGCGCCGCCGCCCGCCCCGGGGCCGCGGGCGGGATCCAGCTTCGCGCGCATGAACCATTGGAACCCGACCGGGTGCGCCTCCGCCGGGTTGGCTCCGTTGATCAGGATCAGGTCGGCGTTCTTGATATCCCTCCAGTGATTGGTCATTGCCCCTCTTCCGAACGTGGCGGCCAAACTGACCACCGTGGGGCCGTGTCAGACCCGGGCCTGCTGCTCTAAGTAGACGGCGCCGAGGCCGCGCATTACCTTGGTGGCGAAGTAGCCTTCTTCGCTGCTGAACGCCGCCCCGCCGGCGAAGGCCATCCCCTCGCACCGGTTGACGATGTTGCCGGCCGCGTCCGTGGTGACAAATGTCCGGTCGCGGGTCGCCTTGATGTTCTGCGCGATCTTGTCGAGGACGTAGTCCCAGGAGACGGTCTGCCAGGTCGACGCCCCGGGGGCGCGGTAGAGGGGCCGCTCGACCCGCCGGGTGGAGATCGCCAGATCCATCGCCGTCGCGCCCTTGGGGCACAGCCGGCCTTCGTTCACGGGGCTGTCCGGGTCCCCTTCGATCTGCAGCAGCCTCGTGGTCCCGTCGGCCTCTTTCCGCGTGTACGCCAGGAGCGAGCAGCCGACGGCGCAGTACGGGCAGACGGAGTGGGCCTGGGTCGCCCCGGCGATGCGCAGCGTCTGGCGGACCGAGTAGGCCTGGGCGAGGTCGAACCCCAGTTCCGAGAGGGCGAGTGTTCCGGCGCCCACCCCCGTCCACTTGATGAAGTCTCGACGCGTGAGCGTGGCCACTGGGTTATCCCCCCAGAATGTCGTCTTGGCGGCGCTGGGTGCCTTGTTCGAACCTCTCCCAATATTACTTCGATATGACCCCAAATCTCCCCTCGCGGCTGTGAGCGCAGGCGCACATTTGTTTGCTCACTCCTGCCACAGGTGCGCCGGCCGGCCTTCCCACATCGCGGTATACAGGGAGCGCAGGCCCTGCGCGTCCAGGGGGCGGGGATTGTTGGGACGTGGATACTGGGCGAGACATTCGTCCACCATCTCGGGAAGGCGCTCCCGCTCCAGGCCGAGCGCGCGAAGGGACTCCGGGATGCCGACGTCCTGGCACAGTCCCTGGACGCGGGCGATCGTGTCGCTCTCGGCGAACCCGGCCGCGCGGGCGACCAGCGCGAGGCGGGCGGCCGCCGGCCTCCGGCTGTACGTCATCGCGTAGGGCAGCGCCAGCGCGCACGAGAACCCGTGCGGGCAGTGCAGCCGGTTCGCAATCGTGTAGGCGATGGAGTGTCCGACGACCATCCCGGCGTTCAGCGACAACCCGCCCAGATAGGCCCCCAACAGCATGTCGGCGCGCGCGGAGGCATCGCCGCCCTCCCGGTAGGCGCGCGGGAGCGCCCGGACGATCAGCCCGATCCCCTGGGCGGAGGTGGCATCGGTCAGCGCCGACGCGTTCGTGGACAGCATCCCTTCGATGCAGTGGCTCAGCGCGTCCAACCCCGTCTCCGCGGTCACTTTGGCCGGCAGCGAGTACGTGAGCTGCGGATCGAGGAGCGCCGCGGCCGCCAGGAGCTGCGGGTGGTTGTTCGCAAAGGCCTTGAGGCTGCCTTTCGTCACCACGGCGTTCTGGCTCGCCTCCGCGCCCGTTCCGGCGGTGGTGGGGACGAGCACCGTGGGGACGCCGGGGGCATCAAACCGCCGCTTCACGAACTGCGTGTACTCGAAGACGCTCCCCGGGTTCCGGACCAGCGCCGCGCTGAGCTTGGCGACATCCATCACACTGCCCCCGCCGACGCCGACCACCAGGGCCGGAGACAGCGCGCGGGCCGCCGCCACGGCGGAGTCGGCCACCTCCACGCTCGGCTCTCCCGGGATGTCGGAGTATCGGTGCAGCGCAAATCCGGCCGCGGTCAGCGACTGCGCGACAGGGCGCGCCAGCCCGAGCCGCTCGACGACGGGGTCCGTGACGAGGAGTGCGGGCCCGGGGGGCACGCCGATCTCCCCGACGCATTCGGCGATCCTCCCGGACGCCCCCACGCCGAACCAGATCCGGCTCGGCGTCCGAAAAGGCCGGGCGATCTCGTAAGGCGTAAACGCTGCGGACACGACGGCCACCTCCCGAGGCGCACCATCTACGGAATAATCGTGAACGCCTGCCCCCTGGCCGGCCGATACACGGCAAAGTGGCGGCGGTCCAGTGTAAAAATCTCCTGAATGCCCTCACGCTCAGCGACTCGAACGAGAGTGGCATCAGCGAAATCCATCGGCAGTGCCCGAAACTTCTGCATCAATCGACGCATGGCGGGAATATCCTTCTCATCCAGCCCGGCAAGCCGAACACCACTCCCCTCGATCTTTGCCAGCAACGCATCTTGCGCCACCGGCGCATCCGAGAGAAGATACATGGCTTCAGTGACCACCGGCCATGTCGTCAACGCGGTCGCAGGCAGGTGCTTCGACGCCTCGACGCATCGTCGATGGTCTCGATCGCCCTCGTCCAGGAGGGCCACCAGCGGACCCGCGTCAACCAGAACCCGCCTCACCGCTTCGCCCGTCTTTTGGCGAACATCGCCCGTAGGAGCTCTTCACTCCTCGCCGCCCGGCTTCCCCTTCCACGGTTCACAATACCGATGACGTCCGCGATTGTGTCATGGAAGGTCGGGCCGGCGGGCGCTCCCGCAGTTTCCTCGCTCAAGCGCAAGATGGCATCCCGGATGATCGCCGACCTGCTCCGTCCTGATGATCTCGCCAGCCGTGTCAGCGAACGCTCTGTCTCTGGATCCAGGCGCACACTCGTAGTCATCCGTGCCCTCGCATGGCTCAGAATTTGTCATACTGTAGTGTAATACACACCTCCATTAAATGCAACTCTCGATTCACCCTGCTCCTGTGTGACGTTCTCTTGACCGCCGGCCCAGAATGCGGGTAGGATTTTAACGAGTTCGCCGCTTGAAGACGGCTTCCGCGAATTTCCAAAGAGACGGGGCGATGCATGAGACGGGTCCGGCGGATCAAGAGGCTGAGACAGTCCGGGAAGTTGCGGCGCAGGAAGCGGTCCAGGGATCGCCGCATTCGAGCGGCTCAGGCCGCGATTCTCAAGGGGCCGGAGGCGACGGGCGCGGCGTCTCGCTCGTAACCCGCCTCACGGCTTCGCCCGCCGCGCGGCGAACATCGCCCGTAGGAGCGTGGCCATGATGCGCGAGACGGGTCCGGGGGAAACCCGCTACCCGAAGTGCACCTTCACCGTGTGGTATCCCTGGGGGCCGTCCGGCAGCGTCGGCTTCTGCTCCGCGGGCTGCACACGGCCGTCCCCGTCGGCCGCCCGCACCTGGATGAAGTAGTCGCCGGTACCGGGCGGGGTCCAGAGCAGCGACCAGAACTGCCAGCAGTTCTGCCCGAGCGGCTCTTTCACGGCCGCCGGGATCCAGGTCTTGCCGCCGTCGGGGCTGATCTCCACCTTCGAGATGCCCCGGCTGCCGGCAAACGCCCATCCGCCGAGGGCGAGCGCCGCGCCTTCTTTGGTCTCGACGCGGAACGCGCTGTTGGTCTTGACGATCGCCTCGTGGTCCCACCCCTGCTGCTCCCAGTACCCCTGGGTGCGCGCGTACTCGCGATCGGTGACCTCGATGGCGGTGAGCCACTTGGGCTGCTTCATGCCGTAGCGGTTGCGCAGCAGCACCCGGACCGGGGCGCCGTGCTTCTGCGGGATCGGCCCGCCGTTCATCTCGTAGGCGAGCAGGGATTCTCCGTCCGCGGCGATGTCCAGCGGGATCGACTCGGTGTATCCGTCCGCCGCGTGCCAGATCACGGTCCGAGCGCCAGGCCGCACCTGCGCCAGCGCTAGGATGTCCTTGACGCGGACACACGTCCACCTGGCATTCCCGATGAGATCGCCGCCGATCTCGTTGCTGATGCACTCGAACGTCTGGTACCGCTCCACCGCCGGCGCCGCCTTCTTGAACTCGTCGAACGACAGCTTGAGCGGCTTCGCCACCAGCCCCTTGACTTCGAGGGACCACCGGGCGGTGTCCACCGTCGGGTCGAAAAAGTTCTTCGAGACCTGGTAGAACCGGCCGGCCGGCGTCACCTCCTCGGGCATTCCCTTGAACAGCGCAAACGTCCGCGCGGCCGCCGCGGCCACCCGCGAAACGCCGCCGGCGATCCACGCGGCGCACCGGCTCCCCGCCGCCGCGGCGGCGAGTACGAGCGCCGAGCGCCGGAGCGCGTCCCGCCGGGAGACCGCATCCGGCGAAGCCCTCTGCCCGGCCTCGCCCGGCGCAGGGCGGGACTCGCCCCGCCGGGACATCGGTCCTCCCGCGCCCTCCACGGGCCGGCGGCCGGCCGGATCGCTCCTCTGCCCGCCGGGGACCCCCGCGAGCAGCACCAGCACGGACGCGTAGACGGCGCTGGCCAGCGCCATCGGCAGAGTGGGAGAGGGGACCGCAACGGTCAGCGGGATACCGAGGACGCCGCCCTCGATGAACGGGAGGAAGCCGTACGTCAAGAACGCCCAGGTGATGACCGCGATCGCCAGGCCGAGCGCGGGACGCGGCCGCCGGGTCCCGCGGCTGACGCGGACGAAGAGCGCGCCGCCCAGCCCAAATCCGATCACGCTCGTGATGATGGCCATGACGAAGCCCAACGGCTTGGCGAGGTGCTGCAGCTTCGCCAGGAAGAGCGCGAAGACCTGATAGGGGAGCAGGCGGATCATGCGCTCGGCCAGGGCTTCCGGCAGCGTCGGCGTGCCCGTCGCGAACCGGTAGGCGAACAGCACGGCCAGCGCCGCGGCGCCGCCGGCGGTCCCTGCCCAGAACCCTCGTCTCAGGTCAGCCCATCTCACGGCGAATCACCTCGCGTCTCTCTCACGGCCGGCGCGCGGGAGCCGCGGGGCCGCCTCCCATGCTAGGCCGCCTGTGTAAAGGTCCGATAAAGTCCCCGGCGCCCCGGCGCTCAAGCGAGGCGGACCCCCCGCGCCACCCCCAGGGCGAAGTTCAGGGCCGGCCGCAGCGGGGCTTCGGCCCGCAGCGCAATCCCCGCGCACGCCGCCCCGACCACCATGCCGCCGAGAATGTCGGATGGATAGTGGACGCCAACGACCACCCGCGACGCCCCGATGATCACCATGCCGAACAGGCCAAGACGTGCCCATCCGGCTGCCACCCCGCGCAGCGCTACCGCAACCGCGCAGGCGACCGCCGCGTGGTCGCTCGGAAAGGACGGATCGCGCGGGGGCGATGTGAGCAAGAGATGGGTGGGAAGCACGAGGAACGGGCGGGGCAGCGGAAGGAGGACGTCCAGCGCCGCGTTCACGCCCAGGGCGAGCCCCGCGGCCAGCACGGACAGGAGAAGCACCCGTCTCCGCGCATCCGGCTCGCCCGCGCCGCGCCACCACAGGCCGAGCAGCAGCAGCGGATACAGCCCGATACCGTAGATGGCCACCAGGACGGCGGCTGTGCCGAGCGCCGGCGCGCGCGCCGGCAGCCCATTCATGTACAGGAACCACGCCCGGTCGATCGGCAGGACAGGCTCCTCGGATGGCTACGCGCGCGGTCCGCGACCTTCCCACGCTTCGCCCGTGGCGGCGATCTCGCGCTGCCGCTGGGTCGCGATGTCCACGAGCCATTGGGGGTCCTCGTAGACGTAGTCCTTGCGCAGCGGGTGGCCCTTCCAGTCGGCGCTCATCATGATGCGCCGGAGGTTGGGGTGCCCCTCGAACACGATCCCGAAGAGATCGAACGCCTCCCGTTCGTGCCAGTCGGCGCCGCGCCACACCTCGATGACCGACGGGATGCGCGCGTCATCCTTCGGGACCGGCACCTTCAGCATGACCCCGTGGCCCCGCGAGAGCGACGCCACGTGGTAGACGACCTCGAAGCGATCGGGCCAGTCGATCGCGGAGACGAAGGAGAGGTAGGCCATGTCCAGCTCCGGCGTGTCGCGCAGCCACCGGCAGACCTCGAGGATGTCCTCCCGGGCCACCCGGACCGTCGGGCCGTGGTGGTGGTAGACCTTGGACTCCTCGCGCTTGAGCGGGCGCGGGGCGGGCTTGCCCTCGGCCTTCGCCGCATCGGCCGCGGCCTGCCACTCCCGCTCTTTGGCCGCCCACTCGGCGTCGGCCGTCGCGTCCTCGCCCTGCTGCTCGGCGACGAGATCGCGGGCGCGGGGAAAGCGCGCCAGCAGCTGCGCGATCCGGTCCGGGGTCACGGGACCCTCCCGCCGATGATGCCGCGGGCGATAGGCTCCTTGGGGGCGGCCCGATGGAGGTCGTCGAGGTTGTACAGCAGCTGGTCGCGGTTGTACGTCGAGGCCTCGTAGTGCGGCACGAACACGATCGCCTCGGTCGGGCAGACTTCCACGCAGTACCCGCAGTAGCAGCACTTGTCCATCTCGATGTCGAACCGGGTGAGGACCCGCTCTTTGCCCTTCCCTTCCGCCTCGATGTGGATGCACCGGTCCGGGCAGATGCGCTCGCACTGGAAGCAGATGATGCAGAGGTCCTTGCCCGTCTCCGGATCGATCGGCAGCGCCAGGAGCCCGTGGAACCGGTTGGAGACGTCCACCTTGTCGATCGGGTACTTCACCGTGACCTTGCGGCGCAGCATCACCCGGAAGCTCAGCGCCAGCCCTGTGGCGAGCGCGGTCACGGCTCGGGCGGCGCGGGTCACCAGCGGCATCTCATTCCCCCTAGCGGTCGACGTCCGAGAGCACGATGTCGATGCTTCCCAGGATCGCGATCACGTCGGCGATCTTCCATCCCTTCATCATCTCGGTCAAAGCGTAGAGGTTGCTGAACGACGGGGCCCGGATCTTCACCCGGTACGGGGTCTCGCCGCCGTCGCTCACCAGGTGGATGCCGAGGTCGCCCCGGGGCGACTCGGTGTGGACGTAGACCTCCCCGCGGGGCGCCTTCATCGTCATCGGCACGCGGGCGCGGATCTCGCCCGCGGGGAGGTTGAGCAGCGCCTGCCGGACGATCCGGACCGACTCCCGCATCTCCGCCAGGCGCACCAGATACCGGGCGTAGCAGTCTCCGTCGGTGAGCACGGGGACGTTGAACTCCATCCTGTCGTAGACCTCGTACGGCGCGGCTTTGCGCACGTCGTAGGCCACCCCGCTGGCGCGGGCCACGGGGCCGGAGGCGCCCATCGCGATCGCGTCGGCCCGGCTGATCGTGCCGACCCCCTTGGTGCGCGCCAGAAAGATGGGGTTCTTGGTCAGGAGCGTCTCGTACTCATCGACGCGCGTGAGGAAGTAGTCGAGGAAGGCGCCGCACTGCTCGACCCAGCCCTCCGGCAGGTCGGCGTAGACGCCGCCGAGCCGGTAGTAGACGTGGTGCAGCCGCCCGCCGGTGACCTTCTCGAAGAGGTCCAGGATCATCTCCCGCTCGCGGAAGCACCACAGGAACACGGTGGTGGCCCCCAGATCGATCGCCCAGGTGCCCAGCCAGACCAGGTGGCTGGCGATCCGGTTCAGCTCGTCGAAGATGACCCGGATGTACCGGGCGCGGTCCGGCGTCGCAATGCCGGCGAGCTGCTCCACGGCGAGGCAATACGCCTGCTCGTTGTTGAGCGCGATCAGGTAATCCATCCCCCGGTCGACCAGGGCGACGTTCTGGACGTAGGTCCGGTGCTCCATCATTTTCTCGACCGAGGAGTGGAGGTAGCCGATGTCGGGCTGCACGTCCATGACGTTCTCGCCGTCCAGGGTGACGACCAGGCGCAGCACCCCGTGCGTGCTGGGGTGCTGGGGGCCCATGTTGAGCATCAGCTCTTCGGTCCGCAGCGCCATGCCCGTCGCCTCTAGGCCCCGCGCAGCGCCGCGGCGGCCTGCTGCCGGAGGATGGGCTCGCGCTTGATCTTTTCCTGGAGCTTGAGGATCCCCTCGATCAGCGCCTCCGGCCGCGGCGGACACCCCGGCACGTACACGTCGACGGGGATGACCTGGTCGATGCCCTTGAGGATCGAGTAGTTGTCGTAGTAGAACGGTCCGCCGCAGGTCGCGCACGACCCCATCGAGATGACGTAGCGGGGCTCCGGCATCTGCTCCCACAGCCGGCGGACGATCGGCGCGATCCGGATCGTCGCCCGGCCGGCGACGATGATGAGGTCGGCCTGGCGGGGGGTGGCGCGGGGAATGATCCCCATCCGGTCCAGGTCGAACCGGCTGGCGTACGCCGCCATCATCTCGATCGCGCAGCAGGCCAGCCCGAACGTCAGCGGCCAGATCGACGAAGCGCGCCCCCAGTTGAGCGCCGCTTCCATCGTGGTGAGGATCAGGCCGCCCCCGGGGATCTGGTCCATGATCGCGACCGCATCGGCGATGGGCGCGATCTGGCTGCGGCGGGGGAGCGGCTGCGCGGCCGCGGAGCCGGGCGGGGGGGCGGCGGGCGTGGCGGAACCCGTGGCCATGGTGGGAGATGTCTTCAACGTGTTCACCGCGCCGCCTCCTCCAGGGCTCCCTCGAGGGTGAGCCAGCCCAGGATCGCGCACTTCACCCGCACCGGGAACTTGCGGACGCCCTGCAGGGCCTCGAGGTCGCCCATCTCCTCGCCGGCCGTCTCCCCGCGCATCATCGCCTTGAACGCCGCGATCAGGCGGCCCGCCTCCTGCACGGGCCTGCCCTTGATCCGCTCCGTCATCATAGACGCGGACGCCTGGCTGATCGAGCATCCCTTGCCGTCGAACCGGACGTCCTGCACCACCCCATCGCGCACGACCAGCGAGAGCCGGATCTCGTCGCCGCAGAGCGGGTTGGCCCCCTCGCGGGTCACGGTCGCCCCCTCCAGGGTCCCCTTGTTCCGCGGGTGGCTGTAGTGGTCCAGGATCACATCCCGGTAGAGGTCATCCAGCGACACGGAACAGGTCCCTTGTCTTGAGCAGCGCCCGGGCCAGGATGTCGATCTCCTCCTTGGTCGTGTACACGTAGAAGCTGGCGCGGACGGAGGCGCCGAGGCCGAGCTTCCGGTGGAGCGGCTTGGTGCAGTGGTGGCCGGCCCGGACGCAGACCCCCTCGGTGTCGAGCACCTGCGAGATGTCGTGGGGGTGCACCCCGTCGATGACGAAGGAGACCACGCCCCCCCGGTCCTCGAGTCCCGGGCCGAGGATGGTGAGGCCGGGGATCCCGGCGTCGCGCAGCCGCCGCAGGGCGTAGGCGGTGATCTCCCGCTCGTGCGCCTCCACCGCCTCCATGCCCAGGCGCTCCAGATACTCGACCGCCGCCCCCAGCCCGATGACGCCGCCGACGTCCTGCGTCCCCGCCTCGAACTTCCACGGCACCTCGTTCCAGGTGGCGTGGTCGAGCCAGACGTCGCTGATCATCTCGCCCCCGCCCAGGAACGGGTCCATCTCCTCGAGCAGCGCGCGCCGCGCCCACAGCCCGCCGGTGCCCATCGGCGCGAGCATCTTGTGGCCGGTGAAGCCGTAGAAGTCGGCGCCGAGCTCGCGGACGTTCACCCGCCGGTGCGGGGCGCTCTGCGCCCCGTCCACGACCACCAGGGCCCCGCGCGCGTGGGCGGCCCGGGCGATCTCGGCGACCGGGTTGATCGTGCCGAACGTGTTGCTCACGTGCACGAGGGACACGATCTTCGTCCGCGGGGTGATCAGGCGATCGAGGCCGGCCAGAATCAGCCGCCCCTGGTCGTCGAAGGGGATGTGCCGCAGGCGGGCGCCGCGCTCCTGCGCGAGCAGCTGCCAGGGCACGAGGTCGCTGTGGTGCTCCATCTCGGTGAGGAGGATCTCGTCGCCCCCTCCGATGTGGCGCCGGCCCCAGGCGTACGCCACGAGGTTGAGGGCCTCGGTGATGTTGCGGGTGAAGACGATCTCGGCCGGCTCCGCCGCCCCCAGGAATCGGGCGACCTTGGCGCGCGCCGCCTCGTACTCCGCGGTGGCGCGCTCGGCGATCGAGTAGACGCCCCGGTGGATGTTCGCGTTGTACTCCTCGTAGTACCGGACCACCGCCTCGATCACCTGGCGCGGCTTCTGCGAGGTCGACGCGCTGTCCAGATACACCAGCGGCTTCCCGTTGACGCGCTGGCGGAGGATCGGAAAATCGTCGCGGATCGTTGCCGGGATTCCCATTCGCCTGCGCTCCTCGCCCTCGCTCTCGCCCCGGGTCCCGCCGCGCCGGCCTATCGCCGGTGGGGCACCCCTGCCGTCCGCTGCGCCTCGGGGGAAACCAGCACCTCGTCGCCGTCGACCCGCACCGGGTAGACCGCCGCCGAGCGCACCGCCGGCAGCGCCAGCACCCGGCCGGTCTTGACGTGGAACCGGGCGCCGTGCTTCGGGCAGACGACCACCTCGCCGGTCAGCGTGCCCCGGCTGAGGGAGGCCTCCTCGTGGGTGCAGGTGTCGTCGATCGCGAAAAACTCGCCGCCGACGTTGACCACCACCACCGCGCGGCCGGCCACCTCGACCCGCTTCATCGTCCCGGGCGCGATCTCGTCCGTGCGCGCCACGCGGACATACTCGCTCACACGTAATCCTCCATCTTGCGCTCCACGGTCTCGCTGAGCCGCCGGCGCACCATCTCCAGCGGGATCCGGTCGAAGATCTCCGAGAGGAACCCGTCCACCATCATGCGGACGGCGACGGCCCGGGGCAGCCCGCGGCTCATCAGATAGAAGATCTGGTCGTCGTTCAGCCGGCTGGTGCTGGCCCCGTGGGTGCACCGGAGGTCGTTGGCCATGATCTCGAGCTTGGGCATGCTGTCGGCCCGGGCGCCCTCGGAGAGGATGAGATTGCGGTTGAGCTGGAACGCGTTGGTCTTCTGGGCGCCGTAGTCCGCCCGGATCAGCCCGGAGAACACCGACCGCGCCTTGTCCTTGAGCACGCCCTTGTAGAGGAGGTCGCTCGTGGTGGACGGGGCGGCGTGCTCCTGCAGCGTGTGGTAGTCGAAGTGCTGGGTCCCGTCCCCGAAGGCCACGCCGAGCATCTCGGAGGTGCTCCCCTGGCCGCGCAGCGAGCTCTCCACGTTCGTCTTCACCAGCCCCGCCCCGAACGCCACCATCAGGCTGTGGACCGTGGCGTCGCGCTCCAGGACCGCGCGCACGATGCCGAACTCCCAGAGCTGCCGCCCCCACTCCTGCAGGTTGATGTAGCGGATCTGCGCGCCGGCCTGGGGAATCAGCTCGACCGCGTGGTTCACCAGCGCGCGCGCGGATCCCTCGGCGGACCCGAACACCTCGACGAGCGTCACCCGGCTGCGCTCCTCCGCCACGACCAGCGTGTGCGGGAGGAACGCGGCGCCCTCGCGGTCCAGCCACGTGCCCGTCACCAGCTGCACGTCGACCTCCAACCCCTTGGGCACGTAGAGGAACGTGCCGCCGCTCCACAGCGCCCCGTGGTGCGCGCGGAACTTGTTCTCGTCGTCCCGCACGACGGTGCCGAGGTACCGGCGGACGAGATCGGGATGCGCGGCCACCGCCTCGGACAGCGAGGTAAAGATGAGCCCGCGCTGCGCGAGGTCGCGCGCCGGCCGCTCCTCGATCTGGGCCCCGTTCACCACGAGGCGCATCCCCGCCGCGCCCGCCGGATCGCCGACCAGGGCGGCCAGCGGGGCGGGCGCCCGGCCCTTCTGCACGCGGTGGGGCAGCACGCCGAACGCGTCCAGGTCGAGGGCGCCGATATCGGTGCGCCGCCACTCCTCGTCGTTCGCGGACGGCAGCGGGAGGCGGACGAACGCCTCCCAGGCCGCGAGGCGGCGATCGCGGAGCCACGCCGGCTCTCCGGCCGCCCCGCTCATCTCCTCGACCAGGGCCCGGCTCAACGTGGCCGCCGATGCCGGGGAACTGTCACTCACCGATTCCCTCCATCCTCGCAGGCGGGCGAAGAGGGCAGAGCCGCCGCCCTGCCCTCCCCGGTGCCTTCAGGCGCCGCCCCGGCAGACCCCAGGCGCCGCGCCTTGCTCCTCCTCGTGCGGGAGCGGACGGCGGTTAGCCGACCGACCCCTCCATCTCCAGCGCGATCAACTTGTTGAGCTCCACGCTGTATTCCATGGGCAGCTCCCGGGCGATCGGCTCGATGAACCCGCGGACGATCATGTTCATCGCCTCGTCCTGGTTGATCCCGCGGCTCATCAGGTAGAAGAGCTGCTCGTCCGAGACCTTCGACACGGTCGCCTCGTGGGTGACCTGCACATCGTCCTCGTCGATCTCCATCGTCGGGTAGGTGTCCGACCTGGACCGCTCGTCGAGGATCAGCGCGTCGCAGCGCACCGCGCACTTGCTGCCCCGCGCCCCTGGGTAGATCTTCACCAGCCCCCGGTACCCGGCCCGCCCGCCGGACTTGCTGATCGACTTGCTGACCACGGACGACTGGGTGTGCGGAGCGGCGTGGATCACCTTGCCGCCCGGGTCCTGGTGCTGCCCTTCGCCGGCGAACGCGATCGAGAGGATCTCCGCCTTGGCCCCCGGCTCGAGCATGTAGACGCTCGGATACTTCATCGTCAGCTTGCTGCCGAGGTTGCCGTCCACCCACTCCATCGTCGCGTCGCGGTACGCCACGGCCCGCTTGGTGACGAGGTTGTAGACGTTCTTCGACCAGTTCTGGATCGTCGTGTACCGGACCCGCGCGCCCTCTTTCACGATGATCTCGACGACCGCGCTGTGCAGCGAGTCGCTGGTGTACGTCGGGGCGGTACACCCTTCCACATAGTGGACGTAGGAACCGGGCTCGGCGATGATCAGGGTCCGCTCGAACTGCCCCATGTTCTGGGCGTTGATCCGGAAGTAGGCCTGCAGCGGGATGTCCACGTGCACACCCGCCGGGACGTACACGAACGACCCGCCGCTCCAGACCGAACTGTTGAGCGCGGCGAACTTGTTGTCCTCGGGCGGCACCACCGTTCCGAAGTACTCTTTGACGATGTCGGGGTGCTCCCGCAGCGCGGAGTCCATGTCGAGGAAGACCACGCCCTGCTTCGTCCACTCCTCGCGCAGGCTGTGGTAGACGACCTCGCTCTCGTACTGCGCGCCGACGCCCGCCAGGAACTTCTTCTCGGCCTCGGGGATCCCCAGCCGGTCGAACGTCTTCTTGATGTTCTCGGGGACCTCTTCCCAGGTCTTCCCCTGGTTCTCCATCGGCTTCACGTAGTAGTAGATGTCGTCGAAGTTGATCTCGCCGACGTTCCCGCCCCAGGTCGGCGTGGGCTTCTTCTCAAAGACCCCGAGCGAGTGGAGCCGGTACGCCCGCATCCAGTCGGGCTCGGACTTCATATGGGAGATCATCTGCACGATCTCGCGGTCGAGCCCCTTCCGGGACTTGAACGCGTAGGTATCCTCGGGATCGCGGAACCCATACTTGTACTGGTCGAGGTCGATGCCGAGCGGGTTTGCCACCGCCATGGTGCGTACGCCTCCTCGCTAGTGCCTGACCCAGAAGACCTTGCCGGCGCTGCGGACCTCACCCTCGTGGGCGACGTCCGCGGCGACCTGCTCGTACTGCGCCCGGATCCCGTCGTACCCGATCTGATCCAGCTCGTCGGCCAGCTCCGCGTCTCCGGACGTCACGATCCGGCCGTCGAACATCACGTGCACCGTGGTCGGCTGGATGTACTTGAGAATCCGCGGGTAGTGGGTGATCACGAGCACCCCGAGCGTTCGCCCGGAGGTCTCGTACATCCTGTTCACCCCCGCCGCGACGATCTTCACGGCGTCGACGTCGAGCCCCGAGTCCGTCTCGTCCATGATCGCGATCTCCGGCTCGAGGACGGCCATCTGGAGGATCTCGGCGCGCTTCTTCTCGCCGCCGCTGAACCCCTCGTTCACATACCGCCCGAGGACCGCCGGGTCGACCTGCAGCTCCTCGACCTTCGCCCTGACCAGTTTCTGGAACTCCGCGAGGCTCATCAGGCCGTCCTTGTCGAAGCCCCGCCGGGCGCTGACGGCCGTGCGGAGGAAGCTGGCCATCGTTACCCCGGGGATGCTCACCGGGTACTGGAACGCGATGAACAGGCCCTTGCGGGCCCGCTCGTCCGGGGCCATCGCCACCAGATCCTCGCCCTTGTAGAGCACCTCCCCCTTCGTCACTTGATAGAAGGGGTTGCCCATCAGCACGTTGGCGAGCGTGCTCTTCCCCGAGCCGTTCGGGCCCATCAGCGCGTGGATCTCCCCGGTGCGCACGGTCAGGTTCGTCCCCTTGAGGATGACCTTGTCCTCGACCTGCGCCCAGAGATCCCTGATGGAGAGTTCGGCGTTCATCCACTCCTCCGTTCGGCGCCCCAGCCCCGGAAGCCTCGCCTCAGGCGCAGGCAGAGCGGGGGTAACTCCGGATTCTGGACTAATTTGATCACCTTTCTTCCTCCATTCTATGGACGGGCCCGCAGAATGTCAACAGAGCACTTGCATAAGTAGGGCGAACCCGCCGAGGGGCCGGAAGGCGCTGCAGCGCCGCCCGGGGGACCCGCAGCGATCTCGGCGAACCATGAGGGTGCGGCGGGAGCGGGGACGCACGGCCGCCGCGACGGTCATCCGGGGGGAGCGAGCGATGCCTGAGGCCACGAGCGACCTGTTTCGAACGGTCATCGGCAAGCGGGTGTACGATCTCGAGCAGCCGCGGACGGCGGGGATGCCGGTCCATCCCAACCATCGTCCCGGGTACGCCTACTTCCTCTACCGCCGGCACCGGGACGCCTACGCGCCGAAGCAGCGCGGCCCGCGCACCAGCGCGTCGGGCACCGTCGTGATGATGGAACACACCGGCACCCACATCGACGCCCTCTCCCACCAGGCGGCCGACCTCCGGCTCTACGGCGGGGTGGAGGTCACCCCTCAGGTGGAGACGGCGCAGGGATTCACCGCGCACGGCATCGAGACGATGGCGCCGATCGTTGCCCGCGGCGTGCTCCTGGACGTCGCCGCCGCGAAGGGCCAGGATCCGCTTCCCGAGCATTACCGGATCACCCCTTCCGACCTCGAAGCGGCCGCGCGGGCCGGCGGAGTGACCGTGCAGCCCGGCGATGCCCTGCTCGTGCGGACGGGATACGCCAGGTTGTGGGGAGATGAAGGACGCTACCTGGCTGCGGCCGGGGTGGGACGGGCCGCATCGGAATGGGTGGCGGCGCGCAAGGTTCGGTGCGTCGGGTGCGACAACATGACCTGGGATGAGACCGAGGAGCGGGACCCCGAGACGGGGGGGATGCTGTTTGCGCACCTGCACCTCATCGCCCGGTGCGGAATCCCGATCATCGAAAACCTGGATCTGGAAGCCCTCAGCCGGGACCGGTGCCGGGAGTTCCTGTTCATCTGCACGCCGCTGAAGCTGGTGGGCGCGACGGGATCGCCGGTGCGCCCCATCGCGCTCGCCTGAGCCTTACGGCACCGGCCAATCGCGCATGTTGTAGAGCGCCTCGTACGGGTACCCGGCGGCCTGGACGCCGGCCGCGCCGCCCTCGTTCCGGTCGACGACCGCGAGCACGAGCAGCACCTCCGCCCCGGCGGAGGCGACCGCGCGGGCGGCCCGCACCACCTGCGCGCCGGTTGTGACAACGTCCTCGAGCACCACCACCCGGTCCCCCCGATCCAGGATCCCCTCGATCGTCCGCGCGGTGCCGTGGCCCTTGGTCTCCGGCCGGACGATCACAAACGGGAGGCCGGTCTCCAGCGCAACCGCCGTCGCGATCGGCACCCCGCCGACGGCCGCGCCGGCCAGGGCGGTCGTCCCCGGAGGCAGGGCCTGGGCGAGGAGCCGCGCGATGTCCCGGAGGAGATCCGGGCGCGTCTCGAACCGGTATTTATCGATGTAGTGGCTGCTCTTCCGCCCCGAACTGAGCACGAACTCGCCGCGGAGAAACGAAGCCTGGATGAGCCGGGTCCAGGTCCGCTCGCGGAGGGCGCCGAGCACCGCGCCGGGAATCCGCTCCACGGCCGGGACGTCCTGGCTCACGCCGTAGGCACGTTTTGGCTCACGCCGTAGGCACGTCCTGGCTCACGCCGTAGGCACGTCCTGGCTCACGCCGCAGGCACGCCTTGGCTCACGCCGCAGGCACCCGGAAGGGCGGCTGCGGCGTCAACGAGACGCCGCGGGAGAGACCGCGAACCCCACGCTCAGCAGCAGGAGCTGGGTGAGGGGCGCGAGCACCTCTTCGAGCGGATCCGGCTTTCCGGTGTTGACCCACCGGAGGACCACTTCGCTGATCGCGCCGATCCACACGTATGCCGCCGTCTCGGTGTCCTGCGCGGCAATCTTGCTGTCCTCCACCGCGCGGTCGAGATACCCCCGCAGCACTTCGACCAGCATCGCCTTGAGCGCGATCCGCCTCCCCTGAAACTCCGCCCCGACCGACGGCCAGTCGACGAGCACGATCTTGGCAAGATCCCGGTCGGCCTGGAAGATGCGCACCAGCGTCGCCACCGCCGCTTCGACCTGCGCCACCAGGCCGCGGGCCCGCTGAACCGCCCCCTGGATTTCTCGGGCGAGGGACGACGCAAAGTCCTCGACCAGGGAGAGAAAGATCTGTTCCTTGCTCTCGAAATAGAAGTACACCGCCCCCTTGGAGGTCCCGGAGGCTTTCACGATGTCGTCGACCACGGCGCTGTGAAATCCCTTGGCGGCGAAGACCTGCGCGGCGGATCGGAGGATCTTCCTGCGGGTCTCTTCGCGCTGCAGCTTCTTGGTTAATCGATCCAAGGTAGTGGTGGCCATTGTCACCTCTCACCTCAGACTGACCGGTCGGTCTACCCTGCGCATTGTACAGCGGCCAGGCAACGTTGTCAAATTCACCCGTCATCGGGGCCGTTCTCTTCCCAGGCTTCCATCTGGTCATCGGTCAACCCGAAGTGGTGCCCGACCTCATGGATCACGGTCTTGCGAATCTCGTCGATGATCTCGGCGTCGGTCCGGCACACCGCTTCGATGTTGTCCTGGTAGATCACGATCACCTCCGGGAGCTCGTACGGAGCCATGGGCGACTGCTCCATCTCGCTCGCTCCCTGGTACAACCCGAGGATGTCGGCGCCGAGATCGCGGGCCACCTCGCGGGACGGACGGGGTTCCACCATGACGGCGATGTTCGTGAGCCGCCGGGCGAACTGCGGCGGGAGCGTGTCCAGCGCCTGAGCGACGAGGCGCTCGAATCGGGCTCTCTGCACCGGGCATCACGCCGCAGGTCCGAGGTGCTGCCGGATCAGTGTTTCCGCGCTCGCGACCACGCCCTCCCAGGCCACCCCGGCCTCGCGCGTCACCGTGATGAAATCATTCAGGAAGAAGACCTGGCGCACGCCGGGGATGCCGAGCAGGTCACGGGCCAGCGGGGACGTCGCGGTGCTCGGATCGGTAAACGTCTGGCTGCGTCCCTCCGTCATCCGCCGGTTGACCACGAACTTGAGGGCGTTTTCGTTCGGGGTCGGTTGAACGGTCACCCGAAGCGGGTCTGGCACGACAACACCCCTCCCGGTCTGTCGGAGTTGGGGCCGCCCCCGCTCGTCCCGGCTGGATCGAGGCGGCGATCTGCGGGCGCGCCGGGGGCGCATCCGGCGGGATCGGGGACGCCGGCGCGGACGGTCCGGCCCACGCCGCAGGTCCGGCCGGTGCATCCGGTCCCGTGCTCACCATCACATCCACCGGGCCGCCGGCGGCCACCTGTCTTCCCGGAGGCACGAACTGCTCGAGCACGGTGCCCGGCGCCGTGTCGTCGTTCAGGTAATAGACGCGCCCCAGCCGGAGGCCGGTCGCCTCCAGCTGCTGGGCCGCCTTGTGCACCGGCATGTGCCGCAGCGCCGGGACAACGCCGGAGCCCTGGCTGATCGTCAGTTGAATGACCGAGCGCGCGAAGAGCAGACGGCCGGGCGCGGGATCCTGGGCCAGGATCACCCCAACGGGCGCGTGGGGATCCTGACGGAACCCGGCGACGATCACCCCAAAGTGCAGAGGCACGACCACCTCGGCCGCCGAGTCCACCGTCCGGCCCAGAAGGCTCGGCAGGAGATGGGCTTCCCCCCATCCGGCGCGCTGAGCGGCGACCGCCAGCGTGCCCAGCCACACCGCGCACGCCGCCAGGATCACCGTCCCCATCAGGACCCGCTTCGAGGGCCGGGGAACGGCCGCCCCGTCCTCCTGCGGCTCCGCCGGCCGATCACGTCCAACCATAGAAGAACAGCCCCGATGCCGCATCCTGCCCCCTTCCGCGGCATGCCCCCCCGGGCAGCGCACGTCCATGCGGATAATGCTCCGGCGGCGCGATCCTCCCCTGCTCTCGCTAGTGAAGCCGCTGGCTGGTCGAGAGCCCGGGCAGCTCCGTGGTCCACGAAGCGCGGCGGGCAAACGTGATGATGGCAGGGAGGTAGGCGCGGATCTGCGAGATCACGCGCTCGGGCACCATCGCGGCGCTGCCGCTGAGCAGCGTCCACCGGGTCTCCACCATGGCCGCGAGGTGCAGCGCGAGTTCCATCGGGATGATCCCGATGTCGGCGAGGGGCAAGAACACTTCCCATCGCCGGCTGGGACGCGGGATGCTGAACGTCGTGAGCATCGCCTTCGCGATCCCGGTGGTGGCTCCGCTCGCGTTCCCGAAGACGCCGATGATCTGGGTGACCCGCTCGGCATCCTGGGCCACGGCCTCAACGTCCCGCGTGAACATTTCGATGATGGGCACGGAGGTGAGCACCCGGCCGAAGCGCCAGCCGATCCGGACCGGATCGAGGGGCCGCGAGAACTGCGCCATGGTAGGCACCGGATCCCCCGCGGCGGGGAGCCCGAAGGTCCGGGCCTGCATGATCGATTCGTGCGCCTCCTCCAGCAACCGCGGCCGTTCCTGTTCCAGGCGCTCGGCCATGCGCCGCACAAACCCTTCGCGCTCCGCCGGGTCGTTGTCCGCGACCAGCCGGCCCCAGGTGACCACCTCGTGGATGACCGGGAGGATGTGGGCGTTCAACGCAAACGGCATGAGGATCCCAGGAGATTCTCCGAGCGGGTTGCTGCTCGTCAGCCCCTCGAGATACTCCGCGACCGCCTCGGGGGTCATCGTGTTGCGAAAGAGGAGCCCGATCTCGATGTCGGAGTCCGGCCACGTGCGATCCGTTGCCGGCTGGCCGTACAGGTAGGCCGCGGCCACCTCTTCTTCGCCGCTGAAAAACGCCCCCAGATGCTCGAACGCCGTCATCCCCGCTGCGCCCCCGGCTATTGCCCCGACTATTGATTCTAGCACAGGGCGGCGCCGGCGATCGGCCCGGGCGCCTCAGGTCCGGGGGCGCTCCGGTGCGGGAGACGCCGGGGGAGGCGCCGCCACCGCGCGCGGCGTCACCTTCCAGAATCGCGGCGCCCAGCGCTCCCAGTCCTCGAGCGCGGCCTGGGCGCGCGGGCTGCCCGTCGCCGCGGCGTGGGCCGCGACGAGGCGGCGGAGCTCCAGCGAGTCGGGACCGCCGCCCACGCGCTCGATCGCCACCAGCGCGGGGTTGAACCGGCGCGGAAAGGTCTCCTGCTCGTCGAGCACGTACGCGGTGCCCCCGGTCATGCCCGCTCCAAAGTTGCGGCCGGTGTCCCCGAGGACCACCACGACCCCGCCGGTCATGTACTCGCAGCCGTGATCGCCGATCCCCTCCACGACGGCGGTGGCCCCGCTGTTGCGGACCGCAAACCGCTCCCCGGCGCGGCCCGCGGCCAGCAGGCGCCCTCCCGTGGCCCCGTACAGCACCGTGTTGCCGGCGATGACGTGGCGGAACGATGCCGGCCGGAGGGCGTCCGGCGGGGTGATCACGATCTCCCCGCCCGTCATGCCCTTCCCGACGTAGTCGTTGGCCTCGCCGGTGAGGAGCAGGCGCATCCCGGGCAGGCACCACGCGCCGAACGACTGCCCGGCGCTGCCGGTGAATCGCAGCGTGATCGCGCCCTCGGGCAATCCGGCGTCCCCGCGGCTCCTGACGACGGCGCTGGCGATGCGCGCGCCGGCGGCGCGGTCGACGTTCCGGATCGCAAAGGTCCGATCGACCGCGCGGCCCGCCGCCAGGGCCTCCCCGATCTCGACGAGGATGCGGTCGTCGAAGGGCTCCCCCGGCCGATCGTTCCGCTCTTGAACGTGGCGCCGCGCCCGGGTCCCCGCGGGGTCGGGATCGGCGAGGATCGCGTCCAGCACGAGCCGCCGGGCCCGCGGGACCGAAATCTCCTCGCCCACGCGCAGCAGGTCCGCCCGTCCCACCACCTCCGCCAGCGACCGCCGCCCGAGCGACGCCAGGATCGCGCGCACGTCCTCGGCGATCGTCAGGAAGAAGTTGATCACCCGCTCGGGCGTGCCGGGAAACTTCGCCCGCAGATCCTCCCGCTGGGTGGCGATGCCGACCGGGCAGGTGTTGAGGTGGCACTGCCTGGCCATCACGCACCCGAGCGCGACCACCGCCGCGCTGCCGAACCCGAACTCCTCGGCCCCCAGCATCGCGGCGACCACCACATCGCGGGCGCATTTCATGCCGCCGTCCACCCGCACCCGCACCCGGCCGCGGAGGTTGTTCGCCACGAGCGTCTGCTGGGTCTCCGCGAGCCCGAGTTCCCACGGCACCCCGGCGTTCTTGATCGAATCCAGAGGAGAGGCGCCCGTGCCCCCGTCGCACCCCGCGATGTGCACGGTGTCGGCGTAGGCTTTGGCCACCCCCGCGGCGATCGTGCCGACGCCGGCCTCGCTCACCAGCTTGACGGACACCCGGGCGCGGGGGTTGCCCTGCTTGAGATCGTAGATCAGCTGGGCGAGGTCTTCGATGCTGTAGATGTCGTGGTGCGGCGGAGGGGAGATCAGCGAGATCCCCGGCTGGGAGCGCCGGATGCGCGCGATCTCTTCCGTCACCTTGAGGCCGGGGATCTGGCCGCCTTCGCCGGGTTTACTCCCCTGCGCCATCTTGATCTCGAGCTCCTGGGCGGCCGCCAGGTACTCGGTGGTCACGCCGAAGCGCCCCGACGCGACCTGCTTCACCGCGCAGTTCGCCCAGTCGCCGTCCGGGCGCCTGGCGTACCGGGCGGGATCCTCCCCCCCTTCGCCGCTGCTGCTCTTCGCCCCGAGCCGGTTCATCGCGATCGCCAGGGTTTCGTGCGCCTCCTTGCCCAGCGACCCGTGCGACATCGAGGACACGACGAACCGCTTCACGATCTCCTCGGCCGGCTCCACCTCCTCGAGCGGAACCGGGGGCTCGGGTCGGAACGCGAAGAGATCCCGCAGCGCCGTCGGCGGCCGGTGCATCACCTCCCACGCGTACGCGAGATAGTCGTCCCGGCTGCCGCTCAGCGCCAGCCGGTGGAGGCCGCGGACGACGTTGGGATGGAACGCGTGGTACTCCCCGTCCTTCCGGAACCTGAACAGGCCGGGGTCTCCCAGCCCCTGGGGGCACGCGCCGCCGAACGCGCGCCGGTGGCGCTCCAGCACGTCCTCGGCGATCTCTCCGAGCCCGATGCCGCCCAGCCGCGATGGGGTGCCGGTGAGGGCAAACTCCACGAGGGCATGGTCCAGGCCCAGGACCTCGAAGATCTGCGCGCCGTGGTAACTGCTGACGGTGGAGATGCCCATCTTGGACATGACTTTGAGGAGGCCCGACTCGATCGCCTTGCGGTACCTCGCCAGGGCATCGGCCGGCTCGGCTCCCGCGCGCGCCGCCGCCTCGGCGATCAGCGCATACACGAGGCACGGATTGACGGCGCTGGCCCCGTACCCGATCAGGGCGGCGATGTGGTGGACGTCGCGCGCCTCACCGGTCTCGGCGATCAGGCTGACCCGCATCCGCAGCCCCCGGCGGATGAGCTCCTGGTGCACGGCGCCGACGGCGAGGAGCATCGGGATGGGGGCGTGCGCAGGGTCGGCGCCGCGGTCGGAGAGCACGAGGATCGCGGCGCCTTCCTCCACGTGGTACGCCGCGTCGTCGCAGAGCCGGACCAGCGCGCGTTCCAGCCCCTCTCCCCCCTCGACCGCGGGAAAGACGCAGGGCAGGGTTCGCGACGGAAAGTCGCGCAGCGCGCGCAGGTCCGCCAGCTGGGTGTTCGTCAGCAGCGGGCTCGGGAGCTCGATGAGGCGCGCGTGGTCGGGGCTCTCCTCCAGGAAACTCCCGCGGGGACCCAGGAGCGTCACGAGCGACATGACCAGCCGCTCGCGCAGCGGGTCGATCGGCGGATTCGTGACCTGCGCGAATCGCTGCTTGACATAGTTGTACAGGAGGCGCGGGCGCGGCGAGAGCACCCCGAGCGGGGTATCATCGCCCATGGACCACACCGGCTCGAGGGCGTCCTTCCACATCGGCTCCAGGATCCGGTGGGCCTCCTCCTGCGTGTACCCAAACGCGATGAGCGCCCGCATGAGGTCTTCGCCGTCCCAGGACGCGTCCGGGCGCCCGCCTGGGGACGCCGCGCTCCCCGCCGCCGCTGGGGCTCCGGCCGCCGCCGGCGGCGGTCCGCCTCCCCGCGCCGCCGCCTCGAGGGGAACCCGCCCCGCGGAGACCCAGGCGGCGTAGGGCCGGCGCCACGCCCGCTCGGCCTTGATGGCTTTGTCCGTCAGGATGCGGCCGGCCGCCGTGTCCACGGCGATCATCCGTCCCGGCCCCAGCCGTCCCTTTTCGACCACGCGCTCGGGGTCGACGTCGATGACACCCACCTCGCTGGCCACGATCACCAGCCCGTCGTCGGTGATCGTGTAGCGCGCGGGCCGCAGCCCGTTGCGGTCGAGGGCCGCCGCGGCGACCCGGCCGTCGGTGAAGGCGAGGGCGGCGGGCCCGTCCCACGGCTCGGTGAGGCCGGCGTGAAACTGATAGAAGGCCCGCAGGGGCTCCGGCATGTCGGCGTCGCTCTCCCACGCCTCGGGGACGAGCATCATCATCGCCTGGAGCAGGTCCCGGCCGGACTGCACCACCAGGTCCAGGACGTTGTCGAGCATCGCGCTGTCGCTCCCGCCCGGCCGGATCACCGGCAGCAGGTCCCGCATCCGCTCCCGCCAGACCCCGGAGCGCAGCGCGCCCTCGCGGGCGCGCATCCAGTTCACGTTCCCCCACAGCGTGTTGATCTCGCCGTTGTGGGCGAGCAGGCGGAACGGCTGCGCCAGCGGCCAGCTGGGAAACGTGTTCGTGCTGTAGCGCTGGTGGAACACCGCCAGCGCCGTCTCGAACAGCGGGTCGTGCAGATCCGCGTAGAAACGCGGGAGTTGTGGGGCGATGAACAGGCCCTTGTACACCACCGTGTGGTGGGAGAGCGACGAAATGTAGGCGTCCCCGATGCGCTCCGCCTCCCACCGCCGCTCGATCACATTGCGCGCCAGGTACAGCGCTCGCTCGAACTCCGCCGCCCGCATGCGCTCCGGCCGGCCGATGAGGACCTGTTCGATCTCCGGGCGGGTTCGGCCCGCCTCTGCGCCCAGGGCCGAGGCGGCCACCGGCACCTGCCGCCAGCCGAAGAGCACCACCCCTTCCCTGATGACGGCCTCCTCGATGATGGCCCGAGCCCGCGCCTGCCCGCCCGCGGCCTGGGGCAGGAAGATCATGCCGACGCCGAGATCGCTGTGCCGGTGGACGCGGACCCCGAGACGCTGCAGGTCCACGGCGAGCAGCCGGTGCGGGATCTGCGTGAGGACCCCGGCGCCGTCGCCGGTTTTGCCGTCGGCCGACACCGCGCCGCGGTGGGTCAGGTTGGCGGCCGCCTCGAGAGCCAGTTCGAGGATCGCGTGGCTGCGCCCGGCGGTCGAGGCCACGAAGCCGACCCCGCAGCTGTCGTGCTCAAATCGTGGGTGATAGAGACCGGAGCTTCTGATGGGCGACCCTCCTCGTTCTCCGGCGCGGTGCGCGGCGGGCCGCGCCGCCTCCTGCCCCCCGCCTTGCGCCCCGACTGCCTATGCAAAAAGCCCGAGGGAGCGATCCTCTGAGTGAGAGGAACCTCTCCCTCGGGCTTTTATCCCGAAGGTGTGGCGCCGCGTGGGCTGCCCGTGCCGCTCGGTCCTGACCGGCCGCTCGTGGAGGCCGCGGAACCCTAGGCACGCTCCCTCTCGCGCCTGACGGCGGAATCGGGACTCAGCGATGCCGCTGATCCGCGTTCTACACGACCGCCGCCGGCCGAAAGTATGGACCCGGACTCCATCTGCCGATCCGGATATTAGGAAATTACTATCAAAAGACGAACAGGTTGTCAAGAAAACCGGTAATTGTTCGGATTCTCCGCCGCCCAAATCATCCCCGCTCGCATTCGAGCATAATATCGGCCGGTCGTTTGGTGCAATTCGGAAAATCCCGGACCGCGGGTAGGGGACGCTCGCCTCATCCCCGGGCGCCGCGCCGGAAGGCCACCTCGCCGGAGACCAGCGTGAGGGCCACGTCTCCCTCTCGATCCAGCACGACGAGATCGGCATCGCAGCCCGCGGCGATCCGGCCCTTGCGGCTGAGGCCGAGCAGGCGCGCCGGCACGAGGGTCGCGCACTGGACCGCCTCCCGCAGCCCCACCGACGCCGCGCGCGCGAAGTTGTGGACGCCCCGGATCATCGCCAGCACGCTGCCCGCCAGGGTGCCGTCGGCCAGACGCGCCACCCCGTCCCGGACGTCGACGCTCTGAGCCCCGAGCGTAAAGCTCCCCCGCCCCATCCCGGCGGCCGAGATGGCGTCGGTCACCAGGGCCACGCGAATCGGTCCCGCCACGCGCGCGATGAGTTGAATCGCGGCGGGGTGGAGGTGGACGAAGTCGGCGATGACCCCGAGCGTCAGCGTGGGGGTCAGCAGCGCGGCCCCCGCCGCGCCGGGCTCGCGGTGGTGGAACCCCCGCATCGCATTGAACACGTGCGTGACCATGCGGGCCCCCCAGGCCGCGGCGGCCGCCACCTCGTCGGCCGTGGCATCGGTGTGCCCGATCGAGACGATGACATGCTCGGCGGCCAGCCGGCGGACGACGGCCTCGGCGCCTTCGAGTTCGGGAGCGAGCGTGACCATCCGCAAGAGCCCGCCGGCGCGGCGGTGGGTCTCCTCGATCTCAGAAACCGACGGGTGACGGAGGTCCTGGGCGCGGTGGGCGCCGCGGCGCAGCGGATTCAGGTACGGCCCCTCCAGATGGACGCCCAGGATCTGGGGCAACGGCCGGCGCCGCGCCGCCGCGGCGCCGGCGCAGGCCGCGGCCCGGCGCATCTCCTCGAGCGGGGCGCTGACGATGGTCGGCAGGTACGCGGTCACGCCGGTGGCGGCAAGATACCGGCCCAGGATCTCGTAGCCCTCGGGGCCGCACCGAAGACAGTCCACGCCGGCGCCCCCATTGACCTGCAGGTCGATCAGGCCGGGAATCAGCGTGCCGTCTGGAAAGGCCGCGGCCGGACCGGGGGCGTCCGGCGCCGGGGTCCCGGCCGCGACCCGGACGATCCGGCCCTCCTCGACCACGACGTATCCGGGGCTGAGATCGCGATCGGGGGCGAGCACGGTGCCGGCGGACACGATCATGGAGGCGTTGCTTTCGGCCCACGCGTTCCACCTCCTGCGTTCGACGACCGCCGCGCGGCGCGATCCCATCGCGGATGTGGAAGGCCCGCGGCGGCGGTCCGGAGAATACGTGCCTGTGACGATCCGGCCGTTGGTCGAGGCCGACGTGGACGCCTGCGCCGCCATCATGCTCGCAACCCCGCTGCTGGCGCGCTATGGGGTCACGACGGCGGCGGCCGCGCGGGGCGCGCTCGCCGACGTGTTCGCAGGCCCGTGCCGGGGCCTGGTCGCGGAGGAGGCCGGCCGCATCATCGGGTTCGCCGTCTACAGCGTCCGGGGAACGTTCGCGCACAGCGGGTACGTGCGCACCATCGCGGTCGCGCCGGACGCGCAGCACCGGGGTGCCGGCCGCCGGCTGATGGACGCCGTGGAAGCGGCCATCTTCGATCACGGACCGAACGTGTTTCTGCTCACCTCGGCCTGGAACGCGGAGGCGCAGCGATTCTACGAGCGCCGCGGGTACCGGCGGATCGGCGAGATCCCCGACTACGTGCGCAGCGGCATCACGGAGGTCCTGTACCGCAAAACGCTCGGCCCGATCCAGGGAACGGGCGCATAGGGGGTGCTCGATGCCATCGAGGCGGTGTCTGGCTCTTGGACTGGCGCTGGCGCTCGCGGCCGGACCGGCCGCGGGTTCCTTCGCGCCGAGGACGCAGGCGGCCGGCGCCAGGGCGACGCTGACGCTCGGCGTCGATCAAGAGATCGTCGGCCTGGATCCCAACAAGGTCACCGCCTTCTCCTCGTTCCGGCGGGTCGACCTCCTGTACAACAAGCTGGTCACCTACGACGCCGACCTGCGCGTGGTCGGGGACCTGGCGGAGTCCTGGGACACCCCCGACGCCCGGACCTACGTCTTCCACCTCCGCAGGGGCGTGCTGTTCCATGACGGCGAGGAGATGACCGCCGACGACGTCGTCTTCACGATCGAGCGGATCCTCGACCCCAAGACCGCCTCGCCCGGCCGGTCCTACCTGGATCCCGTGGACACCGTCACGGCGGCGGATCGCTACACGGTCCGCCTCCACCTCAAATACCCGCTGGCCTCGATCTTTTCCGGGCTGGCGTCCGGGAACGCCGCGATCGTCGAGAAGGCCGCGGTCCTCCGCGCCGGCGACCTCCAGAAGACCGAGGCCGGCACCGGACCGTTCACGCTGGCCGAATGGGTGCCCGACAACTTCATGCGCCTGACCAGGAACCCCCGCTACTTCAAGCGGGGGCTGCCGAAAGTGGACGAGGTGGTGTTCCGCATCATCCCCGAACAGGCCTCGCTGCTGGCCGGCGTCCGGACGCGGAGCGTCGATCTGGCCACGATCTCGGACGGCAGCGTCGTCAAACAGGCGCAGGGCGACCGCGGGCTCGTCGTCGCGCAGATGCCCGGCCTCAACCTCCGCATCTTCTCGTTCAACACGACCCGCGCGCCGTTCACGGACGCGCGGGTGCGGGACGCGATCGCCTACGCCATCGACCGCGACGCGGTCGTCAAGGCCGCGGAGTTCGGGCTCGGCGTGGTCAGCGGCCCGGTGCCGGCGCCGGCGAAGCTCTGGGCGCTCCCGGTGGGCGCGTTTCCCGAGTATCATCCGAACCCGGCGAAGGCCCGGCAGCTGCTCCAGGACGCGGGCGCCGCCGGGGCCGCGTTCAAGATCGTCGCGTCGCCGACCTACGAGGGCGGGCTGGCGGTGGCCGAGGTGATCCAGAACCAGCTGCGCGGCGTGGGGCTCGCCCCCACCATCGAGAACATCGAGTGGGGGACCTACATCAACCGCTGGGTCAAGCGCGACTTCGACACGATGATCGAGCTCCGCGGCGGCGATCCCGACCCGGACCGGTTCCTGTACCGGACGTTCTACAGCACCGGCGCGGTGAACAACTTCCTCTTCAAGGACGCCGCGGTGGACAGGCTGCTCGACCGCGGCCGCGTGCACGTGGCGGCCGCCGAGCGCAGGCCGATCTACGACGACCTCCAGCGCGCCCTCGTCGAGAAGGCGCCGGCGGTCTTCCTGTACGCCCCCTACGAGTCGGCGGTCCTGCAGCCGTACGTCAAGGGGTTTCGCCTGATCCCGACCGGGGCGCTCACCTACCTGGAACAGACCTCGATCGAGCGATGACCGACCGCCGGGCCGGGCGCGCTCCCGGCCCGGCCGGGCCGCGTGGCCGCGTTCATCCTCGCCCGGCTCCTCACCCTCCTGCCAGTCCTCTGGGGGGTGTCGGTTGTCGTCTTCCTGCTCATCCACCTGATTCCGGGGAACGCCCTCCAGATGTTCCTCGGCACCCAGGTGGACATGACCCCGGCGCAGATGGATGAGCTCCGGCGCCTCTTTGGCCTGACCAAGCCGCTCCCGCTCCAGTACGCCGACTGGCTCGGCCGCATCGTCCGGGGAGACTTCGGCGTCTCGCTGCGCACCGGCCGTCCGGTGCTGCCCGACATCCTCGCCCGGCTGCCGGTGAGCGTGGAGTTGACCCTGCTGGCGCTCGTCTTCGCCCTCGCCCTGGCGCTCCCCATCGGGATCGCGTCCGCGATCCGGCGGGGGACCGCCGAAGACGCGGCCATCCGGGTGGGGGGACTGATCGGCCTCAGCATCCCCAACTTCTGGCTGGCGACGATGCTGCTGCTCTTCCTCCCCGGGCGCGTCCTCCCGATCGCCTCGATCGGCGTCTACGTCCGCTTCTTCGCCGACCCCATCGGCAACCTGACGGTGCTGGCCCTCCCGGCGTTCTCGCTCGGGGTCGTCCTGACCGCGGTGCTCATGCGGTTCGTCCGCTCCTCGCTGCTCGAGGTCCTCGGGCAGGACTACGTCCGGACGGCGCGGGCGAAAGGGCTGCGGGAACGCCTGGTGATCGACCGGCACGCGCTGCGCAACGCGCTGATCCCGGTGATCACCGTGGTCGGCTTTCAGGCCGGGTATCTCCTCGGCGGCACGGTCGTGATCGAGGAGGTGTTTGCACTGCCGGGCATGGGCCGGCTGGCGCTCAACGCGATCGCCCAGCGGGACTATCCGGTGGTGCAGGGCGTGGTCCTCGTCATCGCCATGCTGTTCGTGCTGACCAATATCGCGGTGGACGTGCTGTACGCGTACGTGGATCCGCGGGTGCGGTACCGATGAGCGGCCCCCCGGCGGCGCGCCGGCCGCGGCCGGCGGCGCCGCCGCGCCCGCGCCCCACCTTCGCCGTTCGGCTCCTGCGGACGCCTGTCGCGGTGGCGGGGGCCGTGATCGTGGGAACCTATCTCCTGGCCGCCGGGGCGGCTCCCGTGCTGGCGCCCGGCGATCCGCTCGCCATGGCCCCCCAGGCCCTCCTGGCCCCGCCGGGCGGACCGCATCCGTTCGGCACCGACCAGTTCGGGAGAGATGTCGCGAGCCGGCTGCTCTACGGAGCGCGCGTGTCGCTGTCCGTGTCGTTCGCGTCGGTCCTGGTGGCCCTGGTGACGGGAGGCGCGGCCGGCGTCGCCGCGGGGTACTTCGGCGGGACGCTCGACGGGGTGCTGATGCGCGCGATGGACGTGATCTTCGCCTTTCCCGCGGTGCTGCTGGCGATCGCCATCATGGCGGCCGCCGGCACGGCGGTGTGGACGATCATCGCGGCGATCGGTATCGTCTACACGCCCCAGTTTGCCCGGGTCAGCCGGGCCGGCGCGCTGGCCGTCCGCGGCCTGGAGTACATCGATGCGGCCGCCGCGCTGGGAGCCGGGACCGGGCGAATTCTCTGGAACCACATCCTGCCGAACATCGCGGCGCCCTTGATCGTGCAGACATCGCTCAGCCTGTCGCTGGCGATCCTCACCGAATCCGCGCTGAGCTTCCTCGGCCTCGGCACGCAGCCCCCCACGCCGTCCTGGGGGAACATGCTCGCCGAATCCCGCCGGTTCATGGCCCTTGCCTCGTGGACCGCCGTCTTCCCGGGGGCGGCGATCGCCCTGATCGTGCTCGGCTTCAATCTCATCGGCGACGGCCTCCGCGACCTCCTGGATCCGCGCCTGCGGGTGTGAGACCGGCGGGCCGAGAACCGGTATGAGATCCGGACGACCTGGGCATCCAACGTAGGTGACGAGGTGCGGCATGCGCGACTCTGAGCTCCTGACCGAAGCCATCAACGAGCGCACGCGAGACCTGGACCTCCGCGCTCCGCTCGACCAGGCCCGGGTGATGAACGAGGAAGACCGGCGCGTCCCCGCCGCGGTGGAAGCCGTGCTCCCGCAGATCGCGGACGCCGTGGTCCGCATCGCCGCAGCGCTGCGCCGCGGGGGCCGGCTGATCTACGTCGGCGCCGGGACCAGCGGCCGGCTCGCCGTGCTGGACGCGGCGGAGTGCCCGCCCACGTTCGGCACCCCGCCGGACCTCGTGCAGGCGGTGCTGGCGGGAGAGGCGCAGGCGGTAACCGAGGCTGTGGAGGGCGCCGAGGACGACGAGGCCGCGGGCGAGCGGGCGATGGACGCGCGGGGCGCCGGGCCGGACGACGTGGTCGTCGGGATCGCGGCGAGCGGACGGACGCCGTTCGTCGTCGCCGCCGTCCGCCGCGCGCGGGCGCGCGGGGCGGCCACGATCGCCGTGGCCTGCACGCCGGCCTCGCCGCTCGAGGCCGCGTGCCATCTGAGCATCGTGCCCCTGGTGGGCCCCGAAGTCATCGCCGGAAGCACGCGGCTCAAAGCCGGGACCGCCCAGAAGCTGGTGCTGAACATGCTGAGCACGCTGACGATGGTCCAGCTCGGCAAGGTCTACGGGAACCTGATGGTGGACCTGACCGCGACGAACGCCAAGCTCCGCCGGCGGGCGGTCCGGATCGTGGCGGCCGCGGCCGAGGTCGCCGAACCCAAGGCCGTCGAGGCCCTCGCCCGCGCCGGCGGGCGTGCGCCGGTCGCGATCATCATGCTCCGCGCCCGTCTCGACCCGGAGGCGGCGGCGGAGCGGCTGGCGCGCGCCGGGGGAAGCGTCCGCCGGGCGCTGGCCGGGCCGTGACCGCGGGACCCGTGACGGCGCCCCCGGCGACGCCCCGCCCATGACCGCCGACCCGTTCGCCCGCATTCGGGCCAAGCCCACCAAGACGATCATCGGACTCATCTCCGGCACCTCCGCGGACGGCATCACCGCGGCTGCCGTCGAGATTACCGACCGGCCGGGGGACCGGCCCGGCATCAGCCTCCGCGGCTGGGCCACCACGCCGTATCCCGACGGCGTGCGGAACCGGTTGGTCGACCTGTTCACCGAGCCGGCCACGATGCAGGACGCGGCCTCCCTCAACTATCTCCTCGGGGACTTGTTCGCCTCCGCCGCCGAGGCGGCGGCCCGGGCGGCCGGGTACGGGATGGAGTCGGTCGACCTCATCGCCTCGCACGGCCAGACGGTCGCCCACGTCGCCGTCGGCGACCCCGCCGATCCGCTGAGCCGCGCCGCCACGCTCCAGCTGGCGGAGGCGGCGGTGATCGCCGAGCGCACCGGCCGGCCGGTCATCGCGGACTTCCGCGCCGCCGACATGGCGGCCGGAGGGGTCGGCGCGCCGTTCGTGCCCTACGCCGACCTGCTCCTGCTCGGCGGACCCACCGGCCGGATCGCGCTCAACCTCGGCGGGATCTCCAATTTGACGGTGCTGCCGGCCGGGGCGCGGCGCGAGGACGTGTATGCCTTCGACTGCGGCCCGGGCAACATGATCATCGACGGGCTCGCCCGCCACGTGTTCGGGGAGCCCTTCGATCGCGACGGCGCGCATGCGGCCCGCGGGCGCGTGCACCGCGAGATGCTGGCGTCGCTGATGAGCCACCCCTTCGTGGCCGCCGCCCCGCCGAAAGCGGCCGGGCACGAGCAGTTCGGCCGCCCCTTCCTCCGCGATCTGCTGACCCGATGGGGCACGGTCCCACCCGACGACCTGCTGGCCACCGCGACCGCCTTTACAGCCCAGGCGGTCGGGCTGAATATCTCCCGGCACGTGCTGCCCCGCCATCCCGTCGAGGAGATCGTCGCCTCGGGCGGAGGCGTCCACAACCCGACCCTGCTGCGGGACCTCGCCGCCGCGGTGGCGCCCTTGCGCGTGCGTCGAATCGACGAGTTCGGCGTCCCCTCGGACGCGAAAGAAGCGCTGGCCTTCGCGCTCCTCGGCCACGCGTCCCTGATGGGCCTCCCCGGGAACCTCCCCCGGGTCACCGGGGCGCGCCACGCCGCGGTGCTGGGAAAGTTCACGTGGCCGCCGGGCGCGGCGGGCGGCCGCCCCTCGTGAGAGCGCGCGGAGACGCGGAGGAGATGCGCGGGGCGGTCGGGGACCCGCGCCGCGTTCCTCCCGCGCTGGCGCCGGTCCGCGCGCTGCTCGAGGAGGGCATCGGCCGCGCCTATCCGGGCGCGGTGCTGGCCGTCCTCCACCGCGGGGAGAGGATCATCCGGTGGGCGGTCGGGGACCGGTCGCTGACCCCGACCCGGCAGCCCGCGGCGCCGGAGACGATCTACGACCTGGCGTCCCTGACCAAAGTCGTCGTCACCGTCCCGCTGATCCTCCAGGCCGCGGCCGAAGGCCGGCTTGCGCTCGACGATGCCGTCGCCGCGCATCTCCCCGAGTGCGGCCCCTCCGCCGTCACGCTGCGTCACCTGCTGTCCCATACCGCCGGCCTGCCGGCCTGGATCCCGTTCTACCTGGAGGCGGCGGGATACGACGCCGTGGTCGCGCGCGCGGCGGCGCGGGTGTCCGGCGCCGTCCCCGGGGGGCCGGCCGTCTACAGCGACCTGGGGTTCATCCTGCTCGGCGAGGTCGTGCGCCGGACCTTGGGCGCGCCGTTGGACGTCCTCGCCCGAGGGCGCATCTTCGGTCCCCTCGGCATGATCGACACAGGCTACCTGCCCGATCGCGCGCTCCTCGAGCGCATCGCGCCGACCGAGGACGGCACCGCCATCGAGCAGGGGATGGCCGGCGAGGCCGGCCGGAGACACACGTGGCGGCGGCGCCTCATCTGGGGCGAAGTGCACGACAGCAACGCCTACGCCATGGGCGGGGTTTCCGGTCACGCCGGCGTGTTCGGCACCGCGGACGACCTCATCGCCTATTGCCGCCTGTGGCTCGACGGCGGAGGGGGCCCCAACGGCCGCCTCCTCGATGCCGCCCTCGTCCGCGAAGCGACGGCGGATCAGACGCAGGGAGCCGGCCGCGGCCTCGGATGGGCGCTCACGGGCCCGCAGGGGTGGTGGGGAGCGTCGCTCTCGCCCCGGGCGTTCGGGCACACCGGCTTCACCGGCACCTCGATCGTGATCGATTCGCAAGACGATCTGGCCATCGTCCTCCTCACCAACGCCATCCATCCGGGACGGGACCGCACCGAGATCCTCGCCCTCCGTCCCAGGATCGCCGCCGCGGTGGCCGCCGCCCTGCTCTGATCGGTGCGCCACAGGGACCCGAGCACCATCCGGGAGCGGGAGGATCGGCCGCGGCGGTCCGAGAAGCCTGCTCGCCCATGGAATATTTTCTCGGCGTCGACGGCGGCGCCACGAGCACAGCCCTGGCGCTGTGCGACCGCGAAGGGCGCGTCCTCGGCATCGGCCACGGCGGTCCCAGCAACCACATCCTGGCGCCTGGGGGAGAAGAGCGCGCGCGCAGCGCCGTCCTCACCGCGCTGAACGGGGCCCTGGCCGGCGCGGGGCTCGAGTCGCCCGCGTTCGAGGCGGCGCATTTCGGCATGACCGGCATCAGCCGGGACAGCGAGCCCGCTCGGGCGTTTGCCGCCGTCGTCGCGCCGCTGCTCACGGCGCGCATCGTGCGGATCGAAAGCGATGCGTCGGTCGCGCTGGCGGGCGCCCTCGCCTGCCGGCCCGGGGTGGTGGTGATCGCCGGCACGGGGTCCGTGTCCTTGGGCCGGGATCCTCTGGGCCGGGAGGCGAGGGCCGGCGGATGGGGATACCTCTTCGGAGACGAGGGGAGCGGGTTTGCCTTGGGCCTGGGCGGCGTGCGCGCCGCCCTGCACGCGCATGACGGCACGGGACCGTCCACCGTGCTCGAGACCGAGATCCCGCGCCGGTTCGGCCGGAGCCTGGGGGAGATCCCGCTGCTCTTCTATGAGGGCCGCGTTCAGCGGCCGGAGATCGCGGCCCTCGCGTCCGCCGTCACGGCCGCCGCGGCCGCGGCCGATCCGGTCGCGGTCTCCCTCGTCAACACGGGGGCCGAAGGACTCGCCGCGATCGCCGCCGCGGTCGTCCGCAGGCTCACCTGGCCTGATGGAACGGCGGCGGTGGCCCCGGTCGGCGGCGTCTTCAGGGCGGGTTCGGTGATCCTCGCCCCGCTCAAAGCCGCCATCGCGGCGCGCGCCCCCGGCGCGGTGCTGGTCCCGCCGAGGTTCGAGCCGGCGGTCGGAGCGCTGCTGCTGGCGATGCAGGCGGCGGGGGTGGCGCACTCCCCCGAGCGGCTGGCGCTGCTCGCGGCGACCTGGGAGCTGCGCAGCAGAACGTGACGCATCCGATCCTCCCCCGGCTGCGCGGCCGCCTCATTGTCTCCTGCCAGGCGCTCCCCGGCAGCCCGCTTCGGGATCCCACGATCATCGCCGCCCTGGCGCAGTGCGCGGAGCGGGGCGGGGCCGGCGGGGTGCGCGTCGATGGGCCCGACGACATCGCCGCGGTCCGCCGCGTTGTGGCCATTCCCGTCATCGGCCTCTACAAGATGCGGGAGTCGTCGCCCGTGTACATCACCCCCACCTTCGACGCCGCGCGCGCCGTCGCCGCGGCCGGCGCCGATATCGTGGCGGTCCAGGCAACCCGGGAGCGCGCCGTGACTCCGCACCCCCTTCCCCAACTGATTGCCCGCATCCACGAGACCTGCCGTGTCGCGGTGATGGCGGACGTCTCCACCCTGGACGAGGGAGTGGCGGCCGAGGCGGCGGGCGCCGATCTGGTCGCCACCACAATGGCCGGGTACACGCCCCACAGCCGCCAACTGCCGGGACCCGACCTGGAACTCATCCGGGAACTGGCCGGCCGCGTCTCCGTCCCGGTGGTGGCCGAGGGCCGGATCGGGACGCCTGAGCAGGCGGCCGCCGCGCTCCGGGCCGGCGCCTGGGCCGTCGTCGTGGGCCGGGCGATCACGATGCCGGACGCGATCACCGAGGGATTCGTCCGCGGGATGGCGGGCGCCGGCGAGGCTGGAACCGTTTAGGCTGTGCGCCGCGGGGAGATCGGCGCATCACCGCGCCATGAAGCGGGCCCGACCGCGGCCGGTTATTTGTGCCGAATGCTGATCAGCTCAGTCCTTCCCAAGCCAACGGCAGGGGTTTCCAAGACCACTCCGGCGTCAGGACAGTAATACTTGTATTCGGCCGGGTAGGGGTGGCGCGCATCCCAATCTTTGGTCTTGACGCAGTTGGTGTAAGTGCCGGCCGGCACGGTGACGGTCTCGGTGGTACCGAGCACTTGCGCCATATCCTCCGCGACGCCTTTGGAGTATTCCTGTCTCCACGACTCATCGACCTGAGGATGCTTTTTCATGATGATCCCCGGCAATGCGCCGTTCTTTCCCGCTTCCCAGGTGCCCGCCTTGCTGACAGCCTTCCCATGCTTATACACCGTTGTATCCTCGCCGAAGTACCACACGTCCCCGTTTTTGTCCTGCGCGTACCAGTCGTAGGTATCCTCGATCAGCTCGTTGTTTTTATTGACCTCTCGATCCCGGACCTGAGTGGTCTTCACGCCCATGATCGTCTTCGTTTCGCCCGTCACGACCATCGTCTCGGTCGCCCCGCTCCCCGCTCCTCGCGACACAAAGGTGGTCCCTGGGGCGAGGGGGAAATACCTGTTGTCCACGCGCCCAACAAAGTCGGCGGGCCTGATGACAGGAGCGTAGGCTTCTTGCGCCTGCGTCGCAGCCGGCCTGATCCGGCTGAGCGCGAGCCCGCCGATGCCGACGGCAACGACTGCGACGAGACTGATGATCAACCTTTTCGGTTCAGAGTTCATGGCTTCGTCCCCCTATGGGCCCGGGTGCGCTGAGACGCCGCCCCTGGCGTTTTGCCTCAGCATCAAAATACGCGGCGCCCATCCGGGCCGGAATCCGGTGAACACCGACCGCCAAATGGGCAGCAAGAGTCACAAATGGGCAGCGAAAGTCGAACATGAAAGATCTCTCATGTTCTCCGCCGGCGCCTCAGCGGCGGTGGCCCGTGCCACGGCCGCCGTCGCAGGGTAGCTCGGCGGGCTACCGCTCGAGAAACAGCGGGTTCGTCCAGGCCTGCTCACCGGAAGGCGTGATGATCTCGATCCGGACGAACTTCTCGCGCCCGCGCAGCGAGTAGGTGGCGCGCTCGAGCG
Organism: Candidatus Segetimicrobium genomatis; assembly: GCA_005882275.1. Lineage (GTDB taxonomy): Bacteria > Sysuimicrobiota > Sysuimicrobiia > Sysuimicrobiales > Segetimicrobiaceae > Segetimicrobium > Segetimicrobium genomatis. The sequence continues at coordinate 61,448 of VBAK01000106.1, forward strand.
GCGGCCCCTCGGCGACCACCCGCTGACCCCACCGGCGGTCGCAGATGAATCGGACCTCGGCGGCCCCGGGCGGCGGAATCCGCACGGCCACCGTCGCGCCGTCGAAGGCGACGTTCTCCAGCACCGCCCCGGTCGACGCGTAGAACGCCCCCGTGCCCAGGGCTTCCGCGACGGCCTGGGGCGTCAGGCTCTCGAGCCGCAGCATCGTCCAGGCGCGGCCGTAATCCCGGAGGCGCCAGTGCGCGTCGTCGTTCGCCGCCCCGAGCAGGAGTTTCCCGCGGCTCAGGCAGTCGTCCCAGTGGACGCCGCTGTAGCCTTTGCCGATGTCGACCTCCGTATTGGCGTTGAACACCTCGATGCCGGCGACGCCGTGGAGCGGAAGGAGATCCTCGACCACCAGCCCGCTCCAATAGGGGTGGGCCACAAACACGGTCGCGGCGGCCTTCCGGAGCGCCTCGATCACGGCCTGGACGTCCAGGCCGTGGCGCGCCGCGACGTCGCGGGGGAGATCGATCATCTGGCGCAGGCCGATCCCCAGGATGTGGTACGGCTCGCCGAGCCGGGTTCGCCCGACATCGACCTCCGTGCCCGGGATGACCAGCGGGCGATCGCGGCGGGGATCGGGAACCCGCGTCATCTGGTTGTGATCGGTGATGGCGACGACATCGTATCCCTGTTCCGCGTACCACGCGATCACGGACTCCACCGGGCGGTCGCCGTCGGAGTTCGTGGAATGGCAGTGAAACACCCCGCGGTACCACCGTCCTGGACGGGCGAACGGGTTGAGCAGCTGCGGCACGAATCCCCCTCCTCTGGGCTGTGGGTCCTGCTACGCTGTGGGCGGGGCCGCCGCCCAGCCGCGCGCGCGCGCCACCGCGCGCCGCCAGCCGGCGTAGCCCGCCTCGCGGCGGTCGGCCGACCAGGCCGGCTCGAACGTGCGCTCCACCTGCCACTGCTCCCGAAGGCGCTCCAGCGACTCCCACACTCCGGCGGACAGCCCGGCGGCATACGCGGCGCCGAGCGCGGTGGTTTCGCTCACCGTCGGACGGATCACCGGGACGCCCAGAATGTCGGCCTGGAGCTGCATCAGCAGTGCGTTGCGCGACGCGCCGCCGTCCACCCGGAGGGCCGCGAGGTGGATGCCCGCGTCCCGCTCCATCGCCTCCAGCACCTCCCGGGTCTGGTAGCAGATCGCTTCGAGCGTGGCGCGGACGAGATGCGCGCGCGTCACGTAGCGGGTCAGGCCGACGATCACCCCCCGGGCGTCCATATCCCAGTGGGGCGCGAAGAGGCCGGAGAACGCGGGGACGAAGTAGATCCCCCCGGCGTCTTCCACCGAGGCGGCCACGGACTCGGTGTCGTCCGCGGCGGCGATCAGGCCCAGGTTGTCCCGCAGCCACTGCACGGCCGCGCCCGCGACGGCGATCGACCCTTCGAGGGCGAACGCCGTCTGCCGGGGAAGCGCGTACGCGACCGTCGTCAAGAGGCCGCTCCGGCTCGGCACCGGCCGGTCGCCGGTGTGCTCGAGCAGGAAGCAGCCGGTGCCGTAGGTGTTCTTCGCATCGCCGGGCCGGCAGCAGGTCTGCCCGACGAGCGCGGCCTGTTGATCGCCCAGGTCCGCGCAGACGGGCACGGCGGCGCCGAACGGGCCGTCCGGGACCGTCGCCCCGTACCGGTCGCTGCTCAGGCGGATCTCGGGGACGGCGGCGCGCGGGATCCGGAAGATGCCGAGCAGCTCGTCGTCCCAGGTCCGGGTGTGCAGGTTCATGAGCAGCGTGCGCGACGCGTTCGTCGCATCGGTCACGTGCACGCCGCCCGCGGGCCCTCCGGTCAGCCACCAGATCACCCACGAATCCATCGTGCCGAAGCAGACGTCGCCCCGCTCCGCGTGCGCCCGGACCCCGGGGACGTGATCGAGGATCCACGCCGCCTTGAGCGCCGAAAAGTAGGTGGCGACCGGCAGGCCGGTGCGCGCGCGCACGGACGGCTCCAGCCCGCGATCGATCAGCGCCCGGCAGGCGTCGCGCGTCCGGGTATCCTGCCAGACGATCGCCCGATAGAGCGGGCGGCCGGTCCGGCGGTCCCAGAGGACGCTGGTCTCGCGCTGGTTGGTCACCCCCACGGCCGCGAGCCGGCCGGCCGCGCCGTCCGCCAGACCCGCCTGCCCCAGCGCGCCGCGGATCACGTCGACGGTCTTCTGCCAGATCTCCTCCGGATCGTGCTCGACCCACCCCGGCTGGGGAGTGAGTTGGGCGTGCTCTTCGTAGGCGCTCGCCCGCTGCCGGCCGGCCGCATCGAACAGGATGCACCGGGTCCCCGTCGTTCCCTGGTCGATCGCGGCAACGAGAGGCCCGGATCCCTCGGGCGAGCGGTGCGATCGGGCCGTGCTCACGGCGCAGTCCTTTCCACGCCGACGGCGCCCCATCCCTGCGCGCGGATCTTCCAAACCGCGCGCGGCGAGATCGTCCTCTACCCGGCCTCAGGGACGGGCGCCCGGGAAGCCTCCCCGGTCAACACCGTCGGCCCCGGCGACCGCGCGCCCGCCTTCACCATCGGACACGTCAGCCATCTCCACGCGGAGTGCGCGCGGCGCCACAGTCGAGGCGATTTCTGGGCGCGCGGCTCGTTAGGACGCGCGCCGGCCCCGCCGCCACAGCAGCGCCGGCGGCAGCCCGGCGCCGAGCAGCAGCAGGCTCGAGGGTTCGGGGACCGGCACCGGCGGATCAAACTGCAGGTCATCGACCTGGCAAAACGAGCAGCGCACCCCGAGGGCCGCGATCTCGCTGACACTGTCGGCGAAGCCCGAATAGTTCTCGTGGAACGTAAACCCGTCAAACGTAAAATCGGGCCCCTGGGCATTCGTCGCGATCACATTCATGTTCACATCGTACGCATCGATGAAATTGCTCGACGGCGGCGGGACGGACGAGTCCGCGATTCCGATCCCGATCCTGTCGGTGGGGCGCGCCAGCAGGAAGATCGCGTTCATGGCCCAGCCGTCATGGACCCCCGTCCCCACGGCGTTCAAGAAGCTCTGGCTTCCCGGAACCACAAGAAGCGGGAACGATGGATCAGCATTTGTCATCGAGACGACTCCCTGCGCCGCATACTGGAGCGGCGGCAGCGGGCTGTTCGTGGCCAGATCATCGAAGTTGATGATCGTTCCGAATCTCGGAACCGGGCAGCTCGTGTTGTCCAGGGAGCCGATGCAGGGCATCCCCGAAAAGAAGACAGGAGCGCCGGTCGCAGGCGCCGGGGGCGCCGTCCAGAGGAAGCCCAGGACACCCAGCATCGAAATCCACGCCGGGCAACGCTTCTGCATCAGCCTCATCCTCCTCGAAGTGTGGACCCACCTCCGATTATCGTGCGCGGCGGCGATCGCGGAATGCAATCCTTCCAAGGGAGGGTCCTGCGCGATCAGCCGACGACGGACGGATCGAGTGAATACCCAACGCCTACAGGTCTCGATGGGCAACGGATCGAGTGAATATCCGACGCCTACAGGTTCTCGATGGGCACCGGATCGACCGGATCCGCCAGGGGGAAGCGAAAGACCCGTGAGTAAAAGTAGAGTTCCGCGTCCAGCGTCCGCTTGATGTTCTCCGCTTTGCGAAATCCGTGCTGCTCCCCCTCAAAGGCGATGTAGGCGACGGGGAGCCCCTTCTGACGCAGGGCGGCGACCATCAGTTCGGCCTGATTCGGCGGCACGATCTTGTCGTCCAGCCCCTGGAAGAGCAGCATCGGGCAGCGGATGCGGTCGACGTAATGGATCGGCGACCGCTCCCGGTAGCGGTCGCGCATCTGCGGGTAGGGACCGACCAGCCTGTCCAGGTAGCGGGATTCGAACTTGTGGGTGTCCCGCACGAAGACCTCCAGATCGCCGATGCCGAAGTGGCTCGCGCCGGCCGCGAAGGCGGACCGGAACGTGACCGCGCAGAGCGTGGTATAGCCTCCCGCGCTGCCCCCCCGGATCACCAGCCGGGCCCCGTCCACGAGCCCGCGGCGCACCAGGTCGCGCGCGCCGTTGACGCAGTCGTCCACGTCCACGACCCCCCACCGGCCGTTGAGCCGCTCGCGGTACCGCCGGCCGTAGCCCGTGCTCCCGCCGTAGTTCACGTCGAGGAGGGCGAAGCCCCGGCTGGTCCAGTACTGGAACCCCGGGCTGAACGTGGCGGACGCGGCCCCGGTCGGCCCGCCGTGGCTGACCACGAGCAGCGGAGGCTTCTCGCCCGCGGGAGCGGCGAAGTCGCGGTTGCGCGGCGGATAGAAGAAGCCGTGCGCGGTGTGCCCGTCCTCGGTCGGGAACTCGACGGCCTGGGGGACCGAGAGGTATCCCGGATCGATCGCGACCTGGCTGGAGCGGCGGAGCACGTCCCGGCCGCGCCCGCGGAGATCGACCCGGACGATCGCCGGAGCCTCGGTCGGCGAGCCGGCGACCATGACCACGAATCCCGGGCCGGCCTGCGGGCTCGACACCTCCGAGTAGGGCGGCTCGTGGATCTCCAGGCGCCGCGTCTCCTCGTCGAGCACGCCGAGGCGGCGCAGCCCGCCCGCCTTGGGGACGCAGACGATGCGGCCGGCCGATTCGAAGGCGTACGTCGCCGTCCGGAACATCCATTGGGGGGCGCCGAACTCCGCCTCCTGCTCGGCCAGCGGCTCGATGCGCCCGCCCCGCCACCGGTAGAGGTTCCACCACCCCGTCCGGTCCGAGACAAAATGCAGCACGTTGTCCGGCGACCACGCCGGCTGGAAGATGGACTCGTCCTCGCCGCCCGCGACCCGCCGCGCCTCGCCGAGCGTCCCGCCGTCCCGAACGGGGGCGACCCACAACTCGGTCCCGTCCCAGGGCATGTTGGGGTGGCGCCAGGTCAGCCACGCCAGGGAGGCGCCGTCTGGGCTGAGGCGGGGGTCGGAGTAGAAATCGTTGCCGGAGACCAGCACCCGGCCCTCGCCGGGATGCGCCGGATCGACGCCCACCAGGGTGTTGACCGCCTCGCGCGTGGCATCCGTGTGATCCTCGCGCACCCAGATCATGAGCCCGCGGCGCCGGTCCATCACGCCGTCGGCGTACCGCCACGCGCCTTGGGGCGTGAGCGCTTGAGGGGACGCGCCGGGGGCCTGCCGGTACAGCCGCTGGTCGGCGAAGTTCGAAAAGTAGACCGTGCCGCCGTCGACGAGGAAGGCGCCCCCGCCGTACTCGTGGACGCGGGTGCGGACGTTGAACCCGGGAGGGGTGACGTCCGCGGCGCGGCCGTCCGGCGTGCGGCGGACGACGACGTTCCGGCCTCCCTCGGTCGGCCGCATCTCCACCCAGTAGATGTCCCGGCCGTCGAGGGCGATCTCACCCAGTCCGATCGTGCCGGCGACGATCAGATCGGACGTCACGGGCGACTTCCAGGAGCCGTAGGGCGCGATGCGGGAGCCGGGCAATGGTCGGTCTCTAGGGGGTCGTGGAGGGATGGCCGTCCCGGTACAGCCACCGGTACATCGCCGCCGACTGCAGGACGGCCTTGACGTAGCCCCGGGTCTCCGCGTACGGAATCTCTTCGACAAACGCGTCGGGATCGAAGCCTCCTCGACGGGCCTGCCAGCTCCTGACGATATCGGGCCCGGCGTTGTAGGCGGCGAGGGCCAGGTCCACCCGGTTGTACCGCTGCAGGAGCTCCTGGAGCACGACGGTCCCCAGCATGATGTTCGTCTGCGGGTCGGTGAGCCCGCTCGTTGCGGGCGACGGCAGCCCCGCGTGCCGCGCCGCGCTCCTTGCGGTCACCGGCACCAGCTGCATCAGGCCGTAGGCGCTGGCGCCGGAGACGGCCTTGGGCTCGAACCGGCTCTCTTCGCGGATCAGCCCGGCGATCAGGTACGGGTCGACCCCGGTGCGCGTGGAGGCGCCGGTAATGGCCTCCCAAAACGCCTGCGGGTACAGCGCCTGCCACAGGATGAGCGGCAGCCCGCGCCCCGCGCCGCCGAGGCCGTCGCGGACCTGCTCGGCCGTCGCGATCCCCTGCCTGACGTCCCCCTGCTGCGCGTACCGCTGGCTGAGCAGGGCGCCGAGATCGTCCCGGTACTTGGGGGGCGCCGACTCGGCGGCGGCCTTCAACTGGCTGGTGGCGTCGTCGACCTGCGCGAGCGCTTCGAGCTCGACGTAGCCATCGTACGCGGGGACTTCGCCCGCGGGCGGCTCTCCGAACGGGATCACCGCGGCCCTCAGAGGCATGTTGATGCGGGCCGCCCCGCGCTGCCCGTAATACGAATCGGGATACTGTGTCGCGACGCGGCGGTACTCTTCCGCCGCGAGACTCGACCGCCCCTGGGCCTCGGCCGCGCGGGCCGCCCAATAGAGCGCCGCGGGCGTCGACTGTCCGTTCGGCGACTGCGCCATGCGCAGCCAGGCCGCTCGGGCGGGGCCCCACTCCTGGGAGCGGAACTGGACCCAGCCGACCGCGAACAGCGCCCGCTGGCCCCAGAGCGTCGCGGGGAACCGCTCGCCCGCCTCCTGGAACAGCCCCATCGCCGGTCCGAGGGCGCCGCGGTCCTGGCGGACTTCCGCGATCGCGTACAGCGCGCGGGGCGCCTGCGGCGATTGGGGGTAGTCGCGGACCAGCTGTCTCGCCAGCGTCAGCGCATCGCCTTCACGATACCGGCGCAGGGCGATCCGCTCGAGATCGTACAGCGCGTCGTCCGCGCGTGAGCCGCGCAGCTGGATTTCGCGCTGGAAGTATCCCGCGGCTTCGTCCAGGCGCCCGCCCTGATAGGCGATGGTGCCGAGCTGCATCAGCACATCGTCGATGATCCGCTGGCCCTCCGGCATCGAGAGGATGCGCTCGAGCTCTTCGCGCGCCGCCGTGACATACCCGCCGCCGAGGTCGGCCTGCGCCCGCTGGTAGAACACTTCGGGCGGGGTCGTATCCGGCGGCAGCAGGTGGGCCGACCCGAGCGCCTGGAGGCGCGCATAGGCGGCCTTCCAGAACGGGCTGCCCTCGTACCCCCACCGGATTCGCCGGTACGCCTCGGCCGCTTCCGTCCACCGGTGGAGCTGGGCCAGCGCCTCTCCCATGTCGAACCATGCCTGCGCCACCTGGGTCTGGGCCCTCTGGGCGCTCGGGCTGCCCGGCCCCCACCATTGGACGACCTTATTCCAATGCCCCCCCTGGTTCCCCTGGATCATCTCGCCGGACTCCACCAGGTACTGACGGAAGGCCGCCGGCGTATCGGGGGAATGGATCCCCCACAGGCTCTCGGCTTTCCAGAAGAGGGCCGCCGCGCGGAGCGACGTCGTCGGATAGCGGATCAGCAGCTCCTGGAAGCCGTCGCCGGCCCGCGCGTAATCCCCGGCGTGAAACGCCGCCACGGCGCGGTAATAGATCGCATGATCCGCGAGGACGGGCAGCTTCGCCGCCGCCTGTTCGAACGCGGTCATCGCCCACGTGAATTTTTCCTGTTGAAGATCGATCACCCCGAGCAGGTATGCCGCGCGGCCGCCCATCGGGCCGGGGTCGCGGGTGAGCGAGTCCAGCAGCGCTCGGGCCTGAGGCAGGCGTCCCTGGCTGTAGGCGTCGACCGCCTTGGCGAGGTCGTCCTCCGGCGTGGAGGACGCGGGCGCAGGCGGCCACGCCAGCGCCAGCGTGAGCACGACGACGACGGGGGCGAGCGGTCGGGTCATCTGTGGGACGTCCTCACACTTCCTGTAATTGCCATGATTGCGATCTCGCTAGACGCGCGGCAGGTCCAGAGTATTCGCCGGACGCCGCGGGGGCCCCTGCGGCCCCCGACCGAGGTTACTTGTGCGCGCTCTGCGGGTAGATGGCCCGGGGGCTGTTGAAGTAGACCACGCCGTGCGGCGCGCGATTCGGATCGGTCTCGGCGACATAGAACGAGGTCCAGGTGATCGGATAGTTGAGCCCAGGCGGCAGTTGGGCGGTGACGGACCGCCAGCCCTGCCAGGTCACCCGGCGCGCAAACGTGACGGCTCCCGGCGGACCGCTGGATTGCTCATAGGTCCCCCGCAGCCACACGCCGCTGCCGTCCCCGTACACCCAGAGCGTGATCGCCGCGGGGCTGCCGGCGATGCCCAGGCGCGTGAGCAGGTAGGCCGCCCGGACCGAGGAGCCGTCGAGGCGGAACGCCAGCTGCGCGGACGGACGGTGCTGATGGCTCGGCGTCGTGACCTGCGCGACCGAGCCTGTCACGGTCTCCGGATCCCCCCGGAACGACCAGTCGCCCCGGTCGAACTGCACCACGGGGCGGGCGGTGTTCCCGATGGCCACGCGGACCTGATCGGCCGCTCCGCCGATGCGCGCGTCGATCGTGCCGAGCCCGATCTGCTCCCCGGCGACAAACTCTCCCGGCCCCGAGAAGGTCCCGAGCCACGGAGGGTTCACCACCCATGTCCCCGCGGCGGCGGGCAGCACCACCTGGTTCCCCGTGGCGTCTTCCCCGGCGAAGGAAAAGTTCCACCCGGCGCCCGGAACGAGGTTGACCGCATCCGGGCTCACCACGAGCCGCTGAATACGGTTGACGACGAAAATCCGGGCGGTCCCCGTCGCCGCGCCGCTCTGCACGTTGAGCACACCCTCTCCCGGGGCCGCCCCCGCGGTCACCGTCCCGCCGGACACCGTGACGGCCGGCGTGGACGAGGAGACCTGGAGGGGCTCGGGCGGCGGGACCGGATTGCCGTACGCATCGATGCCGATCGTCCGCAGCGTCTCCGCCGCCCCGGCAAAGAGCCGCAGGGGCTGGTTCGCGTTCACCAGGAGCTTCACGGCCGGCCCCGGCACGGAGGTGCTGTGGATCAGGAGCGCGTTCGCCACCGGCCGCTCCCGTCCGTCGGAGGGCGAGTTCACCACGGCCGGGGCGGGCAGCCCGGGCAGCCGGGCGACCACGGTGGCCGATCCTCCGCTGTCGAACGCCATGGCCTGATAGGCGCCGAGCCACTGCATGTACGCGGCGAGCTCGGGCCGGGTGAGCCCGATGCTCAGGTTGGGCTGGCGGCCGTCGACCTCCACGATCGTCAGCGTGCGGGCGTCCCGCGAGATGCCAGCCGCGATCACCGGATGCCGCGCGTCCCGCTCCCTCGGCGCGGGCGGGTCGGGATCTTCAACGATCCGACCGTTCTTGACCAGCACCGGTCCGCCGCCGATCGCGGCGACGAGATCCCGCCAGTCGGGATCTGTCGTGAAGTTCACCTTGACGATCACCCCGGCCAGGAATTTGCTGGCGAGCCAGTCCGCTCCGCTCCCGCGGCCGACGAGGAGGATCTCGTCCTGGGGGATGGGCGCGTAAAACGCCTGCTGGGGCCAGACCTGCTTCACAAAGTAGCGTCCCGAGTCGTTGACGGACGGGGCGGAGAGCGGCGTGACCGAGTCCGGCTTGACGAGGACCTGGGTGGTGTCGCCGGCCGGCGTCAGCTCCACGACGGTTTGGCGCTTCCCCGGGTCGGGAGGCGGAGCGCCGTACCCGCGGACGTCGGAGATCGCGGCGATCCCGTCCTGAGGCAGGCTGCTGTTGAAACCGTCGAGCGGACGCGTCTCCCCCGTCTCGGTGAGCGTGACCGTTCCGGCCCAGCGGTATCGGGCGATGCGGGCCGTGCCGTCTTTCGTGATCGCCAGGGCCACGAACCGCCACGGGCTGCGGAGCAGCTGGCCGTCCCGCACGAGGATGTTCAGCGGCATCCCGGATTCGTGGATATCGAAGTAGTCGCCGTTGATCCCCGCGATCGCGCCGCTGCGCAGCACCATGGACGACACCGGCTCGTCCGGGCTCATCAGCTGGTCGTGGGCGAGCCCGACCTCGAGGCGCACCGTGGGATTGCTGAGATCGATGCGGAGGTGGTGGATGTCCAGCGGCCCGTCCGAGGTAATGACGCCGAAGTGGCTGTAGAATATCCCCGAGGCCACGGGGACCGTGAACCCCGACGACGACAGCACCTGCGGCCAGTGAATCGGCGCGGACTGCGCCAGGCCGCGCCCGACCGGCAGGAGCAGGGGCACGAGCGCCAACCAAATGAGGAGGCGGCGGCTTCTGTTTGGGGTCATCGCGACCGTCCGATGCTGTGATGTCTGCGTCACGTGATGGCTCGACCTGATAGTTCGCCGCGGCGCGGCCGCGTCCTGCTGCATTGGGCGCTGCACAGGAGACCGGCCGCCGGCCGACGAAGCGCCGAGCGGTGCGGGCCGATCACGACCGTTGGTCCTACCTTGGCTCCACTCCACGCTTACCTTTGCACCACTCCTCGCTTCGATCGGCTTTCGATTGGCCTCCCGTTGCGTGGACGCGCTGGCTCCTCGCCGCGGGGATCGTCCTCCTGCTCGCGGGGATGCCGCTGCCCCTCACCGATGGGGTCACCGCCCTCTACGGCAAGGTCGCCAAGAACATCCTGGCGTCCGGGAACTGGCTGACCCTCCACCACGCCACCATGCAGGTGGTGGACAAACCTCCCCTGACCTTCTGGCTGATGAGCCTCTCGATGGCCGCGTTCGGGACGGCGGAGTGGGGTCTGCGGGCCTGGCACACCGCCCTGGCCGCCGGCGCGCTCGGGGCCACCTACGCGCTGGCGCGTCTCGCGCTGCCTCCGCAGCAGGCCGCCCTCTCGGCGCTCATCCTCCTCACGTCGACGCAGTTCTTCTATCAAAGCCTCGTCCCCGAGCAGCACATCCCGCTCGCGCTCTTCCTCACCCTGGCGGTCTACTGGTACCTGCGGTGGGAGGAGGCGGGCGGTCTCCGCGCGGCCGCCCTGGCCGGGCTCGCGGTGGCGCTGGCGGTGCTGTCGATCGGCCTCGCCGGCCTGATCATGCCCGTCCTGATCGTGGGCGCCCGCCTGCTGATCGACCGGCCTCCGCTGCCCCGGCGCGCCGTCCCCGAGGCCGCGCTGGGGGCGCTGGTGCTGCTGCTGGTGGCCGCCCCCTGGTTCGTCATCGGCGCCGCGCGCCAGGGAGCGCCGTTCGTGAACACGTTCTTCCTCGGCGGCACGCTCGGGGTGGGTCGATTTTTTCGCCAGGTGCAGGCGGCGCCGACCGTTGTGCCCTGGTGGGCGGGGCTGGGGGCGTACGCGCTGCTGGTCCCGCTGGGATTCTTGCCGTGGACGGGTTGGCTCTGGCCCGCGCTCCGAGAAGGGTGGAACGCGAGGCGCACCCGGGAGCGGGTCCCGTGGGTCTGCACCCTCTGGGTGCTCGCCGTGCTGGGGTTCCTCTCGATCTCGCCCGGAGACAAAGCGAGCCGCTACATCCTCCCCGTCCTTCCGCCGCTGGCGGTCCTCGCCGGTCGCGTGGTGGGGAGAGCCGATCTGGCGAGACCGGCCGCCGTGGTGTCCCTGACGCTCGCGCTGCCGCTGTTGGGCCTGGTCATCGTCGTGCCGTTCTGGAAGTTTCCAGCGGAGTCCACGCGGTACTCGCTGCTTTTTTGGACGTTCATCCCGACCCTCGCCGCCGGACTGGCCGCCTATGCCGTCGCGGCGTTCCGCGGGCGTTCGCGGACGGGGATCGTCCTGCTGGCCGCGATGACGCTGGTGTCGTACGGTCTGGCCATGACGGCGCTCGCCCGCATCTGGGACCAGATCTCGCCCTGGCGGCCGCTGGCGAGAACGATCAACCGGGTCCAGGCGGCAGGCGCGCAGCCGGCCGGCGGGCGGGCCCGCGTGCTGATCCAGGGCGGCTTCAACGAACTGGCCGACTACTATATAACGGGGCCGGTGGAGTTCGTGAGCCGCGACGGTATCATCGACGCATGGCGCCAGGGGCCTGTCCTCGCGGTCGTCTCCCGAGGGGACCTGCCGGCGCTGCCCGGCGTCCCTGCGCCCGCGATGGTCATGACCGCTCCCGGCGGCCTGGTCCTCGTCAGCAACTTTCCACCTCCCACAAACGGCGCGCACGGAGATCGCGCCCCCGGCGGCTCGTAAGGAAGCACGCCGCCCACGCCGGCGCGTCCGGAACGCGCGAAGGCGCGCGGGCGCGGGATCCGCGGGGCGCCGCGCGTGGACGGCCGCTTCCCTGGACGCCGGCTTACGTGGACGGCGCTTACTTGGGCTTCGGCGGAGACTTCGGCGGCCGCTTGGGGGCCTGCTGCGGCTTGGGAGCGGGCGCCGGCGGCGGTGTGAGACCGAGGAAGGTCTTGATCGGACCCGGCAGACCGTCGAAGGCGGTGGCGGTCAGGCGGTACCGGAGGGCCAGCGCGGGGTCCGCGGCGAGCCATCCCCCCTTCGGCTCCCGGTACATCCGCACCAGGAACTTCGCGTCGGCGGCGCCGTCGGTCTGGATCTCGAAGGCCGGAGCGCCCGCGGGAGCGGCGGAGAGCGGTTCGACGCGGTCGGCGTCCAGCAGGTTGATCGCCGAGAACATGCCGGAGATGTCGCCGTCCGACAACCCCCCGCCCGTGAATCCGGGCCCCTGCCGGCGCACCTCCAGCGCCTGCCGGCCGCGCCGCCAGACGACGCTCGTCAGATCCTGGGCGTTGTACGGGAGCACGCGCCGGCTGACGAGCGAGAGCGTCTCGGGCGCCAGCTTGCCCTCGACCGAGGCGTCCAGTTCCAGGACCGTCGGGGTCCCCGGCACCGTCGCGTAGGTGATCTTTCCCCGCCGGCTCAGGAGAATGCGCAGCGGCTCCGGCCGATCCCGCAGCGTCAGATCGACGGTGACCGCGGGATGGTCGAGACCGTAGGGCGCCAGCGCGCCCGCGCCGTCGTGAAACACCTTGGCCTCCGACGTGGTGAGCGGGAAGAACAGGTCCGTGATCTTGAAATCGTCCGCCGGCCACGCGTGCGGCCCTTCGATCTGCCACCGGTCCGGCCCGAGCCGGTTCACGGCGAGCGTGCCGGCCGGCGAGACGATCCGGACCTTCTGCACGTCCGCGTTCGCAAAATCGGCCACCGTCTTCTGGCGCAGGTCGGTCGCAGACTTGGCGAGGGCGTCCTTGGTCGAGCTGTCGATCTGATAGAGTTTCCCCCCCGGCTGCACCCGCGCGTAGGACGTGCTCCCCACGGCTGAGGGTTTGCCGATGTCGAGGGTGACGGTCTGCCCCCGGGAGGTGCCCAATGTGATCTGCGCGGCCGGCTTGTCCAACCCGTACTCCCCGAGATTCCCCCCGGATCCGAGGGTCCGCTGCGGCACGATCCCCGTGATCGTGTCGAGCAGGCTGCTCACGGCAAAGGACGCCGCGGGGACGCGCACCGGGCGCGTCACGTCCCAGTGCGTCGCATCGCGGCGGGACAACCCGACCTCGCCCTTGGAGGACACCAGAGCGATCGTGGAGATGTCCGCGCTCGAGAGCTGGAGCAGGCGCTTGGCCTGCTCCGCGCGCTGCGCCTGCGGACGGTCGACGAGGTAGATGTAGCCGACGAGGAGCGCGAGGACGACCGCCAGGCTGATCGTGGTGCGCGGACTCACAAACTCCTCCTCCGCGCGTAGACCAGGCCGCCCAGCGCCAGCAGGAGGAGCGGCACGAAGACGACGCTCTCGAAGAAAATATACCGCACCTGGTTGCCGCCGAGGATGAACGCGTCAAAGGGGGAGGTCCGCGGCGAGATGCTCACGAGGTTGCCGGACTGCGTGAGCCACGCCACCGCGCTCATGAAGAGGTCCCGGTTGCCCACCAACCCGATGGAGGCATTGCGGATGAACCCGCTGTTGCCGAACACCACCGCCGCGCCCTTGGGCGCCTCCGGTTTGGCGGCCTGAGCCGGCTTGGCGCCCGGGGCCGCCGACGCCGTCCCGGGCGTCTTGGGGGCGGGCTCCGCCTTGGGGGCCGGCGGGGTGGAAGCCGCGCCCGGGGCGGGGACCACCTCGACGGCCAGGATCGCCGGCCCTTTGACGTCGGTCCCGGCCTCGAACTTGAGATTCTCTGATTCCAGATTCACCTTGACGTAGCTCGCCTCCGACGCCCTGACCACCGGCGTGATCGTCACCCCGCTCGGCTTGGGCTGCGGGACCAGGGGCGTGCTCAGCGGGAACGCGGTGGCCAGGGTGAAGTTCTGCGTGATGTCGTTGAACGGGTACTGGGTCACGACGGGGATCCTGGGGTCGACCAGCCGGGAGATGGGATCGACCACGACGCCGCCCGGCGCGCCGACGCGCAGGGCCGACTCGAGCCACGCCCGGAACCCGGCGGGGGTCTGAGGATCCACCAGGATCAGCAGCTTGCCCCCCGATTGGTAGTATTGCGCGAGGGCGTCGCGCCCCTGCGGGAGCAGGTCGCGGGTGGGGGACGGCACCACCACCGCGGCGGCGTCCTCCGGCACCCGGCCGGTCTGGACGAGCAGGAGCGGCCTCACGTCGAACCCCTTGCCCACCAGCGCCTGCTTCACCGTCCCCATGCCGTTGCGGGTGAAGTCGTCGAGCGGGATTTCCCCTTCGCCCTGGAGCACGTACACGGTCTTCTTCGCGGTCTCCAGCAGGTGCAGCAGGCCGTTCGTGAGCTGCTCCTCGCTCTCGGAGTCCACGGTGTACGAGGCTTTCCCGCGGGTGAGGACGATCTGGCCGTACGAGGTGATCTTGAGCTTCTGCGCCTCCGCGGGGTCGCGGTCGGGGTCGACGATCCGGAACTGAAAGTTCTTCGAGTAGTACTGGTAGGTGGCGAGCACGCGCCGGTAGCGCTGCACCTGCGAGGTTTCGGCGCTGAAGCTCGGAAACGCCACGACCTCGATCGGGCCGGGCAGGGACCGCAGCACCTTGATCGTCTGCGGCGAGAGCGAGTGCTCCCGGGTCGCCGTCAGATCCCAGCGCACATGGTGTTCGGTCCCCAGGTAATAGAGCGCCACGAGCAGGGCGGCGACGAGCGCCGCCGAGACGATCGCGTTGGTGGTCAGGAGGGTGTTGCGCCGCTGCATCGGCCTACCTCCACTTCCGGGACTCGAGCGCCACGATCCCGAGGAAGAGGAAGAACCCCGCCAGGCTCAGGAAGTACACGGCATCCGTGGTGTCGACGATGCCGCTCGCCAGGTTCGAAAAGTGGGCGGAGATGGAGAGGGCGGAGAGAATCTGCTGCCCGCCGGGCCCGGACGCCTGCTGGGCGAAGCCCACCACGTAGAACAGCAGCAGCAGGGCGAACCCGATCGCGGCGGACACGATCTGGTTCTCGTTGAGGGTGGAGGCGAACAGCCCGATGGCCAGGAAGGCCCCGCCGAGCAGCACCAGGCCGATGTAGGTGGAGCCCAGGAGGCCCCAATCCAGCCGGCCGATCAGCGCCAGGCTGAGCGGCATGAACGCGCTGATCAGCAGCAGGGCGCCGAAGAGGAGGAGGACGCCGAGGTATTTCCCGAGGAGAATGGCGGCGTTGGTCACCGGCGAGGTGACCAGCAGCTCCATCGTCCGCGCCCGGTCCTCTTCGGACACCAGCCGCATGGTGAGGACCGGGACCAGCAGCATCAGCACAAAGGTCATGTCCTGGTAGAGCGGGGTGAAGATGATCCGCGTCGGGTTGAACTCCGGCGGCGGCGTGCCCTGGAGCTGCAGGACCTGGAGCGTGTACCCCCCCACCAGCGCGTAGAAGAGGAACCCGTTGACCACAAAGAACATCGCCAGGGCCACGTAGGCGATGGGCGAGCTGAACAGCTGCCGGAGCTCCTTGCGCGTGATGACCAGGGTCCCGCTCATGCGCGCGGCGCCTCCGCCGCCTCTTCGTGGGTCACCAGTCTCAGGAAGACGTCCTCGAGGCTCATCGCCAACGGGCGCAGCTCGAGCAGCCCGGCCCCCGCCTCGACGACGGTCCGGGCGATCTCCTCGCGGAGATCCGCCCCGAGCCCCGCCTCCACGATGACCTCCCCCGTCCCCTCTCCGGGCGTCACGTGCACCGCCCCCCGCAGCGCCGCGAGCCGGCCGGTCAGGCGGCCGTCGGGCCGGGCGACCCGGACCAGGGTCTTCTCCGACCGCCTGAGGCGCGCCGCCAGCTGCTCGTAGGTGTCCACCGCCACGACGCGGCCCTCGTTGATGATGATCACGCGGTCGCAGACGGCGGTGGCCTCCGGCAGGATGTGCGTGCTGAGGATGATCGTGTGGCTGCCCCGCAGGCCCTTGATGACGTTCCGGATCTCGACGATCTGGCGGGGATCCATCGCCGAGGTCGGCTCATCCAGGATCAGCACCGGAGGATCGTGCACGATCGCCTGCGCGAGCCCGACCCGCTGGCGGTAGCCGCGGGACAGGTTGCGGATCAGCCGGTCCGCCACGTCCGTGATCCCGCACAGCGTCATCGCCCGGTCGATCGCATCCCCGATCTTCCGGCGGTCGACGCCTTTGAGGCGCGCGACAAACCCCAGGTACTCGCGGGCGGTGAGATCGTCGTACAGGGGAAGGGTCTCGGGGAGATAGCCGAGCCGCCGCTTGGCCTCCAGCGGCTGGTCCACCACGTCGAAATCGGCGACCGACGCCCGGCCCGAGGTGGGGGCGAGGAACCCGGTCAGGATCCGCATCGTGGTGGTTTTGCCGGCGCCGTTGGGCCCCAGGAACCCGAGGATCTCGCCGGGACGCGCCTTGAACGAGACCTCTCGGATCGCCAAGCGATCGCCGTACCTGCGGGACAACGCGTCGGCCAGAATCACGGTCCGCTCCACCCCTCCGAAACGAACAGCCTCTATCCTAATGTGGAGCACTCGGAGTTGGCAAGAGGGAGGAGCCGCCCGCCCTGCTGCGAACTCTTTGTCATGCGGTTTCTGCTCCGCTCCGGCGGCTCCCCCGTCGCGGCCCTCGCGGCCGCCGCCCTCGCGGTCGCTCCCTCGCCCGCGGTGGCGGCGCGGCACGCCCCGCCGCATCTTGCGCTCTGGATGGAGCCGGGGGCCAATCTGCCCACGCTCAGCACCGTCGAAGGGGTCCAGCAGACCCTCGACCACGCCAGGGAGGCGGGCGTCGACGTCGTGATCCCGGAGGCCAAGAACGCCTGGGGGTACGTGACGTATCCCAGCGCGTTCGCCCCCGCGATCGGCACATCGCCGCTCCCCCACGCCGCGGCGCCGACGTACCCTCCGCCGGCGCAGTGGTACCCCTCCGGATACGACATGCTGGGGACGATCGTGGAAGAAGCCCACGCGCGGGGCATGCGCGTCGATGTCGCCGTCAACAGCTTCTCCGAAGGATTCTCGCCCACCCGCGCCGGGCCCGGATTTGACCATCCGGAGTGGCAGACCACCGCGTATCTCGGCACGCGGCCGGTGATCGCGCCCGACGGCTCATCATACGCGCTGGCCGGCGTGGATGTTCCCCGGGACGACAACGCGCTCGTGCTCTACACGCCCGACTCCGGCCCGGCCACTCCGACGTCACGGTGGGGCGTCGAGGCGGCGGTCCAATGGGGGCAGGTCACCGAGGTGCGCGACCGCGCCGCCGGGGACTCCGACCCCGGTCCCACCCCGATCCCGCCCGGAGGGTATGTGCTGTCCGGCCACGGGGAGGCGGCCCGCTGGCTCGCGCGCGCCCTTCCCGTGGGGGCGGTCGTCGCGATCGGACCGGCGGAGTCCCGCATGGTCCCTTCGTCCGCGCACAGCATCTTCGCCTTCGTCAACCCCGCCGATCCCGCCGTCGACGGGTACGAACTCGCCGTCATCTACGAGATCCTCACCCGGTACGATGTCGATGGGATCGTGCTCGACCGGACGCGCTACCAGGACGCGAGCGAGGATTTCTCGCCGCTGAGCCGTCTTCGCTTCGAAGCGTTCATCGGGCACGCGGTGGCCCGCTGGCCGGAGGACATCTACGCGTACGCGGCGAGCGGGTACTGGGTGAAGCGGGTGCCCGGCCCGCTCTACCGGTCCTGGCTCGGCTTCCGCGCGCATACGATCATGGCGTACGTTCGGGCGGCGGCGCAGCTGGTCCACACGCTCCGGCCCAAGGTGGCGGTGGCCGCCTACGTTGGAGCCTGGTATCCCGTCTACTACGAAGAGGGCGTCAACTGGGCCAGCCCCGAGGTCCGGCCGCCGTATCCCTGGATCGGGCCGGAGTGGGTTCGGGCCGGCCTCGCGCCGCTCCTCGACTACCTGATGGTCGGCCTGTACTACCCGCCGCTGACCGTTCGGGAGGCGCGGGCCCAGCACAACGACCCGGAGATCAGCATCCAGGGCGGGGCGCAGCTCGCCGATGCCCTGGTCGACGGCGCGACGCCCGTCGTCGGCGCCCTCCTCGTCCCGTTGTACGCCGGCGAGCCGGACCGGCTTGCCAAAGCCGTGCGGATGTCGCAGACCTTGACCCGGGGCGCCATGCTCTTCGACCTCATCTACCTCGGCGAAGAGGATCTGTGGCGCGCGATCCCCGGGTCATGAACGCCCGGCGCCCCGCGGGCGCCGCGGGGACCACCCGTGGGGATCGAGGATGAACGATGGATGAACGATGAAAGAGGAAGGGCCCCCCGAATCCGGGGAGCCCTTCCCGTCTTCCGCATGCTGTCGAGAGTCTTCTTGAGCGCTTCCTGAGGACCTGCGAGCAGAGAAAGCGCTGAACTGCCCTCCAGCCGCACCGTCGTCATCCAGCTGAGCCGCAGCGTGGGCGACGGCCGGAGTGCGCGAGCGCGCTACCCGGTCATCACCTCGCTCCGCGGATACTGGTGGCAGGTCGTACGGTACGGCATGGAGCGTCTACTATGATCCATCCGCATCACCTCCTCGTTCGACTAGCACAATCATCGCGCCCGGGGCCGCCGGCGTCAAGAGCAGGTGGCGCGGCGGCACGCGGGGCAACCCCTTCACTTTCTCTTGGAGTGCGCCCGCAGCCACGCCGCGATGTTGTCGCGGGTGGACCCGCCGCGGGCGACGTTCGTGATGAACTCGACGGATTCGTGCGCCGGGGCGAGGGTGAGCCGGTACCCGGCGCCTTCGAGGAAGAGCCGGGCCGTTTCCAGCGCCGTCCGCTTGTTCCCGTCGTGAAAGACCTGGTCTCGGGTCAACCGGTCGAGGTAGAACGCCGCCATGTCCCAGATGGACGGCTGCGGCCGCAGCGCGATCCGCGTCTGCACAAAGTTCACCAGCGTTTCCAGGCTCGGCGGATACACCACGTTCTGCTCGCCCGCGAGGTAGAGGCCGCCGGTGGCCCGGATCATCCGCTGGTTCACCGTCTTCAATTGCTCGACCGTCAGGTATTTCACCGTTTCGCCAAAGCCTCCCAGACTGTTCGATAATCCCTGAGGCTTCGTTCGAGGCTGCCGGTGAACATCCGTTCGTCCATGGGTTCGGGAGCCTTGAGCGGGCGTTTCCCACGGTGGGCCCCCATCGATCGGGATCCCACGACTCTCACCCTGGCTGCAGGCCGATTTCGGGCGACAATTCGCCGCCTGACGCCGGATTTGAGCCCGGCACGGCGCGATCTGGGCCTGCGCGACGACCCAGACGGCCGCGCATGCGCTCTTGCCAACCTACGCGACATCCGTCTACCCCCTCATTTTAATCTAGCATGGCCATAAGGTCCGCGCAATCCCCCGATTTGACTTAAATTTTGACTCGGGAGGCGTTGAGGACTGCCCCGAGCGATCAATAGGGTTAAACGAAAAAACATGCTCCGAGGTTTTGCGGGGACGAATCACAGTCCAAGAATGAGGCAATCCTGTCTAAATTGGCGTTCGGAAGAGATTTACAGAGGTAATTACGAAATTTACGGTAATATCGTCCGAATAGGCCGAAAAATGGTCCATTTCAGCATAAACAACAAGGACACCGGGGAAGGTCTTCCCGGTGTCCTCGGGATCGCTCAGGTGTGATGTGGCGGTTTTTGAAGGTTAGCCTACGACGCGGACGTTCTGAGCCTGTGGACCCTTCTGCCCCTGGGTGATCTCAAACTCGACGACCTGACCTTCCTCGAGGTTGCGAAAACCCTCCCCCGCAATCCCGGTGTAGTGCACGAAGACGTCCTTCCCTTCCTCCGGAGTTATGAACCCGTACCCTTTCTCCCGGTTGAACCACTTCACGGTACCCTTTGGCATACGCTCTTCCTTCCTCCCCCAGGGGCCGGTTGCCCTGATTCAGTACCCATCTATACAACGGGATCTCCGCGAATCCTGCCTCCTTCCCCGCCCCCGATGCGGAGCCGGTCAGCCATCGAGCGCAGGCGCAGGCGCCTCCGCGCCGGCAATGGCGGGGAGCGGCACCGGCCGCACGGGGGCGCGGACACTCGGCAGCGGCAGCCGGCCCATGGGGACATCCAGCGTCCCGCTCAGCCACCGCATGACCGCGGTCCCGCACCGGCGCCACTGGCAGGCGCCCATCCCGCATCGCGTCCGCCGCTTGAGCTCGTCGGCGCTTCGCGCGCCGTCATCGACGGCGGCCTGAAGGATCCCGACGCTCACCCCCTCGCACGGGCAGAAGATGGTCTCGGGCGGCCCCTCCCAGCGTTCCACGACATCATCGGGCATCGCGCCGATCACCATCGCCTCCCGCGCCACCGCGACAAACGGCGCCGACGCCGCGCGCAGCTGCCGCCGGGCCTCGTCCTGCCTCACGCCGGCCTCCGGGAGGAGGCCGAGCGCGCCGAGGGCGGATCGCGCCGCCAGCCGGCCCGACTCCGCCGCCGCCCGCGGCGTGTCCACGCCACCGGCGTCGCCCGCGATGTACAGCCCCGCGGTCGGGCCGTGCAGCGCCAGCGTGCGGTCGTAGCGCGGCACGAACCCACCGAGACTCGGCTGGTAGATGCACGGAGCGCCCGCCAGCCTGGCGAGGTCCACGAGCGGCGCCCTCGGCGATTCCACGCAGAGCATGCGGCACTCGTGCTCGGTCCCGTCCGCCAGTAGGACGCGCTCGACGCTCCCGTCGTTTCCGCGCGCGGAGGCGACGGTGCCGGGGATCACGGGAACCTTCTCGGGGAGATTCTTGGGGCGCTGCGCGCTGATCAGCAGGACGCCCGTCCCCCGCTCCGCCAGACGGGCGGCCAGCGTTCCCGCGTCCGGTCCCCCGGCGACGACCGCGGGCCCGCTCGCCTGACCGATCCCCCCGGCGCGGACCAGTTCCCATCCCGCTTCCACGGTCATGACGCCGCCCAGCGTCCAGCCGGGGAACGGCACGAGGCGCTCGAGCGCGCCCGTCGCCAGAATGACGGCATCGGCGGTCGCGAGGCGGGTCCGGCCGCCGTGCAGCGCCGCGAGTGTGCGGCCAAAGAGGCCCCACACGAGGCTGCCGCGCCACACCTCGGCCGCGCGCAGATCGCGCATCAATCCTTCGGCGAGCCCGCGGGCGCCCGGGACGATCACCGCGCGCCCGCCCAGCGCCGGCCGCTCATCCACGAGCAGCACGCGGGCGCCGGCGGCGTGGGCCTCCCCGGCGGCGGCGAGCCCGGCCGGCCCTCCGCCCACGACCGCGATCTGCACGGTCACGCCGGTCACACGGAGGGCGCCCGCCGCAGCGCGGCGACGACCACCTCAGGAACGATCGGCAGTTCCTCGACGCGGGCGCCGCTTGCGTCCATGATCGCGTTGGCGATGGCGGCGGCCACCGGCACCACCGGCGGCTCGCCGACGCCCTTCGCGCCGTATGGGCCCCGCTCCGACGGCACCTCCACCAGATTGATGCGGATCGGCGGCACGTCCGTGGCGCGGGGGAGGGCGTAATCGAGGAAGGTCCCGGTCGCCACCGACCCCTGCTCGTCGTAGAGCATCCGCTCGAGCAGCGCCCAGCCGACCCCCTGAGCCACCCCGCCGTGGATCTGTCCCCGCACCGCCGCGGGATTGATCGCCCGTCCGACATCCTGCGCCACCGCGTAGTCCACGACCCGCACCCGGCCGGAATCGGCGTCCAGGTGGATCCGGGCCACGTGCGCGCCGAACGCGGGCGCCCGCTGGACGATGGCCTCGGAGGCGACCCCGAAGATCGGCGGGTTCCCCGCCCCGAATCCGGAGGTGAGCTTCACGAGATCGGCGACCGCGATCGTGCGGGCCGGCACCCCGCGCACGCCCACGACCCCGCCGGTGATCTCCAGGTCCGCCTCGGACGCCTCCAGCCGCCGGGCGGCCAGGGCGAGGAGCTGGCGCCGCGCGTCCTCCGCGGCTTTGACCACCGCCGAGCCGACGGAGTACGTGATCTTGCTGCCGCCGGACATTCCGGCAGCGGGCGCGCTGTCGCTGTCCGCCCCGACCAATCGGACGCGCGAGACCGGGAGGCCGAGCATCTCCGCGGCGATCTGCGCCAGCCCGGTGGCGGTCCCGCTGATATCGATGGACCCGACGATCACCTGCGCGCCCCCGTCGGTATTGAGCCGGATGCAGGCGCTCGCCGGCTCGAGCCCGCCGAGCCATCCGCCGGCCGCCACACCGACGCCCCGTCCATCGCGCTCCCGGTGGCGCCAGACGGGATCCTCCTGGATCGCCGCGAGCGACTCCCGGAGCCCGATCCGCGGCCAGGGCTCGCCGCTCGGCATCGGGTCGCCGCCCTGGGAGGCGTTCCGCAGGCGGAACTCGATGGGGTCGAGTCCGAGGCCGCGGGCCAGATCGTCGACGACGGACTCCAGCGCGAACGCGGCCTGCGGCGCCCCGGGCGCCCGGTAGGCGCCGATCGGCGCTTTGTGCGTCAGGATCTCCCGCCCCTGGATGTCGAGGTGGGGCGCCTGGTAGTTGCCGCCGAGCATGAGCGCCGCGATGTTCAACGGCGCCCCGGGGAGCGCGCCCGCATCGAACAGCAGTTGCGCCTGAATGGCCACGAGCGTCCCGTCGCGGCGCGCCCCCAGCCTGACCTCCAGCGTCGACTGGGGCGCCGGCGTGGCCGTGCGGAACTCATCGGACCGGGTCAGCACGACCCGAACCGGCCGGCCGAGGAGCATCGCCAGGGCCCCGGCCAGGGGCTCCAGGAGCAGGATCTTGGCCCCGAACCCTCCGCCGACCGCCATGGGAATGATCCGGACCGACGACTCCGGGAGCCCGAGGACCTGCGCGACGTTCTCCCGCGAATAGAACAGCCCCTGGGTGGCGGTCCAGACGGTCAGCCGCCGTGACGATGGATCGAAGGCGGCGGTCGTCGCGTGGGGCTCGATGTACGCCTGATGCACGACCGACGTGCGAAACGTCCGCCCGACCACGAGCGCGGACTCGCGCAGCCCGCGTTCGATATCGCCGCGCACGAACCGGACCCGGCCCGTGACATTGCTGGGCCGTTGATCGTTCGCCTCTTCCTCGACCTTGACCGCGGCGTGGAGGCTCGCTTCCGCGCTCTTGCCCGCGAGCCCGGGCTGCACCAGCGGGGCGGCCGGATCGGCCGCGGCGACCGGGTCCACCAGCGCCGGCAGCGGATCGAACTCCGCTCCCGAGGCGAGCCGCTCCAGCCCGTCCGCGGCGGCCTCCTCCGTCTCCGCCACGACGACCGCCACCGGATCGCCGGCGAACCGCGTCTCTCCCCGGGCCAGCAGGCAGCGGCCCCGCACGTTCGGCACCGCGTCCCCGAACGGCAGGTCGTCCGCCGTGAGCACGGCGACCACCCCGGGGACCGCGCGCGCGGCGGCCGCGGGGATCCTCCGAATCCGGGCGTGCGCGTACGGGCTCAGGAAGAGGCGGGCGTGGAGGAGCCCGCGCATCTCCTGATCCGCGACGAACTGTGTGCGGCCGGTGACTTTCTCCTCACCATCGACCCGCGGAACCGACTGGCCAACCACCGAGAACGGCATAGCGGCGCTCCTCACCCTGACGTGGTGTGCGGGGACACCGGACTCTTTCCAGGCGCGCCGGAAACCCTCCTCCTGCCGACGCGCGCCGTCAAGGGTTCCTGAGAACCCACAGCGAAGGCAGTGCGTAATTGGGCATATAACACGAGAGGGAGCCCGGCGGCGGCGCGGGCGTCCGTCTCCGCCGCCCGAACGGACGCCGTCTCGGGCCTACGGCGTGAGCCAGTACGTGCCTACGGCGCGAATCGAAACGTCTGCGGGGTCCCACCGAGCGTGCCATGACGCGTTTTCATGTCGTCCGGGTTCTGGAGTCCGGCTCCCCGCGTCCCCCGCGGGATCCCCGCTCGCCGGGGCCCGTCGGGGGGCTTGGGGGCAAGGCGCAGAAATACGGCCTCGAGGCGCTGACCGTGCTGGGCCTGTTCCTGCTCGGCCTGCTCGGCGGGATGCTCACGCGCGGGTGGTTTCCGGAGCCGCAGCAGACCCCGCCGGCCCCGCCCCCACCCCCACCCGTCGCGGCCCCGGCCCAGCCGCCCCCGCCGCCGGTCGAGCACGGGGACGACCGGTTCCTCGTCGTCGGGCTCACGCAGGATCTGCACCGGACCGATTCCATCATGGTCGTGCAGTGGGATGCATTCCACCACCAGGCCCGCATCCTCGGCGTCCCGCGCGACACCGGGGTGGTGATCCCCGGGATCGGGTACACGAAGCTCGTGCACGCGTACGCGACGGGCGGGGTGGGACGAACGCGGGCCGCCGTGGCGAGGCTGATCAACGTGCCGGTCGCCCATTACTTCATCTTCAGCATCCCCGCGATGCGCCACCTCGTCGATCTGGTCGGCGGGGTGCCGGTCATCGTGGACAAACGGATGCTCTATCACGACACCGAGCAGGGGCTGTTCATCGACCTCCAACCCGGGAGCCAGGTGCTGGACGGTGAGCGCGCGGAGCAGTATCTCCGGTTCAGGAACGATCCCGACGGCGACATCGGCCGCATCCGGCGCCAGCAGCTGTTCCTGCGCGCGGCGATGCAGACGGTCCACCGCCCGGGGGTGTGGATCCGCCTTCCCCAGATCATCGGCACCGCCCGGTCCGAACTGGGCACCGATCTCACGAGCGAGCAGTTGCTGGGGTGGGTGCACGAGATCGACCATCTCGCGCCGGACGCCGTCTCGGCCCAGACCATCGATGGACACCCCGCGACGCAGGACGACGCGCTCATGAAGATGCCGCTGAGCTTCTGGATTGTCGACCCCGACGACCTGCGCGCCAAGGTCCGCTGGCTCCTCACCGGGGTCCTGCCGCCGCCCCTGCCGAAGCCGTAGGTCCCTAATACAGGCCGCCGTTGACGTCGAGGATGGCCCCGTGCATGTGCCGGGCGCCGGGCCCGGCCACGAAGACCACGACCTCCGCGATGTCCTCGGGCTGGGCGATCCGTCCGATCGGGGTCCGGCGCGTCATCTCGGCCCGCTGCTCCGGCGTCGTCACCCGCCGCAAGAGCGGCGTCTCCACGGGACCCGGGCAGACGCAGTTGACGCGGATCCCCGTCCCCGCCAGTTCGGCCGCCAGGTGCCGGGTCAGGCCGATCAGGCCATACTTCGAGCAGGTGTAGTGCGCGCCGTTCGTGAGGCTCGTGCGCCGGCCGGCGATCGAGGAGACGAGCACGATCGATCCCTGCCGCCGCGGCAGCATCTGGGGGAGCGCCGCCTGCAGGCAGAGGAACGCCCCCTTCAAGTTGACGCCCAGCACCCGGTCCCAATTGTCATCCGTGATCTCGAGGATCGGGTCCGGGAACCCGATCCCGGCGTTCGCCACCAGGATATCCACGCCGCCGCACCGCTCAACCGCTTCGGCGATCATCGCCCGGACCTGCGCGCGGTCCGCCACATCGGCCGCGAGCGGCACGCACCGGCCGCCGCGAGACGCGATCGCCGCCGCGGTGTCGAGCGGCGGCGCCAGGTCGACGGCCGCCACCCGGGTCCCGCCGGCCGCGAACCTCTCCGCGATCGCGCGCCCGATCCCGGCGGCGGCGCCGGTGATCACCGCGGTGGTCTCCCTCGCCTCGCTCACGCGCGCCCCCGCCCCGCCCGCCGGCTCCTCAGGAAGCGGCGCGCGACGGACCCCCCGGCGCCCTCAGCCCCTCACGGCGGCGACCTCGTCCCCGATCATTCCTGGGGCGTGCCCGCCGGCGCGTTGGGATCCCGCTCCCCGGTCTGCGTCCAGTCGTCGGGCGGCGCCGCCGGCGCCGGTTCGGCCGGGTCGGAAGAGGCTCGCCGCGCGAGCTTGCGGGCCAGCTTGGCATCCCGCTTCGCCTTGCGCTTGAGTTCCTTCGCCCGTTTGAGGCTGGAGTAGTTTGGGCGGGCCATCGCACGCTCCTCTCAAGCGTCCCTGTGAGTCACATCGATGCGTGACCCCAGTATAGCACGCGGCGGCCGCGGAGAGCCGCATTCGACAGCGGTGCGAAACAATGCTACACTGAATGCACGTGCGGATGCGAGGCCCGAGCGGCCCTGATCTGGAATGGCGAGAGCGAACCCAAAAGATCCGGGCGGCCGCCCGCAAAGGGAAAAGCTCCACCGAAATCGCCGAGCTGGTCGACCTCCCCGTCGCGACGGTGGAGCGGGCGCTGGCGCGCGCGGAACACCCCCGCCTCTCCGATCCGGTAGAGCTTCTCCAAAGCCGCCGGGAAGGCCCCGGCAAGGCGCCGGCGGACGTCCAGCTGTACTGGCTCGGCTTCCTCACCGCGGCGGGGCACATCTGCGGGCACGGATCGCTGCTCACGCTCGTCGTGACGCTCGGCGAGGATGGGCGGGACTGCGTCGCGACCCTCATGGCCGACCTCGCCACGGAGCACATCCGGTACGAGTTCTGTCACAGCAGCATTGTCGGGTGGCAGGTCTACCTGCGCGACCAGGGCCTGTGCGAAGCCCTGCTCCCCTGGGGCATCCCGTCGGATTTTCACGGGGACGATCCGGCCGTGCTCGATGATCTGCCGAAGGAGTTCGCCGCCCCGTTCATTCGCGGATACGCGGACGGTGACTCGATGTCCCGCCGATCCTCTGCCGGCTCGCGGAACGGCCACTTCGCGCTCCAGGGCACGCCCGCCGTCCTGGCCGGCATCAATGCGCTGCTCAAGCGGTGCTGGGCGGTCTCGAGCGGCGTGGTGAGCCAGCGGCAGGACAGGACGGAGCTGCGCGTCTCGGAATCCGGGGCCTGCCACACCATCTCCCGCCACCTGGACACGGTCGCGTCCCGGTTCCAGGCGGAGCGCGCCAAGGTGGCGCCGAGGAAGTAACCGCTACTTCGAGAGCTGCTGCTTCACGACCCGATCGGCGTCATCGTTCGAAATCCATCGCCCGGTCTGCTGGAAGGTCAGGAAGCGCAGAAACCCGGACAGCGACATCCCGTTCGTGTCGTCCGAATAGGGTTTCAAACCCTTGATGCTCGGCCACTGCCCGGGTGCGGCCGGCGCCGTCTTCGCTGCGGACGCCGGCGCCGGCGCGTTTTGAGCGCCCGCGGGGCCCGCGAACACCGCCGCGACCAGGGCTGCGACGATCACCGGGAGCAGCAATCTTCCCATGGCGATCCCCCCTGCCACCTCTGCTTGCCGTTTGCCCCATTCGGGGATGGAGTCCCCGGAGGGGAACACCCTCTCCACCAGGGTATACGGCAAACGGCGCGGCGTCTCCTATGCTCCCCGCCGCGCGGCGGCCGGGAATCCGAGCACGGCGGCCGCGAGCGAGTCCGCGCGGAGCCCCAGGAACGCGTCGACAATCGTGGGATCGAATTGGGTGCCCGCGCAGCGCTGCAGCTCCGCCACCGCCTCCTCGACCGCCCAGGCTTCCTTGTACGGCCGTTCGTGCGTCAGCGCGTCAAAGGAGTCCGCCACCGCGACGATCCGTCCCGCGAGAGGGATGGTCGCTTCCCGCAGGCCGTGCGGGTACCCCGTGCCGTCCCAGCGCTCGTGGTGGGTGAGGGCGATCTCCTCGGCCAGCTTCAGGAGCGCAAACCGTCCCCCCGAGAGGATCTTCCCCCCGATCGTCGTGTGGGTCTTGAGCACCTCAAACTCCTCCGCCGTGAGGCGGCCCGGCTTCAAGAGGATCTGATCCGGGATGGCGATCTTCCCCACATCATGGAGGGGAGCGGCCCGCCGCAGGAGCATCACCTGATCCTGCGCCAGCCTCAGCGCCCGGCCCAGGAACGCCGAGACCTGGCCCACCCGCTTCGTGTGCTCCCCGGTGTCGTCGTCCCGATACTCGGCGGCCAGCGCCATCCGCTCCAGCATCTC
This sequence comes from Candidatus Segetimicrobium genomatis, assembly GCA_005882275.1. Lineage (GTDB taxonomy): Bacteria > Sysuimicrobiota > Sysuimicrobiia > Sysuimicrobiales > Segetimicrobiaceae > Segetimicrobium > Segetimicrobium genomatis. The sequence continues at coordinate 89,273 of VBAK01000106.1, forward strand.
GATGTGGGCGTCCTCCAGGTCCCGGTGGGCCGCCTGCAGGTCATCGTTGGCCTTTTGCAGGTCGCGCGTGCGCTCCTGCACCTTCACCTCAAGGATCTGATTCTGGTTCGCGAGCTCGAGGTGGAGCAGCCGGGTCTGCAGCAGGTTGTTGCTCCGCAGGAGGACCTCGGTCGTATCGAAGGGCTTGCTCAGGAAGTCTTTGGCCCCGCCGGCCAGGGCGCGCTGCTTCGCCTCCGGGGTGACGTCGGCCGTGAGCACCAGGATCGGGAGGAACGCATCGGCCGGGATCACCTGCTTGAGGTCCTCCATCACCATGAACCCGTCCCGCTCCGGCATGTGGAGGTCGAGCAGGATCAGGTCGGGCTCGAACTCGGCGATCAGGGCTTCGACCTCGCGCGGGTTGGTCGTGCTCTTGAAGTTGGTGTTGCCGGCCACCCACCTGAGCGTGCCCTCGAGGAAATGGACGTTGACCTCCTGGTCGTCCACGATCAGGATCCGGGCGGTCTTGATGGGGTCTTCCTGCATCATCTGGTCACCTGTGTTCCACGCGCGTCGATCGGCGTTCCCTTCGTTCCACTCCTCGCGTCGCTTGGCGTTGGCGTCCGTCATCTGGCTCCCACCCGCGTCAGATATTCCGCAACGATCTCCGGCAGCAGATTGGTGTTGATCGGCTTGGGGATGTACCCGTCGCAGCCGGCGCCGAGGGCCCGCTCCTCATCGCCCTTCATGGCGTACGCGGTGAGCGCCACCACGACGGCGTCGCGGGTGGCGGGATCGGCTTTGAGCCGCCGGGTCAGCTCGAGCCCGTCCATGCCCGGCAGCTGGATGTCCATGAGGATGAGGCGCGGGCGGAACGTCTGCAGCACCGTCAGGGCCTCTTCGGCGTCCGCGGCCGTGCGGACGTCGTACCCTTCGGTCGCCAGCAGCACCCGCACGAGCTTGAGGTTCACCGGATTGTCGTCCACGATCAGGATGGGCTCACCCGCCATGCCCGTCACCGGGACACCGCGAGGTGTGCCTGCAGTTCTTTCACGAGCGGCTCGACTCCGCCCCCGCCCTTCATGACGATCGCCTGCGCGGCCTTCTTGAGCCGGGATCGATCCTGCGCCGTCAGGTCCGCCCCCGTCCACACGATCACGGGGGTGCGCCTGCCGTTGTCGGTGCGGCGGAACCGGTCCAGGAACTCGAGGCCGCTCATTCCCGGCATCCGGAGGTCCAGCACCACCGCCCTGGGACGCTCCTTCGCCGCCGCCGCCAGGCCGCTCTCGCCGTCCGGCGCGCACACGGACCGGTATCCCATCTCCGCGAGGGCCGCTTCCATGATCTTCAGCGCTTTGAGATCGTCGTCCACGACGAGGACGGCCCCGTCCTCGTCCCCGGCCCCGTCCTCATCCGGGCGCACGCCCAGCCGCCGCAGGGAGCCGAGCAGGTCCTCGGACCGGACGGGCTTCACCAGGACACCGTCGGTACGATGGCCTTCCAGCGCTCCCTTGTCGGCCACCACCGTCACGACGAGCACCCGCGCGTTTTGATTCCGCGCTTCGGCGCGGATCGCCGTGAGCACGTCCCACCCCTTCATGTCGGGGAGCAGCAGGTCGAGCGTGATCGCGCTGAAGGCCTTCTCCCGGCACCGCGCCAGCGCCTCGGCGCCGCTGGCCGCCGCCTCCACGGCGTACCCCGCTCCGCCGAGCGTCTTCACGAGCCAGGCCCGCTCCCGGGGATCATCGTCGATGACCAGGACCGCCGGACCGTCCGCCGCCGGCGCTTGGGCGGGGAGCGCGGCCCGTCCGGCCGGGCTTTCCCGTTCCGCCCAGAACACCCGCGGCAGCACGGCGAAGAAGATGCTGCCGGTCCCCGGCGCGCTCCGCACGCCCACCTGGCCGCCCTGGGCCTCCACGATTCGCTTGGTCAGCGCCAGGCCCAGCCCCGTGCCCTGGTATTTCTTGGCCGCCCCGGCGTCCAGCTGCTGGAACTCGACGAAGAGCCGGCCCAGGTCCTCCGGCCGGATGCCGATGCCCGTGTCCTCGACCTCGATGCGATAGGTGTCGGCCGCCTCCGGGCCCGCCCGGAGCGTCACCTGCCCCCCCTCCGGCGTGAACTTGAGCGCGTTCGACAGGTAGTTGTACAGCAGCTGCTTGAGCTTCGCCGGGTCCGCCGTCACCCCGGTCAGCCCCGGATCGATCTGCGTCTTGACCTGGATCCGCTTGGTGGCCGCGAGCGTGCGCAGGCCGTCCCGCACCTCGCCGACCAGCTTCGCCAGATCCACCGCCTCCGGGTGGAACTCTATCCGGCCCGCTTCCACCCGCGCCAGATCCAGCACGTCGTTGATGAGCTGCAGCAGGTGCCGCGAACTCGTCAGGATGTCCCCGAGGTACTCTTTGTGGGGGTCGGACACCGGCCCCACCTTGCCGCCGTGCATCAGCTCGGCGAAGCCGATGATCCCGTTGAGCGGCGTCCGCAGCTCGTGGGACATGTTCGCCAGGAACTCGCTCTTCAGCCGGTTGGCCTCCTGGACCCGATGGTACTGCTCCACGAGCTCTTCGTTCTTCCGGCGCAGCTCCTCCTCCAGGGCCTTCTGGGCCGTGATGTCCTTGGAGACCAGGAGGTAGCCGATCGGATCGCCGGACACGCCCCGGCGCAGCGTGATCGCCACCTGCGCCGTGAACTGCTCGCCGCTCTTGCGCATCCGCTGGAACTCGCCTTCGAACTTCCCGGTCTCGAGCGCCTGGGCCAGCGCGGCCTCGACCCTGCCGCCCTCGACGTCTTCCCCGGTGTGGAGGATGCGGGAGTTCTGCTTCCCGACCATCTCCTCGGCCGCGTAGCCGTAGTTCCGCCGCGCGCCTTCGTTCCAGGCCAGGACGCTGCCCTCGAGGTCCATGGCGATGATCGAGTACTCGGTGGAGGACTCCAAGATATTGTTCAGGAACGCCGTCGTCTCGCTCCGCTCCCGATACTGCTGGGTGATCTGC
>VBAK01000057.1 GCA_005882275.1 Candidatus Segetimicrobium genomatis
CGCCACGCGATCGGCGAGCGGCAGCTCAAGTTCCGCAACGAATACCAGGCGCAAATCCACCCCCTGTACGCCGGCCAGGTGCATATCGGCGTGATCTACGCCGTCGGCCTTACGGCAATCGCGTGGTGCGTCTCGCGCATGCACGGCGCGAGCTGGGAATGGTTGCTCGTCGTGCCGGTGTTCGCGTTCTCCAACCTGTTTGAGTGGTGGATTCACAAGTACGTGATGCACCGGCTCGTCGACGTCTGGGCGCTGCGCGCGATCTACGACCGGCATACGCGCCAGCACCACCAGTACTTCACCGACAACGAGATGACCGTCGACAGCGCGCGCGAATGGCGCATCATCTTCTTTCCTTGGCGCGCTCTTTTTACATTCATGGCACTAGGCACGCCTTTCGCGCTGCTCCTCGGCTTGCTCGTCAACCCGAATGCGGGCTACATCCTTATGGTCACGATCATCGGTCAGTACCTGGTGTACGAGACCTTCCATTATTGCTGCCACGTGCGCGACAACTGGTTCGTGCGCAATATGCCATTCGTCAATACGATCCGGCGCCATCACACCGTGCACCACAGCCAAGGCGTTATGATGGAGGTGAACATGAACCTCACTTTCCCGATCGCCGACTGGTTCATGGGGACCTCGGACCTCGATCGCGGCCTGCTCGGCCATCTATTCAACGGCTACAGCATGAAGTACATGAAGTCTGGGCTTCGCGCGAAGCTCGAGCGGTTCATGAACCAGAACCTTGCCGGGCAGCCGGACCTTGCGCCGCAGGCCAAGGCGGCCTGATCATGACCCCTCAGCAGATTCTCGCCATCCCGCCGCGCGTGCTGACGCAGGCTCAGCGCGAGTCTTATTTCCGCGAGGGCTACCTTCTTCTGCAGAACGCGATCTCTGAGGACTGGATCCGCAGGCTGCGCGAGGCGACGAACGAGCTCGTCGAGCGCGCTCGGCGCGTAAGCAAGTCCGACAAAATCTACGATCTCGAGCCCGGCCACCGGCCCGACGCGCCACGCCTGCGCCGCGTATCGAATCCGGTGGAGCAGCATCCCCTGTTCTGGGACTACTGCGTGAACTCGCCGATCGGCGACATCGCCGCCGATCTCGTCGGCCCAGACGTCAAGTTCCATCACTCGAAGCTCAACTTCAAGTGGGCGCAGGGCGGCGAAGAAGTGAAGTGGCATTACGATATCAGCTTCTGGCCCCATACCAATTATTCGCCGCTCACCGTTGGCACCTATCTGTACGACTGTGGCATGGACAATGGGCCGCTCGGCGTGCTCCCGCGCAGTCACGACATCGAGCCGATGCCGCTGCAATACGATGCGCAGGGACGGTGGACCGGATGCCTGGGCGAGGCGGACGTCGCGCGCATCGACGAGTCGAAGGTCGCGTATCTCACCGGCCCGGCGGGATCGCTCACGCTGCACAACTGCCGCATGTGGCATTCCTCGCCGAAAAATCTCTCGGACCTCGGCCGGCCGCTGCTTCTTTACACACTCACCTCGGCCGATGCCATGCCCTACACGGTGAATCCCATTCGCTCGAAGTACGACCAGACGATCATTCGCGGCAAGCCAGCCAAGTGGGTGCACCACGACCCGCGGCCCTGTTTGCTGCCGCCCGACTGGTCGGGCGGTTACACCTCCATCTTCGCGCTCCAGCAGGAACAAGCCGAACGCGTCGCGAGCGCGATGTGACGCTGAAGGCGCTGACCCAGGCGCAGGTCGATCAGTACTGGAGGGACGGCTTCGTCCCGAAAATCCGCGTCATGAGTCGCTCCGACGCGGAACGTGCCCGCGCGAAGCTTGAAGACTACGAGCGGCGCACGGGCGGGCCTTTGCGCGGCAATTTGCGCCATAAGGCGCACCTTCTGTTTCCGTTTCTTTCGGAAATCGTCCGTAACAACCAGGTGCTCGACGCCATTGAGGATCTGTACGGGCCGAACCTTCTGTGCTGGACGTCGAATTTCTTCATCAAGGAAGCGCGCAATCCGGCCTTCGTGAGCTGGCACCAGGACGCGACCTACTGGGGCTTGAGCGCTCCGGATGTTGTCAGCGCCTGGGTGGCGTTGACGCCGAGCACGCTCGAGAACGGCGCAATGGGGGTCATTCCCGGCTCGCATAGTCTGGAGCAGTTGCCGCACCGCGACACCTTCGACCACAACAACCTGCTCACACGCGGCCAAGAGGTCATGGTCGAGGTCGACGAGTCGAAAGCGATGTATCTGGAGCTCGAGCCAGGCGAGGCGTCCCTGCACCACGTGCTCCTCGTGCACGGCTCGCCGCCCAATCCGTCGGCCGAGCGCCGCATCGGCTTCGCCATCCGCTACATTCCTACCTCGGTGCGACAACTGCACGGCGAGGATGGCGCGACGCTTGTACGCGGGGCAGATACCTTCGGCCATTTCCAGCACGAGCCGATCCCGCGGATCGAAATGGAGCCGGAGCTCGTCGCGCTGCATAAGGAAATCACCGAACGCAACGCGCAGATTCTCTACCGCGGAACGCAGATCAAGTCCTACGACGACCCGACGGCGAGGGGCGCATACCGCTAGCCGCTCGGACAGCCGAGCCGCGCAAGAAGCTCACCCTTGCCGATTTGCGCGCGCGCAGGGCGGCGACGTCGGCGCGCCGGTTGTCCTCGCCCGGGATGGGCGGGGTGTCGCTCATGCGCTACAGCCTCCAAAGCCGCTAGCTCAGCCCACACCCTGCCCCCCGCCGGGCGCGCACTGGACTAGCGCCACCTCACGCCGCGCAGTGCGGAGAACTCGGGCAGCCTCCAGAGCGCATTTGAGGGCGAAGCAGGCGCCGTGTTGTAAAAGCTTGAAAAACCCCAGCAGCAGCTCCTTTCCGCGAGTATGGTGATCGAAGCTGCCAAGGGGGGACGGCATGGAGAACATCAGCAAACACGGCATGGAGAACATCAGCAAATATTTCCTTCGGGACCGGCACGGCGCTTGGGTATGCGTTGAGCGTGCTGAATTGCATACCCCAAGCGGTCGCATCAAAGTCACTCCAGGAAGCCGATTTATGCCCGGCACCACGTTCCTGGGTGTCGACTTGGCGAAATGGCTGGACGAGCAGCAGGGCCGTTAAGTCGCCAACTCCAACACAGCAGACAGCAGCTCGCCCGCGTCTCAGCCCGAGCGCAGCAGCAACACCGCCTCCCACGCTACGCGCATCCCTCAAGACCCCGTGGGGACGCCGGACTGAACCACCATTCAGGCCACCAATCGCCAATCCCGGATCCTTCGATCGACCCGGCCCACTTGGGTGTCGAACTCTGCGCAACGCCACGACTATGAGCCGTTGAAAGCGAACCGCAAGCTAAAGATCTCTTGCAAGACTTGCTGCCAGCTTTCTACTTCGATAAGTTTTGAGCGGAGATCTTTCTAGCCCCTCGCCATGGCGTAAGGTATGGGGACATGAAGAAAATTCTCTATATATTATTTGCTCTGTGGTCGCCCTCTGGCGCCTTGGCATTCGACCTGGCCGGCAGGGTTGTCGATGTTCATGACGGCGACACGCTCACTGTATTGGTGGACCGCGAGGAGGTGAAGGTCCGCCTGGAGGGCATCGACGCGCCTGAGCTTGGGCAACGTTACGGGAAGCGCTCCAAGCGATCATTGGCGGATATATGCATCGGCAAGCATGCGCGCGTGAGCGAGCAGAACCATGGCCATCACGGCCGGATACTCGGCGTGGTCCTCTGCGGGGACGTGGAGGCGAATAGCACCCAGGTGCTGCGCGGGATGGCCTGGGTATTCGATCGATACGTAGCCGACGGATCGCCGCTATACCGCCTGCAGGATGACGCAAAGTCGCGCCAGCGAGGTTTGTGGGCGGACAGGCAACCCGTCGCGCCATGGGAGTGGCGCGCGCGCAGTCACGCAAAGGCAATTGAGCTTAAATGGCACGTAGCGGGACTTAACGGCCCCTAGCGACTCGAACGAGACGGGGCGTTCTCGTTCGACTTCTCGAACCAATGCTGCTTGCTTGCGAAAGGCGTTGATCGGCTCGACTCCTTCGTGCCGGTGCGGGAAGGGCTGGCACAGAACGGTCCTTCACTCTTTGCCGCTATCGTCACGCTCAAACCTGCTTGAAGTATCTCCAAGGCCGGCACATCTGGCGTTTGTGGTCGCAGCTGCGACGACTTGGGTGAAGCGCTACCCCGATGGCAGGCAGGATAGTCATGGTATTGGCCGCCGGTGTGGATTGGTGAAAGTGCGGGTTCAGCGGCCGGGCGCTGCTCGATACGGACAAGCCAGTACGGTCCGACATCGATCGATTGCTCGCCGCGCTAATGAGCTTGGGCGTTGCGCAGGCTAGGCGACTTGTGCTAGTCGCGCTCACGGGCTCCGGTACCCCGCGGCGAGGATCTTATATCAAGCTGACTCGCGGAGGCGGAAGCTAACGCGCCAGCAACTGAGCTATGTGTTCGCTCTTCTCTCTGAGCTTCTCGAGCTCGGCGCGTATTCTGGCAAGGTGGAAGTTGCCGGTGAAGTCGAGGTCGTTTTCGTCGAGGACGGGCACCGACTCGACAAGGCCGATCTGCTCCAGCTGAATAAGCCATTCCTGGATGTTTTCCTCGGAGTAGCTCTGCAGCGACGCGCGCACTACCACGGCATGCGCGCCGGAGCCGATTGAGCCGAGCACGTTCCAGCACTCAGGGGAGACTTTACGAGCTTGCGCGTTCCATGCCCGCTGGCCGGCCCAAGTGCGTCGGTAGATCCGATCAAGCATCGCCATTTCTGTTCCTCAAGAAACCCCGACCTCATCGCGGTATGAAATGATGAGCTCAAATGACGAACCGGAGGTGACTCTTTAAACATTTTTACGACAAAAAATGCAAGAAAGCGGTCCTCCGGGCATCAGGTTCATCAGGAATCTCGCCAGGCCAGCATTGCCATCCATGCACCGATGAACGCAGACGAAGAGGAAGCGCCCTACTACTAGCGCGGCGCGCACCTGGGGTTCGGATTCGGCTTGAAGAAGTTCGAAAAGCACTGGCATGCATTCCCGCACGGCCTCCTTCGAGAGCGCGACGTGCAGAGCGCCTCGCGAATAAATACTTGGTCCTTGCGATAGCCCGCAAGGTCGGACGCTGTGACAATGCCGGCCTGGACGCGTGGACTGGAACAGCGCCCGATAGCGCCGGCGGAACACCGTGCCGGCGTTCTTACCCTTGATGGCGCGTACTAGAGCGTGCTTGACGAGGTTGTGAGTCTCAAAATATCCACGGGCTGCCGTCGCATCGCGGGTACGCGATCGTTCTCGTCGCCTTCCGGGTTCCAGCCGGGTACGGTGGTGCTCGCCGGTCAGGCCTGTTCATCCGCGGACCGAGAGCGGCTGATTAAGGCGATTTCGGTGTGAAATTCCTGGGTTTGAGCGCCATCGGTTCGGCACCCGGAATCTCTCCGCGGCCGCTGTCGCTGAAATGCGACATTTGCCACAGATGCGTTCTCAGCGCCTAATCCGGTGCGCATCGGGCGCGTAGACTTGGCGCTCAAACGATGGCGCGCAACCCGCTGGTGATTGACCGGAGAGAGATCATGAACGCAAGAGCACTGTTTGCCCTAACCGCCCTGCTGCTGGTGTCCGGTTGTGCCGCCAACATTCGCGGCACGGTGCAGCTCGTCGACAGCCGCCAACAGCCGATCCCGAACGAGAGCCCGAAGGGCGCGGTGGTCAACATGATCAATACGAAGGCAGCGGTCGAGCAGGCCTCCGCCTCGGCGTCGGTGGACGAGAGGGGTGAATTCGAATCGCCCAAGGATAGCATCAAGCCCGGTGTCTACAAGGTGGAAGTGAGCCGCATCGGCTATGAGACCCAGACCGAGACGATCGAGGTCGGCTCGTTCGGCAAGAAAGTCGAGTTCAAGCTGCGCAAGATCGACGAGGCCAAGCGCAAATCGATCAAGGGCGCGACCAGCGACGAGGACAAGATCATCAATCCTGGGGAAGTCAATATCCAGGCGCCCGAGATGTGAGCCCGCATCCGCCGTCCCCCGGAACCGGCGCCATCACCAACACCAAGACAGAGGGTATCGCCATGACTGCAACCAATCTGCGTTTTCTTTTCGTGCTGCTCGCCTCCGTCTTGCTCGGCGCTTGCGGCGAGCGCCTTGACGTCGAGGTCAAGGCGCGCATCGACGGTCAGCCGGCGGCACAGGCGACGGTCGTCGTGGACCGCGAGCAGCTGGGCGTCACCGACGCCCAAGGCGTGTTCGCGAAGCAGATCCGCAAGAAGGCCGGCGCCGAGATCGACGTGACGGTGAGCAAGGAGATGCCCGGCTATCGCATCGAGCCGTGGAAATCGACCGTCCTCGTGAAGCTGCCGAAGGATGGCCAAGTCGGCACGTACCGCTTCGACGCCGATCTCAAGGCCATGCGTTTCGTGACCTTGCGCGTGAGCGAGAAAGGCGCGCCGTTGCCCGGTGCCAAGGTCACGGTTGGGGGGAAGGAGGCGGGCGTTACCGATGCCGAGGGTCAGATCGTATACCTCTATCGGCAACAGCCGGCGAAGGGAGCCGAGTTTGACGTCACCAAGGCTGGCTACGGCGCCTACCGCGCGGTACACCGGTTCGAGCCGGGCCAGGTGATCGAAGTCGCGCTCAACCGCCAGGCAGTGCTCGCGATCAAGGCGCTGACCGACGAGTACGGCCGAGCAAGCGGGGTGCCGGGGCTGAGCGTGAGCATAGACGGCAATACCGTCGGCAAGACCGACGCGCAGGGCAGCTATACGTACACCTACCGCGGCGCGCCGGGCAAGAAGGCCGTGATCGCGCTCGCGGCGCCCGGCTATATCCCCGGGGCGTGGAAGACCACGGTCCGGCTAGAAGGTCAAGTCAACCTGCATCGCTACTTCTACCCGACCACGCCCAAGCCGATCCGCATCGGCATCTACCGCGTCGTCGGCAACTCCCCGGGAGTGGACCTGAAGGACGTCGCGGCCCAAACAGAGCAGGCGCTGGCGACGCAGCTGTTCAAGTTCCCGGGGTTCCGCGAAGTGCCGGGGGAGAGGCTGCAGGCGGAGGTCAAGCAGCGCAAGCTCAGTATCGAACGCATCGTCGCCAAGGGCTGGCAGGACACGCCGCTGCGCGCGACTGTGGACATGATAGTGCTCGGCAGCGTTGCCAAGGACGATGACGGCTATCTGGCCGAGGCCAAATTCCACACCGCGAGCGGCAAGATCATTTTCTCGGAGATTGCGCGCGCGCGCAGCGCCCGCGGCATCGACGGCGCGGTGCGCGAGATCGTGAACAACGTCATCGAGCGCTTCCCGTTCGAGGGCACGGTGATCGGCATGGAGGACGCTCGCTATCGCATCAACCTCGGCAGGAACTGGCGTATCGGCCGTGGCACCGAGTTCACGCTGACCACGCCGAGGTTCGGCGAGGGCGGTAAGGTGTCGGGTTACCGCGAGACCGGCTGGATCGAGGTCAAGCGCGGCGACGACAACAGCTCGCTTGCCGAGGTCGCAACGCTCAAGCAAGGCGAGAAGGTGCAGATCGGCGATCGCGTGGTGCGACGCACCGGAGGCGAAGGCGAGGAGGGCGATCGACGCACCTACGTCCTGCTCACTGCGAAGGGCGGCGTCGGCACCGACGTCACCCCGCTTGCAGGCACCAACGTCTACCTGAACGGCGAGTGGAAAGGCGCGACCGAGGCCAACGGTCAGGCGCAGATCCCTCTGCGGCTCGGCCGCAACTATGCGCTCATGCTGTACCGCCACGGCTACCAGCAGGTCACCGGCAAGATCAGCGTCGACAAGAGCGGCGAGGCGCGCGAGTTCGTGCTCGCGGCCAACAACGCCCTGTTCAAGGTCGACTCCGAGCCGTCCGCGGCGAGCGTCTACATCGACGACGAGCCGGTCGGCAAGACGCCGATCGCCGGCGGCAAGCTGGTCACGTTCGGCTTTCACAGCGTGCGCCTGACCTACGGCGAGGACTACCGCGACTTCTTCGAGGTCATGGAGTTCACCAAGAAGGAGGAGGACCGCACCGGCGAGCGCCGCATCGCGCTGCAAAAGGATTTCCTCAAGATCGGCGAGCGCGCGCGCCAGAAAGGCGACATCGACGGCGCCATCAAAGCCTATGCCGCCGCCGGCCGCGACCACCCGGATTACGCCGAGGCGCGCCAGCGCCTGGGCGAGATATACCTCGACGACAAGGAGGACTACGACCGCGCGATAGCCGAGTTCGAGACCGTGCTGGCGCTGCCGGAGAACCAGCAGCTCATCTACAAACAGTTCGCGGTCACCTTCACCAACCTCGGCCATGCGTATTGCGAGCAAGGCAACCGCCTGGTGAACAGCGATCGCGACGCCGCGTCCAAGGACTTCGCCAACGCGATCAAGGCGCTGCAGACGGCCAGGCAGAACACGCGCTTCTTCCCGAAGGCGGAGTACGACGAAGCGGTGCACGACACCTACTACTACACGGCGCTCGCATACCACAAGCTGTACCTGATGACTAAGCAACCCGCGGTGATGAACAGCGCGAGCCTGGCGTGGCGCGAGTACTTCGACTTCTTTCCGAAAAAGCTCGAGGGCATTCCCGCCTTCGTGCAGGCGCGCGAGGCGGCGCGCCGCTACCGCGACCAGATCCAGGAACAGTGATCGCGCCCGCCTTTCGGCCCGGACCCGAACCTGATGCATCTCTCGCGCCCTTTGCTGGTCGCGCTCGTCGCGGTTGCGTTGCCGGCGGCGGCCGAAGAGCAGGCGGGCGCGGGCGAACCGGCGGGGATCGAACCGGAGCTCGTGCGGCCGCTCGTTCCCATCGCCGGCGGGCGCAACGACTCGAACCCGGTGTGGTCCCCCGTCGGCGACATGCTCGCGTTCGAGCGTTCGCGCGGTGACAGCAGGGAGATCGTGATCGTGCGCTTCAACGGCGAGATCGTCCAGACCATTTACCACCAGTCTTCGGCCGTGCAGGGACAGAGACAGTTCTTTTTCCCGGGGGTGGTGGAGCCGACGAGCTACAACTCAGGCATCAGCTGGGCGCCCGACGGCACGCGGTTCGTGTTCATGAGCAACGGCGGCGAGGGCAACTACGATTTATACCTGCGCGAGCCCGACGGCCGCATCACCCGCATCACGAGCGACAAGGAGAAGGATGGGCACGGGCACTGGTCGCCGGCGCACGACCGGATCGCGTTCATCTCCGGCCGCAGCGGCAAGGGCGACGTATATTCGCTCGACCTCGCCACGAAGACCACGACTCGACTGACGCTCGGCGACCAACCCTATCTCTATCCGCAGTGGTCGCCGGACGGCAAGCGCGTCGCGGTCATTCGGGGCAGCAACGAGAACCACGACATTTACGTACTCGAGCCGGGGCGCACCCCGCCGGTGCCGCCGAAACCGTTCAGCACCTGGCGTTACGATGATCTGCGTCCGGTGTGGTCGCCGGACGGCAGGCGCCTCGCGTTCTATACGAACTACAACCCGGCCGACGATCCCAAGGCCTGGGCCATCGCGGTGGTTGCCGCGGACGGGTCCGATCCGACCGAGGGCGAGGGGCTGGCGGCGCGGGTGGTGGCGACCGACGTGGTCCCGGACGTCGAGCGCGGGCCGGCGTGGATGCCGGACAACCGGCGCATCGCGTACGTGCGCGACG
>VBAK01000147.1 GCA_005882275.1 Candidatus Segetimicrobium genomatis
GGATACACCCGCCGGAGCGAATCGCTCTCGCAGCAGACGTTCACCGTCTACCATCCGCTGGTCCGGACATACATGCAGCGGTTCGGCGTCGAGCGCGAAGAGGATCTCCCGGAGTTCTTCGTCACGGCCCACCAGATCCAGCCCGAGATGCGGGTGCGGATGCAGGCGACGATCCAGAAGCACGTCGACCACTCCATCTCGTCCACCGTCAACTGCCCCGCCGACGCCACCGAGGAGGATGTGGCCAAGATCTACTTCCTGGCCTGGAAGATGGGGTGCAAGGG
>VBAK01000148.1 GCA_005882275.1 Candidatus Segetimicrobium genomatis
ACATCCTGACCGCAGGGACGCGCCGCTCGGCGCAGGCGGCGGGCGCGTCCACGGCCATCCAGGCGCCGCCGGCAAGCGCATCCGCCGTGCCGGGACCCGCGCCGGCGGTCGCGCGCGAGACGCGCCCCAAGCGTCCTCGGCCCAAGGTGACGGCCGGCCGCACCGAGCGGATCGAGACCCCGCGCGGGCGGATCTACGTGACGATCAATGAAGATGAGCAGGGTGTGTGCGAGGTCTTCGTGCAGTCGCTCGACGTCGAAGCCGATGCGATCGGCCGGATGGCGTCGCTGGCGCTCCGCACCGGGGCCGACCCGCGGGATGTGATCGAGCAGCTCTGGCGGGTGCAATCCCGGGAAGTGGCGATCGACCGGTCGGCCGATGGGACGATTGTGCGGGTGACCACGGTGGCTCAGGGAGTCGCGCTCGCCGTGGGCCGCGCGCTCTACGGTCCGGGATTCCGCCCGGATCTGGTCTTCCCGATGGCCGACCGGCTGCCCGCGCCCCGACCGGCGAATGGATACGGCAACGGGCACGGGGCTTCCGCGCTGGCGGCAGACGCGGCAGATGCCCCAGGAAGCGCCTCCACCGAATCCGCCGAAGTCCAGGGGCGACCGCCCGGGGAGATCCAGCAGCCCCTCCTGACCTTCGCGGGGGTCTGTCCGGACTGCGGCAGTTCCCTGATCTACGAGAATGGCTGCAGCTCCTGCCGCTCCTGCGGGTACTCCCGATGCTGAGGCGCCTCGTGAGACACCTGAGCGTCCGGGGAAGGCCGACCGGCAAGTCGAGGATGAGAAAGACCCGAGTAGCTCGAGGCGCCCCTCCGCCGGAGGTGCGCAACGGCCGCGCCCGGAACGGGAGTGCCGCAAGGACGGCCGGCGGCGGCCCGGCAAGGCCGGCAGGCGCTAGCCTCCCCTCCGCAGATGCCGGCGTCCCGCCCGATCACCCCGCTCCGCCCCCGTCCCCGATTCCCGCTTCGGCTTCGATGACCACGGGGGAACTCATCAACCACCTCGCGCACGAGCGCTTGCTGCTCTACCGTCAGGGTTCGGGCCATCCGCTTCCCCGCGAAATTCGGGCCCGGCTCGTCGAGATCGTCCGCGAGCTCGACCGGCTGTGGGACGTGCGCCGCCGCGAACTGGCGGGACCGCCGCTCCAGCTCCAGTCGGTGATCCCGTCCGCGGCCCCGAAAGCTCCGCGCACCGCCGCTGCGGCGCGGCCGGCCCGGGTCCAGGTCGCCTAGGAGAGGCGCGCAGGAGAACCTCGCGAGGCGGCAGAACTACGGGCGCAACTCCCCCCAGTTGCCCCCTGCGGGGGATCCAAGGGAGGCCTTCCGTGAGGACCCGACGACTCACCGCCATGGGGTGTGGCGCGGCCCTGGCCCTCGCGGTGCTGGCCTCGGCCGCCGCCCCGCCCGCCCCGGCGCAGGTCAAGCTGGTGATGGCGTTTGTGCCCTCCGGGGAAGCGCGAACCATCCTCGAAACCGGCAACCGCGTCGCCCATCTCCTGGAGATCGCCACCGGCTACAGTTTCGAGTCGTTTGTCGCGACCAGCTTCGCCGGCGTGATCGAAGCGATGGGCGCCAACCGGGCGGATATCGGCTGGCTGAACACGTTTTCCTATGTGATCGCCCACCAGAAGTACGGGGTCGAGGTGCGGCTGGTGACCGTGCGGTTCGGGCTTCCCTATTACAGGGCCGAGATCATCGCCCAGGCGAACTCCGGCATCAACTCGCTGGCCGATCTCCAGGGTAAGCGGTTCGCGTTCGTCGACCCCGCCAGCACCTCGGGATATCTGTTCCCGCTCGCCGGATTGAAGAAGGCGGGGTACGACCCCCAGAAGTTCTTCGGCCAGACGGTCTTCGCCGGTTCCCACAACAACGTGGTGCTCGCGGTCTATCAGGGCCGCGCAGACGCGGGCGCCGTGTACGAGGACGCGCGGGGCAGCGTCCAGAAGACGCTTCCGGACGTGATGCAGAAAATCAAGGTCGTCTGGCGCTCCGATCCCATCCCCAACGACACCGTCAGCCTCCGCGAGGGCCTGCCGGCGGAGGTGAAAGATAGGGTGACCAAGGCGCTGCTGCGGTTCGCCGAGCAGCCGGCCGGGCTGGACGCGCTCAAGGCCCTGTACGAGATCGAGGCGCTGGCAGACTACGAGCTCCTCGTGAGCAAGTACAAGGTGCGCGCCCACAGCCTGGACGCCTTCTACGATCCCGTCCGCGACGTGGCCCGCTACGCCGGGATCAACCTGGAGGAGTTGATCAAGCCGCGCTGAGCGCCGCGAGGGCCCCCATCCTTGCGATCGAGCACCTCACCAAGGTGTACGGGGGCGGCACGCGCGCGCTGTCCGATGTGTCTTTCGAGGTGGCGCGCGGAGAGTTCCTGATCATTATCGGGCTCTCCGGTTCGGGGAAATCCACCCTCCTGCGCTGCATCAACCGGTTGATCGAGCCTACGTCGGGCAGGGTGGTCTTTGCCGGCCGTGACGTCACGGCGGCGCCGCCCCAGGAGCTCCGGGAGATCCGCCGCAAGATCGGGATGATCTTCCAGCAGTTCAACCTTGTCCGCCGCGCGTCCGTCCTGACCAACGTGCTGACCGGGCGTCTCGGGTACCTTCCGCCGGCGTGGGCGCTCGCCAATTACTTTCCGGCGGCGCTCGTCGACCGGGCGATGGCCAACCTCGAGCGGGTCGGCATCCCGGAGAAGGCGTTCGTCCGGGGCGACGCCCTCTCGGGGGGACAGCAGCAGCGCGTCGGGATCGCCAGGGCGCTGATGCAGGAGCCTGAGCTCATCCTGGCCGACGAACCGGTGGCGAGCCTCGACCCGGCGACGTCGCATTCGGTCCTGCGCTACGTCGAGGAGCTCAACAAGCGGGACGGGATCACGGTGCTCTGCTGCCTGCACTTCCTCAGTCTGGCCCGCCGGTACGGCACGCGCATCCTCGCCCTCAAGGCCGGGCAGATCGTCTTCGACGGCCATCCGAATGACATCAACGACGCGCGGTTTGCGGAGATCTACGGCGAGGACGCCATCGAAGTGGAGATCCGCTGATGGCCGTCGAGGAGATCAGCCGCCCGCGGCGCGCCGGGCGCGCGCGGCCCGCCCTCTGGTATCAGTCGTGGAGGGTGTACCTAGCCGTGTTCGTCGCGCTTCTGGCCTATGCGTACGGGTGGCGGGTCACCCAGATTCACCTGGGGGAGCTGTGGCGCGGCGCGTATCTGATCAGGCCGTTCATCGCGGCGCTGGCCTCCCCGGACGTCGTCGCCCGAGAGCAGCAACTGCAGCGCGGGACGGCATACTTCTATTACGGCGGAGAACGGCCGGCGGCCGCCCCGGGCGGCGGGCCGCGCCTCACCCTCTCCAGGGTCACGGGGGCCATCGGCGACCGGGTGACCGCGGCGGGGGAGGGGTTCGCGCCGAACCGCCGGGGCGTGCTGTGGTGGGAGAATCAGGTCGGCCAGCGCCAGCAGCTCGGGTCGTTCACGACCGACGCCCAGGGCCGGTTCTCGCTGGCGTTCACCGCCCCCGAGGTGCAGGGGACGCACAACATGGTGATCGCCGAAGTCCTGATCGGCGAGGGGCCGCTGCGGCCGAGCCAGACGCTGCTCGTGGTGCTCGATCGCATGGTCGAGACCGTCTTCCTGGCGTTGATGGGGACCACCATGGGCGTCGTGTTCGCCGTTCCGCTGTCGTTCCTGGGGGCGAAGAACCTGACGGCGAGCCTGCCGGCCGGCGGGGTCGTCTACGGGGTGACGCGCACCTTCTTCAACCTCATGCGGTCGATCGAAGCGCTGGTCCTGGCGATCATCTTCACCGTCTGGGTCGGGCTCGGCCCGTTCGCCGGCGTGCTCGCGCTCGGCGTCCACAGCATTGCGTCCCTGGGCAAACTCTACTCCGAGGCGATCGAGAGCATCGACGCCGGGCCGATCGAGGCCGTCACGGCGACCGGGGCGAGCGCGCTCCAGGTGGTGCGGTACGCGGTGGTGCCGCAGATCGTCCCCCAGTTCATCGCCTTTACGATCTACCGGTGGGATATCAATGTCCGGTTCAGCACCGTCATCGGCTTCGTCGGCGGGGGCGGCATCGGGTTTGTCCTCCAGCAGTACATCAACCTCCTGCAGTGGCGCCAGGCCGCGACCGCGCTGTGGATGATCGCCCTCGTGGTCGCCGCCCTCGATTACACCAGCGCGGTGGTGCGCGAACGGATCATCTGACCGCGGATCTCATCCCCGCCTCCGCGCTGGAGGCGACCGGGCTCGTTCGCGCCGTCTTCACCACGCGGCGCGGCGGAGTCAGCCGCGGCGCCTACCGCAGCCTCAATCTCTCGTTCGGCGTCGGCGACGACCCGGAGGCGGTGACGGTCAACCGGCGCCGGCTCGCGGACGCCGTGGGGATTCCCCCCGGGGTTCTGGTGGAAGCCGAGCAGGTCCACGGGAGCGGTGTGGCGCTGGCCGGCCGCCTACCTTTGTCCCGCTCCTCGCTTCGATCGGCCTCCGGCCGGGGAGGCGGCACCCACCTCCCGCCGGCCGGCGCTCCAATCCCCGGCGTCGATGCCCTCGTGACCGCCGACCCGGGACTGTGGCTCGCGATCTACGCGGCGGACTGCGTGCCGGTGCTGGTCCTGGACGCGGCGACGCCGGCGATCGCCGCGGTGCATGCGGGATGGCGGGGGACGGCGGCGGGAGTGGTCCCCGCCGCGCTCGACCGCATGCGGACGGCCTTCGGGACTGCCGCGGCGCAGTGCCGGGTGGTGTTGGGGCCGGCGATCGGGGAATGCTGCTACGAAGTGGACGCCCCGGTGGCGCGCGCGATGGAAGGCGCCGCGTGGTGGCCGGAGGCGGTGCGGCCGACCGGGCCGGGCCGGTGGCACCTCGACCTGCGGACCGCCATCCGGCGGCAGCTGCTCGACCTGGGCGTGCCCGCGGACCACGTCACGATCGTGCCCCACTGCACGGCCTGCCGGGCCGATCTCTTTTTTTCCTACCGGAGAGACCGCGTCACCGGACGCATGGGAGCCTGCATCGGCCTCCGCCGCTAGATCCGTCCTGACGCGCGCGGCGCCGGCAAGGACATGGCCTCCCCCCTGTCGAATAGGATCGGCCTCGTTCATGGCGGAGATCGGGGCCAACGTCGCGCGGGTCCGCGCCAGGATCGCCGAGGCCGCGGGGCGGGGCGGGCGCCGGCCCGAGAGCGTGCTGCTGGTGGCGGTCACCAAGACCGTCGAGGTCGACCGGATCCGCGAAGCCGTGGCCTGCGGGCTGCGGGTCCTCGGCGAGAACCGGGTGCAGGAGGCGCGGGCCAAGATTCCGGAAGTGCCGGGGGCCGTCTGGCACCTCATCGGCAGCCTCCAGCGCAACAAGGTCAAGGAGGCGCTTCGGTTGTTCGAGGTGATCCACTCGGTGGACACGCTCAGCCTGGCTCAGGAGATCAGCCAGCGGGCCGGCGCGGCCGATGTGACCGCCGACATCCTCGTCCAGGTGAACATCTCCGAGGAGCCGCGGAAGCACGGCGTCCTGCCGGAGCAGGCGGAGGGTCTCGTGGCGGAGGCCTCGCGGCTCCCCCGGCTGCGGGTCCGGGGCCTGATGGGGATGGCGCCCTTGGTGCCGGCGGCCGAGGAGGCCAGACCGTTCTTCCGGCGTCTGCGGGAGCTTCGCGACCGGCTCCGGGAGGCGCTGCCCCACGCCCGGCTCGATGATCTGTCGATGGGGATGACGGACGATTTCGAGGTGGCGATCGAGGAAGGGTCCACGATGATCCGCGTCGGCCGAGCGCTGTTTGCCTAGCACCGAAAGAGCACACGATCGCAGCAGCGAATCACAGCAGCGAATCACAGCAGCGGACAGCGCACCAGATGCCGCAACGAACGGAGGGCAGACGATGAGCCGGATGATGCAGCGGATGTGGAATTTTCTCGGCTTCGAAGAAGATGAACGGGCCGGCCTCTCCCACGAGCCCGCGCCGCCCCGAGCCCCGGTCTTCAGCCTGCACACCCAGCGGACGATGGAGATCGTCGTCATCGAGCCGGCGGCCTATGACCAGGCGCAGACGGCGGCCGATTACCTGAAGACGCACCGCCCGATCGTGGTCAATCTTCGGGCCGCCGAGCACGATCTCAGCAGGCGCGTCGTCGACTTTCTCAGCGGGGTGACCTATGCGCTCGATGGGCACATGCAACGCGTCGGCGACGAGATCTTCCTCTTCACGCCTCGTCAGGTGGTCATCACCGCGGAACAGGTCCGCGAACAGGCGGCGGCGGGCTCCCTGTTCCCGATCGACTGAAGGACCCTAGGGGCCGGCGGCGCGCCGTCCGGTGGAGCAGCGTCCAATCGCGCCTCCCCGCCGCGCCGCCGCCGACGCGCGGATGATCGGCGACGCCCCGCTGTGGTGGGAGGACGGAGCGCTCTGCCTGCTCGATCAGACCGGGCTTCCCCAGGAGGTCCGGACGCTCCGGTGCGCCTCGTGGGAGGAGGTCGCCGACGCGATCCGCGCGCTGCGGGTGCGGGGCGCCCCGGCGATCGGCCTCGCCGCGGCCTACGGCCTGGTCCTGGCGGCCCGCGCCGGCGCCGCCCGCCCGCTGCCGGAGTGTCTCGAGGCGCTGCGCCGCGCGGCGGCGGCCCTGCGGACCACCCGGCCCACCGCGGTCAACCTGGGCTGGGCCATCGATCGGATGCTCGAGGTTGCCGGCGCGTGCCGCGACGCGCCCTCGCTCCCGCAGCGCCTGCTCGACGCCGCGAACGCGATGGCCCGCGCGGATCTCGAGACCAACCGCCGGATCGGCGAGCACGGGGCGGCGCTCCTCGGGGCCGGCGCCCGGGTGCTCACCTACTGCAACACCGGCATGCTGGCGACGGCGGGGTATGGGACGGCGTTCGGCGTGCTCCGGTGCGCGCACGAGCAGGGACGCGGGATTCACGTGATCGCCTGTGAGACCCGTCCGGTCCTTCAGGGCGCCAGGCTCACCGCGTGGGAGCTGCTGCGGGCGGGGATCCCGGCCACGCTGATCACCGACAACGCGGCCGGTACCTTGATGCGCGGCGACGGCGTCGACGCCGTGATCGTCGGCGCGGACCGGATCGCCGCGAACGGGGACGTGGCCAACAAGGTCGGCACCTACACGCTGGCCGTGCTCGCCCGCGCGCACAAGATTCCCTTCTACGTCGCCGCGCCGCTCAGCACCGTGGATCTCGCCACCGCGTCCGGGGACGCCATCCCGATCGAGGAACGCCGGTCCGAAGAGATCACCGCCATCGGGGGCGTCCGCGTGGCCCCCGTCCAGATCGCGGTCCGCAATCCCGCGTTCGACATCACCCCGCACAGGCTCGTCACGGCGATCATCACCGAAGCCGGGGTCATCCGCCCGCCCTACAAAGACGGCCTGCGGCGTGCGGCGCCGGCGGGCGCCCCGCCCGTCCCGCGCCGGTCGCGGAGCGCGCCCCGCGCGCGATAGCCGCATCACACTGCGGCCGTTCACATGCGGCCGGAACGTCGTTGACGCTCCTGGGCGGGTGTGTTAAAATCGCCGGGAACTGAGGTCAAGGCAGAGGCCGCCGCCGCTCGGCCGGGCGGGCTTTTTTGTTGCGGAGGATCGTGATGCCGTTCCAGGCAGTGGACACCCGCGTGGATTTCCCCGCGCAGGAGCGGGCGCTGCTCGACTGGTGGCAGCGGCGCGGGATCCTCGCCCGCTACCTCGCCCGTAACGCGTCCTCGGCCACCCGCTGGTCCTTCCTCGACGGGCCGATCACCGCCAACAACCCGATGGGCGTGCACCACGCC
Organism: Candidatus Segetimicrobium genomatis; assembly: GCA_005882275.1. Lineage (GTDB taxonomy): Bacteria > Sysuimicrobiota > Sysuimicrobiia > Sysuimicrobiales > Segetimicrobiaceae > Segetimicrobium > Segetimicrobium genomatis. Next base: position 7,770 of record VBAK01000148.1, read on the forward strand.
TGGGGGCGCACCTACAAGGACCTCTTCTGCCGGTACCACACCATGCTCGGCCACCGGCAGCGGTACCAGAACGGGTTTGACTGCCAGGGCCTGTGGGTCGAGGTCGAGGTGGAGAAAGAGCTCGGCTTCAAGAGCAAGCGGGACATCGAGCGCTACGGCATCGCCGAGTTCGTCGAGCGGTGCAAGGCCCGCGTATTGCATTACGCCGGGGTGCAGACGCAGCAGTCCCTGCGCCTGGGCTACTGGATGGACTGGGACAACTCTTACTACACGATGTCCGAAGAGAACAACTACAGCATCTGGCTCTTCCTCAAGCGGTGTTGGGAGCGGGGGCTGCTCTACAAGGGGCACGACGTCATGCCCTGGTGCCCCCGCTGCAGCACCGGGCTCTCCGAGCACGAGATCGTCACCGAAGGGTACCAGGAGGTCACCCACCCCGGCCTCACCGTGCGGTTGCCGCTGCGGGATCGGCCGGGCGCGTATCTCTTGGTGTGGACGACGACGCCCTGGACCCTGACCAGCAACGTGGCCGTGGCCGTGCATCCGGAGCTGACCTATGTCCGGGTCGAGCAGGGGCGGGACACTTATTACCTGGTCCGCGATCGCCTGGAGATGCTGCGGGGCGGCCACCGCGTGCGGGAGGAACTGCCCGGCTCCGCCCTGGTCGGCTGGGTCTATACCGGCCCGTTCGACGATCTGCCGGCGCAGCAGGGCGTCGAGCATCGCGTCGTCCCCTGGCGTGACGTCAGCGCGGCGGAGGGGACCGGGCTCGTGCACATCGCCCCCGGCTGCGGCGCGGAGGACTTTGCGCTCGGCAAGGACCTGGGACTCCCGGTGCTGGCGCCGATCGATGAATTCGGCATCTTCGCGGAGCCGTACGGCTGGCTGGCGGGCCGGCACGTCTATGAGGTCGGCGCGCCCATCAGGGACGATCTGGAGAAGCGCGGCCTGCTCTATCGGGCGGAGGAGTACACGCACCGCTACCCGGTCTGCTGGCGGTGCGGAAGCGAGCTGGTGTTCCGCCTCGTGGACGAGTGGTTCATCGCGATGGATCCGCTCCGCGCCCCCATGATGGCGGTCACGGAGAAGATCCGCTGGATCCCCGAGTTCGGCCTTGAACGGGAACTGGACTGGCTCAAGAACATGCACGACTGGATGATCAGCAAGAAGCGCTACTGGGGGCTGGCCCTGCCCATCTGGGAGTGCCGGGCCTGCCGGACGTTCGAGGTGATCGGCAGCGAGGACGAGCTCCGCGAGCGCGCGGTAGACGGGTGGGACCGGTTCGCGGGCCATACCCCGCACCGTCCCTGGATCGACGCGGTGAAGATCCGGTGCCCCCGGTGCGGGGCCGCGGTGTCCCGGATCCTCGACGTCGGGAACCCCTGGCTGGACGCGGGCATCGTTCCCTACTCGACGATGGGCTACCGCGGGGATCGCGCGGCGTGGCGGGAGTGGTTCCCCGCCGACTTCATCACCGAAGCGTTCCCCGGCCAGTACCGCAACTGGTTCTACTCGATGCTGGTGATGAGCACGGTGCTGGAAAACCGCGAGCCGTTCCAGACCTGCCTCGGCCACGCGATGGTCCGGGACGAGCAGGGGCGGGAGATGCACAAGTCCTGGGGCAACATGATCGAGTTCAATGAAGCGGCGGAGCGGATGGGCAGCGATGTCCTCCGGTGGCTCTACGCCGTCCAGAACCCGGCCGTGAACCTCAACTTCGGCTACGGTCCCGCCGATGACGTTCGCCGGCGGTTCATCCTGCCGCTGTGGAACGTGTACGCCTTCTTCGTCACCTACGCGGCCCTCGACGGCTTCACCCCCGAGCCGCTGCGCGATCACCAGGTCGCGCTGGCGGCGCTGAGGGGGCAGCCCTCGGTGCTGGACCGGTGGATCCGCGCCCTGCTGCACCGGCTGATCCGGACGGCGCGGGAGGGCCTCGAGCGGTACGACGTCCCCGCCGCGGCGCGCGCGATCGAAGGCTTCGTGGAAGATCTGTCCCTGTGGTACGTCCGCCGGGGCCGGCGGCGCTACTGGAAATCCGAGCTGGACGCGGACAAGCAGGCCGCGTACCAGACCCTGTACGAGGTACTGGTGACGCTCGGCCGCCTCCTGGCCCCGTTCGTTCCGTTCCTGGCCGAAGCGATGTACCAGAACCTGGTCCGCTCGATCGACACGCGCTCTCCCGAGAGCGTCCACCTCTGCGCGGTGCCGGCGGCGGATCCCGCCGCGGATGACCCCCCGTTGGTTGAGGCGACCCAGCGGACGCGCCAGCTCGTGTCGATCGGGCGGTCGGCCCGCAACGCCGCGAAGGTGCGCGTCCGCCAGCCCCTGGCGTCGGCGGTCATCGTGGACCGGTCGGGCGTGCTGCAGCGCTACCCCGAGCTCGGGGAGCACCTCAGGGACGAGCTGAACGTGAAGGCGCTGCGGTTCGCGGACTCCTACCGGACGCTGGGGCGGCTGGAGGTGCGCCCCCGGTTCGATCTGCTGGGGCCCAAGTTCGGGGGGCGGATCACCGAGATCGTGGAGGCGCTGCGGGATCGCGGCGAGGCCCTCGTGGAGGGGACCCAGGAGCGGGAACCGTTTCGGCTCGCCCTCGCGCGCGGCGACGAGGTCGTGCTGGAGCGTGCGGAGGTCGACGTGCGCGTCCACTGGCATCCCGGGCTGGTCGGCGCCGGCGAGTCCGGCGCCTGGGTGGTCCTGGACGTGACCCTCACCGATGACCTGGTCCGCGAAGGGATGGCCCGGGAGCTCGTGCACCAAATCCAACAGCTGCGCAAGGAAGCGGGGTTCCAGATCGCGGACCGGATCACCCTCTACTACGAGGGAGACTCCGCCCTCGCCGAGGTGCTGCGCACGCACGGCGACTACGTCCTCCGCGAGGTGCTCGGCGAGGAGGCGCGGGCAGGGCTGCCGCCGGCGGGCGCCGCCGTCCATCGGAAGGCGCTGCGCCTGGACGGCCGGGAGCTGACCGTCGGGATTGCGCAGACCGCGTAGAACGATCGAAAGCCGATCGACGCGTGGAGGAGAGCCCAGGGTCAGCGTGGAGTCGAGTGGGACGGGATGACCCGGCCCGCGGATACTAAGAGGGGCGCGGCAGAGAGGAAGGAGCGGGCGGTGTCGCCATCGAGGCAGAAGGTCGTCGGCGTGCTGGGGGGGATGGGGCCCCTCGCCACCGCGGATTTCTACACCAAGCTGGTCCGGCTGACGCCCGCGCGCGCCGACCAGGACCATCTCCGCGTGATCATCGACAGCAATCCCAAGATCCCCGACCGGACGGCGGCGCTGCGCGGAGAAGGGCCTGACCCGACCGAGGCGCTGGTGGCGACGGCCCGGGGGCTGGAGCGCGCCGGGGCGGACCTGATCGCCATCCCGTGCAATTCCGCGCACGCGTACCTCCAGGCGATTCGCGGGAGCGTCGGCATCCCCGTGCTCGACATCATGGAGGAGGTGGCCGCCGCTGCGGCCGCGCTGGTGCCCCGCCCTCGGGCGGCCGGCCTGCTCGCCACCTCGGGGACGATGCAGGCGCGCCTGTATCACCGCGCGCTCGCCTCCCGCGGTATCGATGTGGTCGAGCCGGCGGCGGCCGAGCAGGAGCGCGTGACGGCGGCGATCCGGGCAGTCAAGGCCGGAGACCTGGGCGCAGCCGTGCGCGAGCGGGTTCGGGAGGTTGCCGCGGCGCTGATCGGTCGCGGGGCGCAGGTGGTGGTGCTCGGGTGCACGGAGCTCCCGCTGGTGGCGGACCGGCAGGCCATCGCCGTGCCGCTCCTGGATGGCACCGAGGTGCTGGCGGCGGCCGCGGTGCGCGCGGCGCTCTCGGGCGGGCCGGCGGAGGAATTTCCCGGGCCGGCCGAGCGTTCATCCACGCTGCGCTCACCTGGGATGGTCGAGGTCCGGGGGACGCCGCGCGCAGGATCCTCCAAGCCTGCAGGGAGGCCCTAGATGCCGGGAAAACGATCCCGCAAGCCTGCGCCGTCGCGCGTTGGGGCGCGGCGCACCAAGGCGACGCGAACCGCCGCCAAGGGCGGGCCGTCCGCATCGCGCGGGGCTCGTGCCCGGCGGGCGGGGCCGGGGCGCAAGCACGAGTTCGCCCGGCTGCTGCTCGAGGAGCGCAAGCGGCTGGTCGAGGAGCTCGCCGAGATCGAACAGCATCAGGTCAAGACCGAGGAGAAACCCGTGGCGGACGTGGCGGGGTACGAGGACGATCTGGTCGACGTCGCCACCGAGACCTTCGAGCGGGAGAAGGAACTCGCCATCGAGAGCAACGTTCAGGGGATGCTCAAGATGGTGGAGGAAGCCCTGCAGCGGGTTCGGAAGGGCACCTATGGAATCTGCGTCGGTTGCGGGAAGGCGATCGACAGCAACCGGCTCCGGGCCATCCCGTACACCCGGCTCTGCATCAAGTGCAAGGAGCGCGAGGAGCGGCACCGCGCCGCAGTCCAGTGATCGGGTTTCCCTGGGTCCTCTGCGCCGCGGGCGTGCTGGGGTTCGTCGCCGGCCAGGCAGGGACCTGGGGGGCGATGCACCTGGCGCCGGCAGGCGGGGAGCGGGTCGTCATCCCGCATCTGCTGTCGCTCGGGCTGGTGGCGAACCGCGGCCTGGCGTTTGGCCTCCTCCGGCACCTCCCCCCGCTCGCCACGACGGCCCTTGCCTTGACCGTGATCGCGGCACTCTTCTACAATAGAAGTGCGTGGCCGGCCGGGCCCGCCGCGCAGTGGGGAGTCGGGCTCGTCATCGGCGGGGCGTTCGGCAACGTCGTGGACCGACTCCGCTTCGGCTACGTCGTCGACTACATCGATACGCACGTCTGGCCGGTGTTCAACCTCGCCGACGCCGCGGTCGTGGTGGGAGCAAGCGTGTTGGTCGTGGCCACTCTGGCCGGCCGGCGGGGGGGTGCGTGAGTGAAGCCCGTCCTCTTTCAGCTTCCGACCCCGTTCGGGACGTTCCCCATCTCCTCATTTGGCGTCTTCCTGCTCCTGGCATTCATCGTCGCCATCACGCTGACCCGCGCGCGAACGCGCCGCCTGGGCTGGGACCCCGGTGAGGTGGTCGACCTCGCGTTGTATGCGATCATCGGGGGCATCATCGGCGCGCGAATCGGCTATGTGCTGGTCAACGCGCGGGACTTCGCGATGGCCCCGCTCCGAGCCCTGATGATCTGGGTGGATGCCGGGCTCACGTTCTACGGGGCGCTGCTCGGCGGGGCCCTCGTCGCCTGGGCGTACGGCCGCCGGCGCGGGTGGGGCCTCGGGCAGATCGCCGACGCCGCGGCGCCCGGCCTGGCCCTGGGCTTCGCCATCGCGATGATCGGGACGCTTCTCTACGGCCTGAACTACGGCCGGGCGACGCACGTCCCCTGGGCCGTCGTGCTGTTTGGCGAACCCCGGCATCCTACGCAGCTCTATCTGATGGCGGCGGCGCTGGTGATCGCCGGCGTGCTCCTCGCGGTCGACCGGGGCTCCCGGCCGGCCGGCCGGCTCTTCTGGCTGTTCGTCCTGCTGCTGGCGATTGCGCGGTTCGGGATCGAGACGTTCATGGACAGCCCCCGCGCCCTGGGCCCGCTCACGCTCGCGCAGGTCGCCAGCCTGGTCGTGGGCCTCCTCGCCGCGGTGATGTGGCTGGTCTTAGGGCGCGGTCTCCCCGACGCGGCGCCGCTGGTCGAGCGGCAGCCGGAGCCGGCGCCGCCGGGAATGTCCCAGTCCGGCGGTGGGTCCCACGGCTGATCCGCACCCGCGCGCCCACGCGGCCTTCGAGGCGGCGGCCGGGGATCGCGGCCGCCGCCTCGATGTCACCATCGCCGACCGCCTTCCCCGGTACTCGCGGTCGCGCGCGGCGCATCTCGCCGGCAGGGGCCAGGTCCTGGTGGACCGCGAACCGCGGAAGCCGGCGTTTCGCCTCCAGCCGGGGCAGCGGGTGCAGGTGCTCGCGCCGCCGGCCGACCCGCTGCTCGCCCTCCCCGAAGCCATTCCCCTCGCCGTCGTGTACGAAGACGCCGATGTCCTCGTCATCGACAAGCCGGCGGGCCTGACCGTCCACCCGGCCCCCGGGCACCCGGGGGGGACGCTGGTGAACGCGGTGCTCGCCCGCGCTCCTGGGATCTCCGGCATCGGGGGCGCGCTCCGCCCGGGCATTGTGCACCGGTTGGACAAGGACACCTCCGGGCTGCTGGTGGTCGCCAAGACCGACACCGCGTACCGGTCCCTCAGCGCTCAGTTGCGGGCGCGCACCATGGGCCGGGTCTACCTCGCGCTCGTCCGCGGAACCGTTGCGGCGAACTCGGGCGTGATCTCCGCGCCGGTCGGGCGGCACCCGACGCACCGCACCCGCATGGCGGTCGTCCCGCGGGGGCGGCCCGCGGTGACGGTCTATCGCGTGCGCGAACGGCTGCACGGGGCGACCCTGCTGGAGTGCCGGTTGGAAACCGGCCGCACCCATCAGATTCGCGTGCACCTCCTTCACGCCGGCCACCCGGTCCTGGGAGACCCGGTGTACGGCGGCGCGGGCGTGCGGGGGCTCGAACGGCAGGCGCTCCACGCGGCGAGGCTGGAGTTCCTCCATCCGCGGACCGGGAAGCGCCTGGTCTTCGACGCGCCCCTGCCCGGGGACATCCACGCCCTTCTCGACCGGCTCCGGCGCGAGGCCGCGGCCCCCGCCCCGCGGCACGATTCAGCACATCCCCACCCGGCGGCAGGGCGCGCCCGCAAGAACGCGAAGACTAGGGCCCGAACGGCCGGGGCGCCCAGGCACCCGCCGCGGTGAGGCGAGCGCGTGGAGCGGGTGGGGGGAGGAGCGCGAGCGTGAGCCTGCGGGAAAAGGCCAAAGTGATGGACCGCGAAACCATGCGCCGGACCCTCACGCGGATGGCCCACGAGATCGTCGAGCGAAACGGCGGCGGGGTGGACCTGTGCCTGGTCGGCATCCCCCGCCGCGGAGTCCTGCTGGCCGAGCGCCTCGCCGCGCAGATCGCCGAAGCCGAGGGCGCTCGGATCCCGGTGGGCGCGCTCGACGTCACCCGCTACCGGGACGACCAGGCCGCGCGGGTACCGCCGGCGGCCGGCGGAAGCGGCGCTCCGCCGACGCGGCTGCCCTTCGACGTCACGGGCCGCCGGATCATTCTGGTCGACGACGTGCTGTACACCGGCCGGACGGTGCGCGCCGCCCTCGACGCCCTCATCGACCGCGGCCGGCCGGCCGCGATCCAGCTCGCCGTGCTGGTCGACCGCGGGCACCGGGAGCTGCCGATTCGACCGGACTTCGTCGGGAAGAACCTGCCCACCTCATCGCGGGAGATCGTGACGGTCCGGGTTGCGGAAGTCGACGGGGAAGACGAAGTGGTGATCGAGGAGCCCCTCTAGAGCCGCGGTCGCGTCCCGACTCACGAGGGGACGTTCTCGCTCACTCCTCAGGCAGGGCCGGCCGGACGAGCAGCGTCCGCTCCCCGGCGTAGGTCACCGCGCCCGGACCGGCGCCCCGCGGCTTTCGCACGTGCTTGCGCGCCACCCAATCCACCGCCACCTGGGGCGAGTGGCGCCCCTCGCTGTAATGGGCGGCCACTTGGGCGGCCGCGGTCATGCTCGCCTCGGTCGGAGCGCCGCCGGCTTTCAGGATCACATGCGCGCCCGCCATCCCCCGGGCGTGAAACCAGAGATCATCGGGTCCGGCGTCTCGGAAGGTGATCCGGTCGTTCTCCCTGGCGCTCCGTCCGGCCAGGATCGTCGCGCCGTCGGCGGTGTGGAACCGGCGCGGGCCGGTCCCCGCGGCGGGCGGGCTGCGATCCTGCCGGCCGGGCGCCCTGCGGCCCCGCCCGATGCGCGATGGGCTCGGGCGGCGTCCCAGCACGCCCGCCGCGGCGAGATCCTCCTGAATCTCCCGGAGATCGTCGGCGGTGGCGGCGGCGCCGATCTGGACCAGGGCGTCCCGCAGGGCGCGCGCCTCCGCCTCCACCTCGGCGATCCGCGCCGGGAGCGCGCGGCCGACCGCCCGCGCCTTTGCGTACCGGCGAAAATACCGCTGGGCATTCTCGCTCGGGCTGAGGGCGGGATCGAGGGGAATCGCGATCTCCGCTCCCCCCGCCGTGTGGTCGGGGACGCGGAGGATCGGGTCGCGCGGGCGGTCCGCGCGGGCGTAGGTCAAGACGAGATCGCCCATCACCCGGTAGCGGTCGGCCGCTTCCGCCTCGGCGAGCGCCCGCCGGTTCTCCTCCAGCGCGGCCTCGCGCTTCGCCAGGGTTGCGCCCACCGAAGCCGCGAGGTGTGCCCGCCGCGCCTCCAGATGCGAGGTGGGCGCGCTCTCCCGGCTGAACCGATCGACGGCCTCGCTCATCGTCCCCGCGGGGTGCGCGGTGAATCCGGCAAACACGCGCATCGGGAACGCGGCAAACGCCGCGGGCCGCTCTCCATCGGTATAGAACGTGGGCGAGAACGCGCCTCCGGCGAGCATGACACTAATCTCCCGCAGCCCTTGGAGAAGACGGTCCGCGGATTCCACCGCGGCCGCGGCGGGCGCGGCCGGGTCCAGCCCCGCCCGCACCGCGATCTCGCGCGCGAGCGTCGGGCTGACGCCCTGCAGCGCCTGCGACAGCCGGCGCGGCAGCGGCAGCGGGCTCTGCAGTAGCCCGCGGAGCTGTTCTGCCTCGAGGGTCTCGGGGGTCGGGCGGTCCGCGGGCGGTGGACGGTAGGGACGGCCGGGGAGGACCGGCCGCCGCGGCGACATCTGCGCGGTCACCACTTTCAGCGCCCCGAGCACGCCGCGGCCGTCGGCGAGCAGGAGGTTGCTGTGCCGCCCCATCAGTTCGGCGACGAGCCACAGCCGGCCGCCCAGCGCGTCGAACCCCAATCGCACCACGCGGTTGAACGGCGGTTGGTCCACCTCCGCGAGGCGCGCTTCGGCCAGCCGGCTGCGGATCAACTGGCCGAACGGTCCCAGACGCTCCGCCGCCGGAAGCGCAGCAACGAAGTGGATCCGGGCCATCTCGGGATGGATGCAGCAGAGCAGGTGCCGCACGGCGCCCCGGACCGTCCCGGCGGGCGCTGCGCTCCCGGCCAGGTTGATCACGATGGTGTCGGGGGAGGGCTGGCGCACGCCGGCGTAGCGGGCCTGCCCCAGAGCGCGGATCTCTCCGGCGACCGCGGCGAGGACGAGACTGTCGAACAGCGTGGCTGTGGTTTCCGGCATCGTCTCTGGAGTGAAAGTTTGGTGGGGGCGCCGCCACCTCCTATCCGGCGGGATCGGCGGCGATCGCCCGCCGTCGTCCCGCCCGTCCGCCCACCGGCGCGCGGGCGGTCCGGGCCGTCCGCGCGCCGGAGGAGGAGATTGGGCGGCGGTCGCCGGACTCTCATGTGTGCCGTTGAGAAGCATGACCGGGTTTGGCGGCGGCGACCTGACCACGGCGGCCGGCCGCTACGTCGTGGAGGCACGAACCCTCAATCACCGGTTCCTCGAGGTCGTGGTCCGGCTCCCTAGGGAACTTGCCCCTATCGAGGACCGCGTTCGCGGCCTCGTTCAGGGACGAATCTTGCGGGGTAGGGTCGAGATTGCTATAATGCGGGAGAATTACGGAAAGCGGGCGCGAACGGTTAAGGTGGACATAGACCTGGCAAAAGCGTTCATAAGCGCCCTGAATGACCTAAAACGGGCTGTTGAGCTGGTCGGCACCCCCGATCTCGCCATGCTGGCAGCCCTGCCGGATCTCGTGAAGATCGAGGAACAGAAGGAGGATCTCGACGCCGCATGGGAGTCCATCGCCGTGGGTGTTCGCCAGGCGATCGACAGGCTGGTGGCGATGCGTGAAACGGAAGGCGCGCGGCTGGCGTCCGACCTGGAGCTGCGGGTCCGGCGGCTGGGGCAGCGCATCGAGGATGTTGATCGGAGGGCCCCCGAGGTGGTGAAGGAGCACGCGGCCAGGCTGGGGCGGCGGATCGAGGAGCTCCTGGGGACGGCCCATGTGGATGAGGGACGGCTGGCTGCGGAGGTGGCGTTCTTTGCGGACCGCAGCGACATCTCGGAGGAGATCACCCGCTTCCGCAGCCATCTGGCGCAGATCCGGCAGCACCTCGATGGGACCGGGGCCGTCGGACGGACGCTGGAGTTCCTCGTGCAGGAGCTCGGGCGAGAGGCCAACACCATTGGCAGCAAGGCGAACGACCTGGAGATCTCCACGGCGATGATCGCCGTCAAAGGCGAACTGGAGAGCCTGCGCGAGCAGATCCAGAACGTCGAGTAGGGAGCGCTGCGCCGTGGATACGCGTCTGATCAACATCGGATTCGGCAACATCGTCGCGGCGAACCGCATCATCGCCATCGTCAGTCCCGACTCCGCGCCGATCAAGCGGATCATCCAGGAGGCGCGCGACAAGGGGATCCTGATCGATGCCACCTACGGCCGCCGGACCCGAGCGGTCGTCATCACGGACAGCGGGCACGTCGTCCTCTCTGCCGTCCAGCCGGAGACCGTGGCCCACCGCTTCACCAGCAAGGAGATCATGACCGGCGACGAAGACGACGTCGAAGCCGCCGAGCCGGCGGCGGAGCCCCAATGATCGTCTCGGTCAGCGGGGAGATCGGCGCCGGCAAGAGCACGGTCGCCAGGGCCCTGGCCCGCGCCCTCGGCCTCCGGTATCTCTCGTCCGGCGAGGTGTTTCGGGACGACGCGCGCCGGCGCGGCCTGACCCTGGCGGAACTGGGGAGGCTCGCGGAACAGGACCCCTCGATCGACCAGGCCCTGGACAAAATGCAGGTCGAAGCCGCGCGCGGCGGCGGCATCCTGGTGGACAGCCGGCTGAGCGGCTGGCTGATGGACGCGGACCTGCGCATCTGGCTGCGCGCGCCGCTTGCGGTGCGCGCCGCGCGGGTCGCCGCCCGGGAGGCGCTGGCGGAGGATCAGGCGCTGCGGGAGTTGGAGGAGCGGCAGGCGTCGGAGTGCCGGCGCTACCGAGAGATCTACAACATCGACATCACCGACCTCAGCCGCTACCATATCATCGTGGACACCGGGATCTGGAGCGCCGCCGAGATCGTGGACGCGCTGCTGCTGCTCAGCCGGAGGTTTCAACTGTCCGCCCGGCCCTAGCCCGCCGGCCCCCTCGGTAGGGCTCCGGGCCCGCGGGCAGGCGGGACGGGCGCGATGGCTGGGACCCTGGCAGGACGGGTCGTCGTGGTGGGCGTCTGCGGCAGCATCGCCGCGTACAAGGTGGCGATGGTGGTGCGGCGGCTCCGCCAGGACGACGCGGAGGTCCACGTGCTGATGACCCCCGCGGCCACCCGGTTCGTCGGGCCGGTGACGTTTCGAGCGCTGTCCCATCACCCCGTGATCACGGAGATGTGGGATCCCCACGGCCGGTGGGATGAGCCGCATGTCGCGCTGGGCGAGCTCGCGGACCTCTACCTCATCGCGCCGGCCACCGCGGACACGCTGGGACGCCTGGCCGGCGGGCTGGCCGGCGACGTCGTCTGCGCGACCGCCCTCGCCACCCGCGCGCCGATCCTCGTCGCGCCCGCCATGAGCGATGCGATGGCGGAGTCCCCGGCGGTGCAGGAGAACCTGGCGCGGCTGCGGGCCCGCGGCGTCCATGTGGTGGGACCGGAGCGCGGACCGCTGGCGTCGGGGAAGGTTGGCCTCGGCCGGATGGCAGAGCCGGAGGTGATCGTCGCCGAGGTGGCGGCACTCCTGAGCGGGCCCGCGGGTCGGCGGTGACCGCCGCCGGGGAGGCCTGCGCGGAGGTTCTCCTGGACCTGCCGGCGCGGCGCGCTGAGCGCCGGCTGACGTATCGGGTGCCCGAGGCGCTGCGCCCGATGATAGACGTCGGCACCCGCGTGCTCGTCCCCCTGGGGCCGCGTCAGGCGCGGGGGTTCGTCCTCGGATTCCAGCCGTGCGATCAGCCGGGAACACGGGAGCTGCGGGAGATCCAGGCGATCGTCGATCCGCGGCCGTGCTTCTCCGAGCGGATGCTCGAGCTCGCCCGGTGGGTGGCCGACACGACACTGGCGACGGTGCTCGAGGCCGTGCATTGTCTGATTCCCCCTGACGTGCTTCGCCGCCGCGACGCGGCGCGGGCGCGGTCTTCGGCCCAGGATGCGGCTCGGGAGCGCGGGGAGCGCGAAGACGTGAGCGCTGCTCCCCCGCAGGGGGCGTTCCCCGCGATCGGTGTTCCCACGGGGCAGGGCGCCGTCCCGGGCGCGGAGGCCCCCACCCACCTCGAGCCGTCCATCCCAACGCTGCTCTGGGGCGGCGCCGACGCCCGACGGGAATGGATCCTCCAGGCCACCATGACCGAGATCGGCCGCGGCGGCCGCGCGCTGATCATCGTGCCGGAGATTGCCCTGATTCCCGACCTGCGTGATCGTGCCCGCGCTCTGCTGGGAGACCGGGTGGTGGATCTGCACTCGGGGATGACGGGACGGGCGCGGCGGGTCGCCTGGGGGCGGATCGTGGATCGGGAGGCCGGCGTGGTCATCGGCACGCGCTCGGCGCTCTTTGCTCCGCTCGACCGCCTGCGGCTCATCGTTCTCGACGAGGAGCAGGACACCGCCTACAAGGCCGACGCCTCGCCGCGGTACCATGGGCGGGACGTGGCGCTCCACCGGGGAATGCTCGAGCGGGCCCGCGTGGTGCTGGGATCGCCGGCGCCGTCCGTGGAGACCTACGCGGCGATCGCCGCCGGCCAATTCGAGTGCATCCGCCTTCCCCGGGCCGCCGCTCCGCCCCGGGTGACCCTGGTCGACATGCGGGCCGAGCGGAGCCGGGGCGCCCGCGGCCTGCTGAGCCAACCGCTGCTGGCGGCGATCCGCCGTCACCTGCGATCGGGCGGGCGCGTCGCCCTGTTCGTCAACCGGGTCGGGTATGCGCGGATCCTGTTCTGTCAGGAGTGCGGCCGCGCGGTGCGGTGCCGGCGCTGCGAAGTGACGATGCCGTACGACGGGGAGCGCCGAGCCATCTTCTGCCGGATCTGCGGGCGAACGAACCCGGCCCCGGAGGTGTGCCCGGGGTGCGGGGGCGCCGCGCTCCGCTGGATCGGCGCCGGAACCGAACGGGTCGAAGAGGTGATCGGCCGCCTCTTTCCCGCGATCCGGATCGCGCGCGTGGACCGGGAGACGGAGCGGGAGTTCGCCGGGATCGCCGGCGATTTTGCCAGCGGCCGAACCCGCATCGTCGTCGGCACGCAGCTCATGCTCCGCGCCCGCCAGCTCCGCCCGACCCTGATCGGAGTGGTCGACGCGGATCTCCCGCTGTACCTGCCGGATTTTCGCGCGGGGGAACGGACGTTACAGCAGTTGCGGGCGGTGCTCTCCCTGGCGGACGGCGGCCCGGCGGACGGCGGCCCGGCCGCCGAAGCGGTCGTCCAGACCCGTGTCCCCGAGCATCCGGCGATCGCCGCCCTGAGGACGGGCGACGACGAGACGATGTATCGCGGCGAACTGGCCGTCCGCCGTCAGTTCGGCTATCCGCCCTACACCGCGCTGGCCAGCCTGATCGCCGCGGGCCCGGACCGCCAGGCCGCCCAGAAGCTGGCCGCGGAGGCCGTGGACATCGTGCAGCGGTTTGGGGTCGAGGTGCTCGGTCCGGCTCCCGCCCGCGACCCGGGACCGCGTGGGGGGTTTCGCTATCACTGCCTGCTGCGGGCCGCCGACGGCGACGCGGTCCGCGCGGCGGGGCGCGCGGCGCTGACGGCCGCCGCCCGCGGGCGGCGCGGCCGGCTGACGGTGGAGATGGACCCGCAGGAGATCCACTAGAATCCCCATGGAGATCATCACCGTGGACAGTCCGAAGGCCGGGCTCCTGCGCCGGCGATCGCAGCCCGTCCGGGCCGTCACCCCCGACGTCCGGGCGCTGATGGACCAGATGTTCGAGATGCTGCAGGTGGCGCACGGGCTGGGGCTGGCCGCGCCTCAGATCGGGGTCGGCCGCCGGGTGTTCGTGGCGAAGATCGAAGACCGGCAGATCGCCCTCGCCGATCCGGAGATCCTGCACCAGGAGGGCGAAGTGGTCGCCACCGAGGCGTGTCTCAGCATCCCGGGGCTGCTGGGCGATGTGCCGCGGGCGCAGCGGGTGACGGTCCGCGGGCGCAATCGCCGAAACCGGTTCGTGACGATCGAGGCGGCGGGCCTCCTCGCCCGGGTCCTCCAGCACGAGATCGACCATCTGAACGGGATCCTGTTCACGGACCGGGTGCGGGATCCGAAGACGCTCCGCCGGGTGGACGAGACCGCAGAGATGGCTCCCACCGAGGCGTCGTGATGCGGCTGGTCTTCATGGGCACTCCGGAGTTTGCGGTGCCGTCTCTCGAGGCGGTGCTGGCGGTGAGCGATGTGGCCGCGGTGGTGACCAGGCCGGACGCGCCGCAGGGGCGAGGGCGGCGCGTCACCCCGCCGCCGGTGGCCGCCGTCGCCGCCCAGTATGGGCTCGAGGTGCTGCAGCCGCCCTCGCTTCGGGCGCCGGAGCCTCTGGCCCGCCTGCGGGAGTTGAGGCCGGACCTTGTTGTGGTCGTGGCATTTGGCCGGATCGTTCCTCCCGAGGTCCTGGCGGTGGCCCCGATGGGCGGGATCAACCTCCACCCGTCGCTCCTCCCGCGCTACCGCGGCGCGGCGCCGATCCCCCGGGCGATCGCCGCGGGCGACGCGGAGACCGGCGTCACCGTCATCCACCTCACCCAGGACCTGGACGCGGGCGACATCATCCTGCAGCGCGCGGTCCCGATCCGGCCCGACGATGCCACGGCCACCTTGGAACCCCGTCTCGCCCGGTGCGGCGCGGCGCTGCTCGTCGAGACGCTTGGGCTGCTGGAGGCGGGCCGCGCGCCGCGCAGGCCGCAGGATCCCGCCGGGGTCACGATCGCGCCAAAACTCTCCCGCGAGGAAGCCCGGCTCCGCTGGACGGACCCCGCGGTCACCCTGGCCAACCTGGTCCGGGCGCTGGATCCCTGGCCCGTCGCCTACACCGAGGTGGCCGGCGCCCCGCTCAAGATCTGGCGTGCCGCCGCGCTGGCCGAGGGGGGACGGGAAGCGCCGGGGACCGTCGTCCGCGCCGGGGACGAGGGGCTGGTCGTCGCGACCGGCGCGGGCCGCCTGCTCATCCTGGAGGTCCAGCCCCCGTCCGGCCGCCGAATGACCGCCGCCGAGTACCTGCGGGGGCATCCGATCGCCCCCGGAACGGTCCTCGGCGCTCCGCCGCCGGATCCGACGGTGGAACGGAACGCGAATCCGGCCGCGGGGCCCCCCGGCGCGGCCAAGATCCGGGGGGTCCCCCGCGCCGGCCGGTAGGGGCGGAATGGAGCTAAGGGAAGGCTGTGCTACAATTCAGGGTAGGAGGTGAATGCAATGTTCTGGTTTTGGGATCCAACGATGATCATTGTGCTCCCGGCCATCCTCCTTGCGCTCTTCGCGCAACTCCGGGTGCAGTCCACCTACGCGCGATACAGTCAGGTGCCGGTCGGCAACGGGCTCACCGGAGCGGCGGTCGCCGCGGAAATCCTGCGCCGCAACGGTCTTTCGATTGAGACGGCCCGAGGAGCCGGCGCTCCGGCTGGAAGTTCTTCGAGCGTGCAGATCGAGCGCATCAACGGGGTGCTCTCGGATCACTACGATCCCCGGACGCGCACGCTGAGCCTCTCCTCGGACGTCTACGACGGCGCCTCGGTGGCCGCCGTGGGCGTGGCCGCGCACGAGACCGGGCACGCGATCCAGCATGCCCGCGAATACGCGCCCCTCGCCCTGCGGTCCGCCATGGTGCCCACGGTGCAGTTTGGATCGTGGCTGGCGTGGCCGATTTTCATCCTGGGCTTCCTGTTCCACTCGGGAACGATGGTCCAGTTGGGGATCCTGGTCTACACGGCCATCGTGGCGTTCACGGTCGTCACGCTCCCGGTCGAGTTCGACGCCAGCGCCCGCGCGCTGCGCGCGCTGCGCGAGGAAGGCCTGGTCACCGCCGACGAGCTTCGCGGTGTCCGCTCCGTCCTGACCGCTGCGGCCCTGACCTACGTCGCGGCGGCGACGACGGCGATCCTCGAGCTCGTCCGGATGCTGTTGCTGGCGAAGCGTGAGGAGTGATGGCCCCGCGGACGGTCCACGGGCGGGCCCCGCGCGTCCGGCGGCCCGCCCGCGCACCTCTCGGGAGGTGGCGTTAGAGGTCCTGCACCGCGTGGACGCCGACCGCGCGTTCAGCGGCGTCCTGCTCCGCACGGCGCTGGACCGCGCCGGGTTGAGCGCCGTGGATGAGGCGCTGGCCACGGAGATCACGCTCGGAACGCTGCGGCACCGGGCCGAGGTGGACTGGGTCCTTTCGCAGGTCACGCGGACCCCGCTCGGCGATCTCCCGTCCCGCATCCGCGCCGTGCTCCGCATCGGTGCGTACCAGCTGCTGTTCCTTGACCGGGTCCCGCCCTCCGCGGCCTGCTCGCAGGCCGTCGAACTGGCGAAGCAGGTCGGCCACCCGGGGACCGCGCGGCTGGTCAACGCGGTGCTCCGCCGGATCGCCGCCTCACCCATCGCGATCCCGGACGGGGGCGGCGCCCCCGAGGGCATCGCGCTCCGCCACTCCCATCCCGCCTGGCTCGTCGGCCGGTGGATGGCGCGCTTCGGATCCGAGGAGACCCGCGCGCTCTGCCGCGCCAACAACGCGGCGCCGCCGGCGGCGATCCGCCTGAACACGCTGCGCGGCACGCCCGAGTCGGTCGCGGACGCGCTCGAACGGCTCGGGGTACGCACCGTGCCCTCCGCCCTCCTTCCGGAGGGCGCGCGCATCGTCTCGGCCTCGCCGGACGCGCGCCGGGCCGCCTACGCGGGCGGATGGTACTCTCCGCAAGATGAAGGGTCGATGCTCGTCGGCCGTCTGGTCGCCCCCCTCCCTGGGGAGACGGTGATCGACGCCTGCGCGGGATCGGGAGGGAAGACGATCCATCTGGCCGCCTTGATGGAAAATCAGGGCCGCATCGTGGCCTGCGACCCCGTCCCGGCCAAGATCGACGCCCTCGTCCGTCAGTGTGCGCGCACCGGGGTGCGGATCGTGGACCCGCGGCCGATCGCCGCCGCGCACCTGGAAGCGGCCGTGCCCGGAGGCGCGGACCGTGTGCTCGTGGACGCGCCGTGCTCGGGACTGGGAGTGCTCCGGCGGCGGCCGGAGATCAAGTGGCGCCTCCGGCCCGAGGACCTTCCCGGACTCGCCGCCCGTCAGCTGGAGATCCTCGAGGACGCCGCCCGCGCGGTCCGGCCCGGCGGCACGCTGGTGCTGGCCGTGTGCTCGCTCGAGCCGGAGGAAGGTTCGGAGGTCGCGGCCCGGTTCCTCGGCGCCCACGCCGGGTTCGAGCCGGTGCCGGTCACCGGGTGGCCTCCCGGAGCCGGCGGCGCGCCCGCGCCGGCGGCCCTGCCCGCCGGGCCCGGCGCCGCGCTGCTCACCCCGCACCGTCACGGCACCGACGGCTTCTTCGTCGCGGTGTTTCGCCGCCGGACGCCATGACCACCGGTCCGGCATCCACGCTGCTCGATCTGCGCGGGCTGCTCCTCCCGGAGCTGGAAGGGTTCGTGGAGCGGCTCGGCGAGCCCCGGTACCGCGGGCGCCAGGTCGCCCGCTGGCTCTACGTCCGTGGAGCCGCCGCCGTGGACGAGATGACGGATCTTCCGCGCGCCTTCCGGGACCGTCTCGCGGAGGGCGCGAAGATCGGGAGCCTCGCGGTCCGCCGGACGCAGGAAGCGCCCGACGCGTCGGCCACCAAGTTTCTGGTGGCGCTCGAGGACGGCCGGACGGTGGAGTGCGTGCGGATGCGGTTCGCGGATGGCCGGCGCAGCGCGTGCATCAGCACGCAGGTCGGGTGCGCCATGGGATGCGCGTTCTGCGCCACCGGCCTCGGCGGCTTCTCGCGGAATCTCTCGCCCGGAGAGATCCTGGGGCAGTTCCTCCTGATCCGGGCCCACGGGCGGGCCCGTCTGTCCAACGTCGTGTTCATGGGGATGGGCGAGCCGCTGGCCAATTACGACGCCACCGTGCGCGCGGTGCGGATTCTCGCCGCCCCCTACGGGATGGGCATCGGCATGCGGCACATCACGGTCTCCACCGTCGGCCTCGCGCCGCAGATCCGGCGGCTTGCGGGGGAGCGGCTGCAGATGACGCTGGCCGTGTCTCTGCACGCGCCCGCCGACTCCCTGCGGGATCACCTCGTGCCCGTCAACCGGCGGTATCCGCTCGCCGAGGTGATGGCGGCCTGCCGCGAGTACATCGAGGCGACGGGGCGGCGGCTGACGTTCGAGTACGTGCTCATCGACGGCGTCAACGATGGGGCGGACGAGGCGCGCGCCCTGGGCCGCCTGCTCGCCGGAGCCCGCTGTCACGTGAATCTGATTCCGCTCAATCCGGTCGACGGGATCGAGTACCGCCGTCCTCCCATGGCCCGCGTTCGGGCGTTCGCGTCCGCCGTGCGGTCCGCCGGGCTCCCGGTGACCGTGCGGATCGAACGGGGGGGAGAGATCCAGGCGGCGTGCGGGCAGCTCCGCCTCGCCGCGGGCCTGGGCCGGCCTTCGCGCTGGACGCCGGCGGCGCAGGGCGCGCAGGGCGCTTCCCCGGCGGGGGCGCGGTCTTCGTAATGCGTCTGGTGGGTCTGTCGGCCCGCGGAGCCGGGCGGAGCGAGACCGGGCGGGTGCGGGAAGTGAACGAAGACCGCATCCTCCTCGTCGATGATCTGGGTCGGGGAGCCTCGCTCTTTGCGGTGGCCGACGGGCTCGGCGGGCATGCGAGAGGGGATCTCGCCAGCACCATGGTCGTGGAGACGCTCAGGAACGAGTTGCCGGCGCTCCTGGCCGGTGGGTCCCCTGCCCGCGACGCGCTGGTCGAAGCGCTCCGGCGCGCGAACGCGGCGATCCACGCGCACGCCCAGGCCGAGGGGTTGACGGGCATGGCGACGACGTGCACCGCGTTCCTCGCCGGCGGCCGCGCGGGAATCGTCGCCCACGTCGGCGACAGCCGCGCCTACCTGCTCCGCGCACAGGAGGTGCGCCAGCTGACCGCCGACCATTCGCTGGTCTCCGAACTGGCGCGCCGCGGCAGCCTCACCCCCGCGGAGGTCGAGACGCACGCCCAGCGGCACATCCTGACCCGCGCCCTCGGCGCCGCGCCGGACGTCGACATCGACGTGATCGACGAGCCGCTCCGGCCCGGAGACGTGGTCGTGCTGGCGACCGACGGCCTCCACACCGCCGTCCCCTCGCCGGAGATCCGCTCGGTGATCAGGTCGTCGCCCGACGCGGAGGAGGCGTGCAGCGTCCTGCTGGGCCTGGCGAATGCGCGCGGCGGATTCGACAACGCCTCGGTCGTGATCGTGCGCCTGGCGCCCTGGTGGCTCGGCCGGGCGGCGGCCCGCCTGCTCGCGCCCGTGGGGCTGGCGGCGATCCTGGCGGCGGGGGCGGCGGCGTACCGCCTCGACCACGCCTACTTCCTCGGCGTCCGGGGGGACATGGTCGCCGTCATGTGGGGGATGCCCGCGCGCGTCCTGGGCCTGCCGCTCTCCGGGGTCATCAAGGTGACCGGGGTCCCGGTCGGGCGAATCGCGCCCGCCGATCGCCCGCGCCTCATCCACGGGATTCCGGCGGGGAGCGCGGAGGAAGCCGAGAGCGTGCTGCGCGACCTGCTCTCGCATCAGCCATGATCGGCCGGATCTTCTCCGGCAAATACGAGGTCACGGGCTACCTCAGCGAGGGCGGGATGGCCCTGGTCTATCGCGGCCGCCGCCTGTCCGACGACCGCGAGGTCGCGATCAAGGTGCTGCGGGAGCAGTATGCGCACGACAAAGATTTCGTGGCCCGCTTCGAGCGCGAGGCCCAGGCCGTGGCCCGGCTGTCCCATCCACGCATGGTCCAGCTCTACGACTCCGGGCGCGACGAAAACGTCCACTTCATCGTGATGGAGTTCGTCGAGGGGGAGGACCTCAAGACGCTGCTGCGGCGGGTGGGCCCGCTCTCCGAGTCGCGCGCCCGGGAGATCGGAGCCCAGGTCTGCGAGGTGCTGGCCTACGCCCACGACCGCGAGATCGTGCACCGGGACATCAAACCCCAGAACATCCTCCTCACCCGGGACGGCCAGGTGAAGGTCACCGACTTCGGCATCGCCCGCGCCCTCGCGTCGTCGGCGATCACGGAGACCGGGACGGTGTTGGGGTCGG